>NZ_RYDN01000021.1:0-54464 GCF_003968735.1 Flavobacterium sp. RSP49 | reverse complement strand
TTGCAAAAACGTTTTTGCAAGTGTTTAATTAAATATTTTTATCTAATAATCTGTATCGGTTATTCAGGACAAGACAAACTATTTTCTATCTTGGGGACAACCAGCTTGAAGGATTATTATAGGTTGTATTTTGTAGGATTAAAAATTTAATTATCGTTTTTCCGGTCTCGCCATTCGTTCTTACTTTTCCAAGACTTTGCTTTATACTCACTTTATCTCCTTTATTGACTGACACTGAACTTAAATTTTGATAGACCGTAAAGAAATCTCCGTGCTGTATCATTACCGCTTTGTTTACTGGTGACAAAACGATGACACTGGTTACTTCTCCTCCAAAAACAGCTCTGGCACTTGCGCCATTGTCCGTAGTGATTTCTACACCGCTGTTGTGAACCGTAATTGTATTGAACAAAGGATGGGTTTGGTTTCCATATCCTAATGATATATATCCTTTTTCAACAGGATACGGCAATCTTCCTCTATTCGCTCTAAAATTATCAGCAACTATTTTAGCTTCAGGAGTTAACTCAATTTTAGAGGATGACACTGCACCTCTGGAAACCGGGGCACTTGGATTGGCTTTCGCTTTTTCTAAGGCGGCTTTCCTATTGGCTGCCGCAATGGCTTCCCGAATTAATTTATTGATTTGTCTGTCAATTGATTTGTACTCTTGTTGTCTTTTCTTAAGCTCTTTGGCAATCATATTTTTATCTTTTTTGATAAAATTTACTACCTTTTGCTGTTCTTTTTTTTCTTTTTCCAGAGCCAATCGTTCCTTTTCGTTTTCGGCAATCAGTTTTTGTTTTTCCTTTTTTTGAATGTTTAATTTATCATTATAGTCCAATAACTTGGTCGACTTAGATTTAATTTCCTCGCCCTGTGCTTTTCTATAACTGGTGTACTGCTTCATGTACTGCGCTCTTTTGTATGCCTGTAAAAAGTTTTCAGAAGACAATAAAAACATCGCTCTACTTTCTGACGAACGGCTTTTATATGATTTTAAAATCATTTCGGCATAATCCTCCTTCAGTTCCCCCAATTCTTTTTTTAATTTATTGATCTGAACCTGATTAATGTACATATCGTTGTTAAGCAACTTGGTTTGCTTTTCAGTGGTATTTATTAATTTTTCTTTAAGCCTTATTTTAGTACTTTGAATAATCACCACATTGAGAGCGGATTTCTCTTTTTTCTTTACATTCTGCAGTAATCTTTCATTTTCTCGAATTTCTTTTTGAATTTGAGCTTTACGTTCTTCTAATTTTTCTTGTTGGGATTCCTGACTCCATAGTAATGAAGTGGTACAAATTAAAATTAGGCTTAGGAGAAATTTTGGCATATCGGAAAAATATTTTTGCTAATTTACTTAATTATAATTCTTTTGTACCCATTTGGAACACTATAAGGAAAAGAAAGTTCTTCATTGAAAGTTACCGTATTGTAATCTAAACTGATTTCGGTAGTTCCTTTCTTCTGAAACGTATAAATTAAAACACTTGTAGGCAATGTTGTCTCGTTGTATACTTTGTTGTCTGTGTATGTAACTTTGATCGTTCGCTCTTCGGCAGTTTGTGTAATTTCTTGCTTTTGAACTAAAAATTTATCGGCATCTAAAAAGAATGATTTTTTTGTGTTTTTGTTCGATGTATCATCTAATCGATAGGTTTGTTCCAATAATGTTTCTAGATATTTTCCTTTAGTCAAATCATCAATAGCCTGACCTAATAACATGTTCTGGATTTTATTATAATCCAAATCCGTTCCTAACCACTGGCTTAAACTGCTGAAATCCCCTTCAAAATAGTTTCCGTTGATTTTTTCGTAATAGCTCACCGTGGAAGGCGTAATCAATGCTTTTGCCATTGTAATTCCAAGAAAACGAATGCTTACTAAAATTTGTTCGTCTTTCTTGATTTTAATTTCTGCGGTAACGTTTTGGGTCTGCTTGTCATCCGCATAACGCGCGCTTGACTTAATGTATAATGTAGAAAATTCATTTTTATTGTTATAATGATTTTCTATTATTTTTTTGGCTGACATATACCCCGCTTCAGCAACGGGCTCATTACTGGCAGCAACCACAATGGCTTTAGATTTACAAGAAATCATAAAAACAGTAAGTAGAACTACTATTGAAATTTTTTTCATTATTTTTTTTCTTTTAATAATTGATTGGCTTTAGAGAAAAACAAGTCTTTTTTCTTGAAATCTCCCAAACCATTATACGCTTCTCCAAGTTGAATATTGAAATTGATTTCCAACTCTTTATTCTCCACTACATAATCCATGCCCATTTCTAAAAAACCCTTCGCCTTTTTAAATTGTTGCAGCTGATTGTTGGCTAAACCCGCATAATAATAAAACTGAGGCTGCGTTGGAAAAGTCTCCATAAGTGCCGAAGCTTTCCTAGCTACTGTATCAAATTGTTTCATCTCCGTATGCGCTTGAAGCAAAAGTAAATTCGTTCCGACGGCATCACCAGACTCTTTATTTGCTGATTTTTCATAATACATAATTGCTTTGTTCCATTGTTTTTTTGCATGGAAAAACTTCCCAATTTCTTTGGCAACATCAACGGAAGTATCCTTGTCAAAATAGCCGACAGCCTTCTCTAAATCAGCCGAATATTGCGGATTTTTATCAGTAAAAACCAGAAACTCATTCAGAATTCGGTGTTTAATTTTCGAATCAATTTTGGCACTGGCCAAAACAATATTCATTGCTTTAATGGCTTTTGGTGCGTCATTAGCATCCAAGTAATTTTTGAATACACTTACTTGTGCCCACTCCGAATCTGGGATTGCTTTTTCGAGTTTTTTGACGGTTTCAAACGCTTTTGACTCTTCATTATTTTTCGAATACAAAAAAATTAAACTGATATAATTGAACTCATCCTGTGGGTTTTTAGCAATCAGATCTTCCAGATTGGTAATCTCCATATTCTGAAATTTTCCTACAGACAGAATCTGGCTTTTGTATAGTTCCCTTCTATCTGTTTTTCCGATGGTTTCATTAAGTTCCTGAATCAGTGCCAAAGCTTTCTCATACTGATTAGTCCCCATATAAAGTGAGGTCAAATCTTCTTTGTACTTGGGATCAAATTCAATCAACTTATTGATGACGGTAATTCCCTGAGTAAAATTTTTAGTTTCGTAACTCACATCATACATTCCTATCCAGAACCACTTGTTTTTAGGATCAATTTTAGTGGCGTTTTCAAAGTAATTATAAGCACTTTTATACTCTTTTAATGCTAAATAATTCTTCCCTAACTCATAATATACGGCGGCATCATTGGGCTTAATTTTATTGGCTTTATCCAAAGCTACAATTGCTTTATCATAGTTCTCAATCCCTTTTTGCAACAACGATTCATAAAAAAGTTCCTGAAACTGATCCGTATCGAGCTTGATTTCCTCTGGCTCCGCTTGCGCCCATAGCATAGTCGAATTGCATTGCAAAACGAGAAATAAAATTATGAAAGCGCTTTTTTTCATGCTGTATTTTTAATCCTGAATCTTTTTTATATAATACCACTTAACATTACAAATAATAACATTTCGTCGCATACTTGTTTAAACATATAAGTCATATAAGTTTTGAATTAATTCAAGTAAAACCAATAGTTCATTTAAGCGAAGCCACATAGCCTTGCAAGACTCGTATGTTTAAAATTAAATATTTTTATTTTTGATTATAGCATTTAAGTAGTTGGACCTATTTAATGTCATACTAAAAAATGAGTGAAATACTATTTGATATATAAGTCATATAAGAATTAAACCTTAAATGACCTTATGATTATTTAAGTTACATAAGGCTAACACAATTGAAACTTAAACTTACATGACTTATATGGTAAAAAAATGCAACATTGTTTTATTCTTATTGCTTAGTGCATTAATTGAATCCTTTTACTCCAATACCGAATAATCTCCAATGCTAATACTGGAAAAATTACCGTCGAAACTAACGTGATTCCCAATCATCGCATTGTCTAAATTCGCATTTTTGATATGAGAGTGCGTTTGTATTAAACTGTTTTTTATCGTGCTGTTTTGAACATGACATCCATCTCCTAACGATACATTTGGACCAACAGTTGCGTTAATTAACACCACATCTTTACCGATATAACACGGCGGAATTATAGTCGAATTCTCTAATTTGACATCAAAATCCACTAAATGTTCGCCATCATTATGCAAGAATCCTAACATTCTGGAATTGGTTTCCACGGTTACATTCTTGTTGCCACAATCCATCCATTCGTCCACTTTACCGGGAACAAATTTCATGCCTTTAGCCATCATTTGTTTGATACCATCATTTATTTGATATTCGCCACCGTGGATAATATTGTTATCTAATACTAATTGTAATTCGTTTTTCAGCACGGCCACATCTTTAAAATAGTAAATTCCGATAACGGCAAGATCTGAGACAAAAGTTACCGGTTTCTCTACTAATTCTACTATTTCATTTGCTTCATTCAGTTTTACAACACCAAAAGCTTCCGGCAGATCTACTTGTTTCACCCAAATCACGCTGTCGGCATTTTGGTCCAAATCGAAATCAGCCCGAATCAACGTATCTGCGTAAGCGATAACTGCTGGTCCACTCAAAGAATCTTTGGCACACATAATGGCGTGACCGGTTCCTAAAGCTTCGTTTTGGTAATAAATAGTGCCTTTGGCGCCTAATTTTTGTGCGATAGCAATTAGTTCCTCTTCTACTTTTTTGCCAAAACTTTCATGAATAATAAAGGCTACTTCTTCGATCGCTTGATTTAATACGCCTGCAATATCCTCTACTAAACGGTGAACAATCGGTTTTCCTGCAATAGGAATTAAAGGTTTAGGAATGGTTAATGTATGTGGGCGAAGGCGTGAACCACGGCCTGCCATTGGGACAATTATTTTCATGTTTTTTTATTGAAAGATTAAACGATTGAAAAATTTAAAGAGTATCGCAAATCTTTAAATTATTAAATCTTTAAATTATTAAATCTATTTCACTCCCGTACTACCAAATCCGCCTTCTCCTCTGGAGGTTTCTGTCAGCTCTTGTACTTGAATCCACTCTGCACGTTCGTGTTTTGCGATGATGAGTTGTGCAATGCGTTCTCCGTTTTGGATAACAAAATCTTCATTGGATAAATTTACTAAAATAACTCCGATTTCACCCCGATAATCGGCATCTACTGTTCCGGGAGCGTTCAACACCGTAATTCCGTTTTTAGCAGCGAGACCGCTTCGAGGTCTTACTTGCGCTTCGTACCCTATAGGCAATTCGATGAAAAGACCTGTTTTTACAATGGCTCTTTCCAATGGTCTTAGTGTTACGGATTCCGATAAGTTGGCTCGTAAGTCCATTCCTGCCGAAGCTATGGTTTCATAGTTGGGCAAGGCATGTTGTGATTTGTTGATGATGTTTATTGTCATTGTTTTTTTATTTTGATGTGCTGTAGGGACAAGTCGCGACTTGTCCCTACTTGTCCGTATATGTTCTTTTGTATTGTTTTCGATTTTTTAGCCCTGATTGAAGCGGCATCCTTTTCTTTTTTTCTTTAAAAAAGAAAAGATACAGCAAAAAGCAGGAAATAGCTCCTAAAAACTAGATTCTAATTCTTTTTTCGGTTCAATATTTTGATTAATAATTCTTTCTCGTTGTAGTAAATAAAATATAGGAATGCTAACAATAGCGGCACTCCAACTAAATAATTTTCTCTAAAGCCATAAAATGAAACTGCTGAAAAACCTATGGAAATCACTAAATACATGGCAATTTTATTGGTTTCGTACGGTATGGGGTAATATTTATTCCCAAAATAGTAGGAGATACACATCATGCTCCCATAAGCCGAAATGGTGGCAATTGCAGAACCGTAATAACTCATTGTAGGAATTAAAAGAAAGTTTAATGCTAAGGTAATGATGGCTCCCACTATAGAAATGTATGCACCAATATGCGTTTTGTCAATGAGTTTGTACCAAACGGAAAGGTTGGTGTAAATGCCTAGGAAAAAATTAGCCAAAATAATTAATGGTACTACTTTCATGGCTTCCCAATAGGAATCATCTCGGATCATAATAACTTTGAGCACATCGGCAAAAACGATGACGGACAGTAATATAAACGACCCAAAAATGACAAAATATTTGGTAATTGTAGCGTAGGTTTGTGGCGCATCTTTACTATTAGAATGGCTAAAAAAGAAGGGTTCGATTCCCAAAGTATAGGCAGTTCGGTACAAAACCATGAACAAACCAAGCTTGTAACAGGCGGAATAAACGCCCACTTCGGCATCAGCAATGTCAGGAGGCAATAAGTATCCCAGTAAAATTTTGTCGAATTGTTCGTTGATGGCAAATGCGATTCCAGCGACCATTATGGGCATACCGTATTGCATCATGCGTTTCCAAAGCGAATAATCAAAATTCCATTTGAGTTTGAAATAATTGGGGGACAGCAGTATAAATGTAAGTAAGCTCGCCGCGATATTGGACACAAAAATATATCCTATTTGGAAATCTTCCAGATATAAAGAGCGTAAAATACTGTCCGGATTTGATTCTGCAATCGCGGGTAAATAACTCAAAAAGAAAAGGTTCAGAAAAAGATTGACGGCTACATTTCCTATTTTGATTATGGCGTATCTTACGGGTTGCTGGTTGACCCTTAATTTAGAGAACGGAACAATAACCAATGCATCAAGCACTAAAATCCAAATGGTGTATGTAATATATTGTTCATCAATTCCTGACCAAAGCGCTAATGTGTTTCGAAAAAGTAATGCTATGAATAAAAAGGTAAGTGAAGTCCAGAAGATCGACACTGAGGCTGTTTCAACTACTGAATTTTTGTTTGTTTCCTTATTATAAAACCTAAAAAAAGCAGTTTCCATTCCGTATGCAAGAATGACATTAAAGAAAATCATGGAGGCAAAAATTATGGAAACCTTCCCATACTCCGCTTTAGGAAGTAGATCCGTATATAAAGGCACCAATAAGAAACTAAACATTCGCGGGACAACCGTTGCTAATCCGTAAATCGCGGTCTGTTTAAAAAGATTTTTATATAATCCCAAAATGGCGTATTTGTTTAAATTGATATCGACAAAAATAACCAATTCTTTGGTTTAAATGACCTCAGTACCTTTTTGTTTTTACTGCTGTTTCGTCTTAGAAAATATTTGATTTGAAGATTTTAATTAGAGCGGTTTTTCGAAGACATTGGAGATTTTCAAATAATACGTTTTATTTTTTAGCTTGTATTTTAATACTGCTTCATTGGGCTTTAAATCAAATTTAGATTTTTGAACGACCGGTGCTTTATTGCCATATTCTTTGGCAGGATTTATATCCATAATCAAATCTTCTTTTTTATTGCTTTGTAAAAATGAAAATTTAAAGTCTTTTGGTGTAATTTCCTGAACTAGAGATTCTTGATTGTGAAAATAGATTTTCTCCAATGTGATGTTTGCCGCAAGCGGTTTTTTGAATTCGATATAAAAATGAATTCCCTCATTCCTCTTTTCTAGTTTCTCTTTTTGGTAGAATACTGATTGTATTTCTTGAGGAAATTCCGTTTGAAGTTCGTGTTTCATAGCATAAAAAGTAAGGCTGATAGCGGTAATCACAGAGGAAAAAATTATTTTATATCCTTTCATAATTTTCTCTTTAACTTAGTCCTTCTTCGTTTAAAATTTTAAGAAAGTGAAATCCTTTGGGTACGTATCCTTGATTGTAATAAAAACGATGTGCGGTGAAATTTCCGGTAAAGGCATCTAAAACGATCATGGTACAACCAGTTTCCTTCGCCAATACATCAACATAATCCGTCAACATTTTGCCAATTCCTTTCTTGCGGTGTTCTGGATGCACAATAAAATTATCAATTTCCAGGTACTTGCCAGACCATAATTTAGTCCCAGACCATAATCCGGAGAGTCCTACACATACATCGCCTTCAAAAACGGCAATTTGCTTGTAGTTGTGTGGAATCATCTCTGTAAGATACGATTGGTATTTTTCTACCGTAAATGTGGGGTATAAAAATCGCATTACTTCAATGTTTTCAAGCATTTCTTCTACTGTGCTGAGTTCTCTAATTTTTAATTGCATTCTTCCTAGTATTATTTTAAACTATAAAATTAAACAAAAAAAGAGTCACGCTATGCGTGACTCTTTATATATTTTGAATCAATAATCTATTATCCATTCAACGCTTCAGCACCACCAACAATCTCTAAGATCTCATTAGTAATAGAAGCCTGACGTGCTTTATTATATGTTAATTTCAGTTGATTTCTCATTTCCGTTGCATTATCAGTTGCTTTATGCATCGCAGTCATACGGGCTCCGTGCTCTGAAGCAAATGAATCCCGAATTCCTTTGTACAATTGTGTTTTTAATGATTTTGGAATCAAAGTCAACACGATTCCTTCTTTTGAAGGTTCAAAAATATAATCACCAGTTGAAACTGTAAGATCAGATTTTATAGGTGCCAATGGCAAAAATTGTTCGGTTTGAACGATTTGTGTTGCGGCATTTTTAAATTGGTTATAAATCAACTCAATTTTATCATATTCTCCTGAAACGAATTTCTCAGTTAATGTATCCGCAATTTTAGCTACAGCATCAAAAGTCAAGTCATCAAAAACAACGCTTTGATTATCCACCACTGAATGTGTTTTACTCAAAACATCATTTCCTTTTTTGCCAATAGCAAAAATATCCACTTGCTTCCCTGTATAAAATTCAACACGACTTTTTGCTTCTTTGATTGCATTCGTATTAAAAGCACCCGCTAAACCTCTGTTAGAAGTTATTACAACTAATAATACTTTCTTGATCTCTCGTTGTATGGTAAACTCTCCTCCTATCTCACCATCAAGCGTGGCAGAAAGATTTTGCAATAATTCCGTTAATTTTTCGGCATAAGGGCGCATTGCTGTGATTGCATCTTGTGCTTTCTTTAGCTTTGCTGCAGAAACCATTTTCATTGCCGATGTAATTTGCATCGTCGATGAAACGGAAGTAATTCTATTACGGATTTCCTTTAAATTTGCCATTTTATATTAGTCTAATGTCGTAAAGTCATAAAGTCTAAAGTCCTCAAAAGCAGATAAACTGACTTTAAGACTTTCGACTTTACAACTTTTGACTAGTTTTAGTTATATTTTGCTGATAATTCTTTTGCTACAGTTTCGATTACATCTGTAATTTCGTCTGTCAATTTTCCTGCTTTCAAAGCATCAAGAGTCGCTCTGTGTTTGTTGTTCAAGAATTCCAAGAAATCTTTCTCAAATTCTCTTACTTTATTCACAGGAACATTTCTCAATAAGTTTTTAGAACCAGCATAGATAATTGCAACTTGGTCTTCAACAGTATACGGATCATTCAAACCTTGTTTCAAGATCTCAACGTTTCTTCTTCCTTTTTCAATTACGTTCAAAGTAACGGCATCAAGATCAGAACCAAATTTAGCAAACGCTTCTAATTCACGGAATTGTGCTTGATCCAATTTCAAAGTACCTGCTACTTTTTTCATTGATTTAATTTGGGCATTTCCTCCAACACGAGATACCGAAATACCTACGTTAATTGCCGGACGAACCCCAGAGTTAAACAAATCTCCATCAAGGAAAATTTGACCATCTGTAATAGAAATTACGTTTGTTGGGATGTATGCAGAAACGTCACCAGCTTGCGTTTCAATAATTGGCAGCGCCGTCAATGAACCACCACCTTTTACAATTGATTTCAATGAATCTGGTAAATCGTTCATGTCTTTAGCAATTCCATCATCAGCAATTACTTTACAAGCACGTTCTAATAATCTACTGTGAAGGTAGAAAACGTCTCCAGGATATGCTTCGCGTCCCGGTGGTCTTCTCAATAACAGAGAAACCTCACGATATGCAACCGCTTGTTTAGATAAATCATCATAAACAATTAAAGCCGGACGTCCTGAATCTCTAAAATATTCTCCAATTGCAGCACCTGCGAAAGGAGCATACACTTGCATTGGAGCTGGATCAGAAGCATTTGCCGCAACAATAATGGTATATGCCATTGCGCCTTTTTCTTCTAACATTTTAGCAATTCCTGCTACAGTCGAAGCTTTTTGTCCAATAGCAACATAGATACAAAATACTGGTTTCCCAGCATCGTAAAATTCTTTTTGATTTAAGATAGTATCGATACAAACAGTTGATTTACCTGTTTGACGGTCACCAATAACTAGCTCACGTTGTCCACGACCTACTGGAATCATAGCATCTACTGCTTTTATTCCTGTTTGTAATGGCTCAGTAACGGGTTGACGGAAGATAACTCCAGGAGCTTTTCTTTCTAACGGCATTTCGTATAAGTCTCCACCGATTGGTCCTTTTCCATCAATAGGAAAACCAAGTGTGTTTACTACACGACCTACCATTTGTTCTCCTACTTTAAGAGAAGCAATACGTTGTGTTCTTTTAGCAGTTGAACCTTCTTTGATTCCTGTAGATGGTCCTAAAAGTACCACACCTACATTATCTTCTTCAAGATTCAAAACAATAGCTTCTAATCCATTGTCAAATTCAACTAACTCTCCATATTGAACATTCGAAAGCCCGTAAACACGAGCAATACCATCTCCAACTTGAAGTACTGTTCCTACTTCTTCTAGTGTAGCACCAGATTCAAAACCTTCTACTTGCTTTCTTAATATTGCTGAAATTTCAGCAGGTTTGATTTCCGCCATCTTAATTTATAATTTAGACACTTAAATGTGCAATAAAACTAATTACTTAACTCTCTTTTTAATACTTGTAATCTGTTGGCTACTGAAGCATTGTATTGCTTGTCGCCTATTCTAAGAATAAATCCTCCAATGATTGAAGCATCTACTATATTTTCTATTGTGATTTTTTTATCCGAAAGTGTTGCAATTTTAGCCAAAACTTTAGCTTCTAACGCTGCATCCATAAGAATCGCTGTAGTAACCTGCGCTACTTCAATACCATTCATAATATCCGATAATTTACTGTACTCTATGGCAATTGCTTCTAGAATTTCGAATCTTTTGTTTTCAAATAATAAATGAAACAACCCTTGAGTTACGCCATTTATACCGGCAAAAACTTCTAACAGTGCTTTTTCTTTTACCTCCACTTTCATGGTCGGGTTTTGAATAAAAGTACTCAATTCTAAATTACCCTTAATTGTCGAAGCAATCAATTTCATGTCGTTATTTACAACTTCGGCAACACCTTTTGAGTTTGCTAAGTCTAGAATTGCTTTTGCATAGCGAATTGCTGCTCTTGTACTTGCCATAATTGTTAGTTTAACTTTACATCACCTAACATTTTCTCAACTAATTTAGTTTGAGCTTCTTTGTTAGATAATTCGTCTTTCAATATTTTTTCTGCGATATTCAATGACAATGTTGAAACTTGTAATTTCAATTCGGCCATGGCTGCATTTTTTTCACTTTCAATTGCTGCTTTCGCTTGCTCGATCATTTTTAATCCTTGAGCCTGTGCTTCATTTTTTGCATCCGCAACCATTTTCTCTTTTATTTCACGAGCGTCTTTAAGCATGTTGTCACGCTCTAATCTTGCTTCTTGTAAAATACGTTGGTTGTCAGCTTGAAGATTTTGCATTTCTTTTCTAGCGTTTTCAGCAGATAGTAAGGCATTTTTAATTCCTTCTTCTCTATCATTAACTGCATCCAGAATTGGTTTCCAAGCGAATTTTTTTAATAAGAATATCAATCCTACAAATATTACTATTTGCCAAATAAACAAACCAAACGAAAAATCATTTATTAACTTATCCATTATATCTAATTATAAATTTTAAAGTATGAATTGCTTTTAATCGCAATTTGTAATGTTTTAATTTTAAAAACAATAGTTACAACCAACCGTTGTAACTATTGTTTTTTTTAGTTTTAATTAAGATGCGAATAACGCAGCAAAACCAATACCTTCAATAAGCGCAGCTGCGATAAGCATAGCTGTTTGGATTTTTCCAGAAGCTTCTGGTTGACGAGCAATAGCGTCCATTGCTGAACCACCAATTCTACCAATACCTAAACCCGCTCCGATAACGATTAAACCTGCTCCTACAATAGTTGGAATTTCCATAATATATAAATTAAAAATTAAACATTCTTATTAATAGTCTAACGTCATAAAGTCCCGTTGACTTTAAACCTTCGACGTTTGACTTTCGACTTAATGATGAGCCTTTTCGTGATGATGCTCTTCGTTTCCTGCTCCAAAATAAAGTGCGGATAACATAGTGAAAATATACGCTTGTAAAAAAGCTACTAATATTTCAAGAATCATAAGCACAAATGCCAATCCAAATGACAAACTGCTTCCAATCCAACTTTTAAAAATAAACATTAAACCAATGATACTCATCAAAACTACGTGTCCTGCTAAAATATTAGCGTACAAACGGATCATTAATGAAAATGGTTTGATGATGGTTCCCAATAATTCAATTGGCGCCAAAATAAATTTCATTGGAGTTGGCACCCCTGGCATCCAGAAAATGTGTGCCCAGTAATTTTTATTGGCTGAGAAAGTGGTAATCACATACGTCAAAATAGCCAGCGATGCTGTTATAGCAATATTTCCCGTTATATTGAATCCCAGTGGCGTTAACCCTAAAATGTTTAGAAATAAAATAAAGAAAAATATCGTTAACAAGTAACTCATGTATTTCTTATAATTTTTTTCTCCAATATTTGGTATGGCAATTTCGTCTCTGACATACAAAACAATCGGTTCAAATATGCGTCCGGCTCCTGAAGCGATTCCTCCGTTTTTAGTATATGATTTTGCTAAACCTTTAAACAAGATAAACATTAAAATGGCGACAAACAAAATACCAACCACACTTTTAGTGATGGATAAATCAAGTGGCGTTACATTAGTAGGATGACCATGTTCGCCTTCTGTTAAAGTTCCGTCCGCAGCTGTTTTGTATATTTTTTCGTGGTGCAATACGTAGAAGTTTCCATTGTGCTCTGCTGTTTCTTCACCATAATGAAATTTTGAAGAAGAAAATACTTGCAAACCATTGTCCCAAAGGATAACAGGCAATGAGAAACCATTATGTGATCCTGATTCTTTATCCGCATTGAAGGTAAAAGAATGTGAATCTAAAAGGTGATGATTGATAAATTCCTTAATTTCAGATTTTACATCTGTTGGTTCAGCATGAGCTCCTTCAGCTGCCTCATGAGCAACTTCTGTTTTTACTTTCACAGAATCCTGTTCCGGATTTGCAAAACTAATTAAAGGAAGACACGCTACTAAAGTCGCTACTATGAATCTAAGTGGTTTGTTTGAAATCACCATAACAGTTAATTATCTTAATTTATTACGTTTCTGAAATTTGGTGCAAATGTACATCTTTTATTAATATGCAAAAGAATATAAAAAATTATTTTTGATGGATTTGTTCCTTAAAAAATATATTTATTGCTTTTCGTTTAAGATACGTATTGTTAATATCGTTTCGATTGCCAAAAAGAGAATAAACATCATAAAAAAATTAATTTTCTCTACTGATTTAATTTCAATTGTAACCCGCAATATAGGCTTTAAAATCAAATAACAAACTATCATTTTGATACTGGTGCTCAAAAGAAATGACATGCCTACATTATCAAAACTTCGTTCTTTCACTTTCAGCAAAACCACAAATACCATAATTGACAACGCCAAGAACAGCAGGTATAGGGTTTCTATCGAATAGTAAAAAGTGGTGTCATTTATGTGCAAAACATAAAAAATAACTCTATGAATACCGTAAGCCAATCCCGCAAGCACCAATAAAGGCAGCAGTGGTTTGTATTTTTTTAAATTCATTGTATTTGTTTTTTGCCGCAAAGGCACTCAGGCGCAACGTTATTTTAATTTGTAAAATCGGAACGTGTTACGATTGGTTTTTACGCTTTTTATTTTGAAAAATTACTGCGTTTTATTGATTTCGTTTACCTGACGGATTACATTGTACAATGCCAAAACCACGCCAACCATCACTACAATTTTACTGTAATATACTCTTGGATGGGGATAATTCTCGTCTAACCAGTCCCCAAGATAGGAAAACAAAAATATGATAACTCCCATTTGAATTGGAATATTAATGAACTGCAGCCATTTATTCGCTCTTTTCGGAGGTGGTTTGTTGTCCATCGTTTTGCATTACATTTTTAATATTTGTTTTCATGGCACAAGATGCACTAAAATCAGCGCCTGGCTCTACTGCTAATTTCCCTACAATAACTTCTCCATGAATACTGGCCTTTGATTTTACATTCAATACTTCGGTTACCTGAATTTTACCTTCAAATTTTCCTTCGATGTCCGCATTTTTGCATACAATATCTCCAGTTACACTTCCTGCGGGTCCAATCACTATTTTTCCTTCTGACTGAAAATTACCAATTAAATTTCCGTCTAATCTAAAATCAGCCTGCGAAATAATATCGCCTTTTATCGTAGTTCCTTCAACAATCCGATTCGTTTTTCCTAAAAGATCGGTATAAGATTTTGCTTTTTTATCAAACATAATTATTGCTTTTTTGGTACCAAATACGTTTCGAGATTTTTCTTGATTTGGATTACTTTATAGTTTTCACCTGAAACCACTATTGCGGTATCCGGGATTTTATATTTTATGTTCTCTGATAAAACCAATGTTATGTCAGTTGCATAAACCCGTGATTTTATACCGTGAATGGTAATGAAATTTTCTTTCTCCGTATAAATATCATAGGAATAATATAGTTTCTGAAGATTTTCACTGGCTATGAACATTTTAATTTTTTCTTCCACTGCTTTTGTATTTTTATCGTCACGAGAACCTACTTGATATAGAATTTTCCAATTATTTGAATCCGTTGTATTCAACTCCATTTTCTCTAAAAACGGGATTTGGTCATTCAAAATAACCTGTGCTCCTTTGCCTTCTTCGCTATTTGGATAATTATCAGCCACCTCTTGTAATGCGTTTTTGTAGGCCGTCACACCTTTTAGTTTTCCAATGGCACTTGCTTTGAGCAATTCGAATTTAGATACAATATCCTCGCCTGAAAATTGAGTAATCAAGCTGTCTGAATGCTCTATAACGGCAATAAATTGCTCTTCTTGGAATGCTTTATACCACTTAGCATAGACGCTTTCCGGGGTTTCAGTTTGAGAAATTGCATCTGGATTGGTGTTGTTAATTATTTGTGCATAACGCGAATCCGGAAACCGAATTGTTATCTTCTTTTTCATCGCAGCTGCCATGTTTACATCGGTGATTTGATATAATTTATACAAATTATACATCGCTGGAAGCACCAGTTTTTCCTCTGGATTATTGTTTAATAATTGTTCCAATTTTGCAATAGCCAAACTATTTTCTTTGAATTTTTCCTTATAAATAATACCCAATTGATAGTAAGCAAAATTACGTTCTTTGGCTATGCTGTCTAACTCGATTTGTGCCGTAGGAAGCTGTTTCAGGTAAAAATCTGGTGTATGTTCTTCTATAATTTTATTTGATTCCGTTTTCTTTTCAACGGATTGACTGTCCTCAACCGAAGCAGCAGCCAAAGTTGGGTTAGCATTTCCTGATGAAAGTCTCCAATTCCCATTTAAAGTCCTTTCGCCCCAATTTTTCTTGAAGTCTACTTTTCCAAAAGCAACTGTTGTAGGATTATAAAAATAGAAACTACCCGCTGATTGGGTCGTCGCGCTGGGAATGGTTGGTGGCATCATGGGTGATTTCCGAATGGGTTTTGCGGACTCTTGATCTGAAGCCGGATCTCCCGATCCAATCGAATTATTCCGCTCTATATTTTCCTGTTTTGCTTTATTTTGCTCCGCTAAAAGTCTTTTGACTTCCTCTTTTTCTTTTAGTTGAACGATATACTTTTCAAAATAAGTTTGACGATCCACAGGGTTCATCGCCACCACATTCAGAATGCTGTCATTTCGCTTTGCAAGCGCTTCATACAAAATGACCTCATCGAGATTGCTTCTTATTTTTTGTATTTTATTAAACTCCCTTGATTTTGTATTCAATTTAACCAAGGTACTGTCATAATATTTTGCCGCCACAGGATAATCCGCATTTCTAAAATACAGGTTTCCTAAATTTCTATAATTTGAAGCTACTAAATAGGTGTCTTTTGAACTGGTCTTTAACGAGGCGTTATAAAAATCTAAGGCTTGTTCCTGTCTGTTTTGTTTATCATAAAACACTGCCATTTGATGAAAAATCATATCTTTATAAGGCCTGTTTTCTCTGTCTTCTATTAATTCATCGTAAGTTTCAACAAAAGAATTAAAATCTCCCTTTTCATAATCAAACAATTCGGCTTTTTTGGCATGCGCCTGAATGACAAATCTTCTTTCGGATTTTCGGTTCATGTCAATCACGGATTGATAGGATGCAACCGCGCTGTCTTTGTATCCTAATCCCTGATACAGTTGTCCCAAAACAAAACGGTATCGTGCTTTTTCCTGATTTATTTTAGTGTATTCAATCGCGTTTTTGATCTTAGCAACAGCGCTGTCTTTTTCTTCTAAATTAAAAAAAGAAGCGGCTAAAAGGGCATTTGCATCTGCAAAAACTTGATTTTTCAGGTCGTGATCTTCTACTAATTTACTGATGTTTTTTATGACCAAAGCATCATTTCCCAGACGCATGTTTGTTTTTTCCCGCCAAATTTTGGCTTCATAAATCTTGCTGCTGTTTGGATATTTGTAGAGAATGTAATTGAAAGCATCGAGTGCCGGAACAAATCGCTGGTCGTAATACCTGGCTTTTCCAAGCATCAGATACGCTTCGTCTATTTGACTGTTTTTTTCTCTGCCACCAATGTTCATCGAATGTTTTTGAATGGCTTTGGTCGCTTTGGCTTCTGCCAATTCAAAATCGGTATTTTTAGGTTTTGTTGTGGAAGTAAAATCTTCTACAATTTGCATTTTTTCTACCGGCAGAAGTTGCCAAAAATCATCATCGCTATTGGCATTTACCGCCAGAACTCCTTTATCCAATCCTACTTGACCGTTATATAAAATATTATACTTGGTACTTAACGCGTGTGAATTTCTTGCCATAAAAGTATCTCTCTTGGTAGAACAGGCTACCAAAAAAGAAAAAAAGAAAAAGAAAAATAACTGCTTGAATCTATTGATTTTCAATGGAAAACGTTTTTTATCAATTAACTAGTAAATACCCGTTTTAGTATATTTAGTGGTAAAAATACATTTCTTTTTGCTATCGTGAAAATTATGGTGTTATATTTCGGTTTTCCTATCGTGCGTAAGGGATGGAAGCGGCATCCCTCGCTTTTTAGCTTGGATACAGCGTACAGCCCGACCCGAAGTTGCGAGGAGGAACGACGAAGCAATCACGGAGGGTTACGCCCAAAAAAAACCGCTAATTCGCAAACTGAACATTTAAATTAATAAATGCAATTAGCAAATTAGCGGTAAAAGTTTAGTCTACGACTGTTGCGTTGAATTTTAAACGGCAAAAAATAGTTCTAATTCCTTTAAGGTTTCCTCCGAAGTTTGAATGTCTTTGACCACTTCGCCTTTGTGCAGCGCAACAATCCTGTTGCTGACCTCAACGGTGTGCAGTAAATCGTGGCTAGAAACCAGAACGGTTACTTCCGGATTATCCGCTAAATCCTTGATGATTTTTTTTAATCGAAATTGGGTCGTGGGATCTAAATTGGCAAACGGCTCATCCAGAATAATGACTTCCGGATTCCCAATTAAAGTGGCGATGATGCCTACTTTTTTCTGGTTCCCCTTGGATAAATCGCGTAAATATTTCTTGTTATTGAGGATTTCTCCGTTGAAAAACTCTTCGTGTGTTGCCAGTAAAGCATCCACATCGGCTTTGTTTTGTCCGCGTAAATCGCCAATGAAATAAAAATATTCTTCGGGCGTCAAGTACCCAATGAGAAAGCTTTCGTCCAAGAAAGAAGCGGTGAACGGTTTCCAGTTTTCGCTGGTGTTTACCTGAATGTCATTGTTGATAATATTTCCCGTTGATGGCTGAATTAAATCTAATAAAAGACTGAAAAAAGTGGTTTTTCCGGCTCCGTTATTCCCTACTAATCCAAAGCTTTCGCCTTTTTTTATTTCTAAAGTATCTATTTTTAATACGGTTGTTCCGTTGTATGTTTTCGAAAGGTTGTTTACTTGTATCATTTTTTGAAGTTTAGTCGGTTAACTGGTTGTTTGGATAATGTGATTGCTATTTATCCTTTTTGTTTGTAAGCCGCAATGGTTGCGTATTTCTCTGATTTATAGATTTTTTCAATCAAGGTAAAAACTTTGTCTTTGAATGCAAAACCTATTACTCCTGCCGAAGCCACTATGGCTAATCCCACATTAGTACCTGCTAGATTAGAACCGGCCCAATACAGTAAAACGGGCAATCCTAATTGCGGCAGTGAAATTAGCATCGTTTTTACATTGAATGCTTTTTTATCTCCAAAAGCGCCTTTCCCGGAACTCAAATCGATTGGTGTTTTAGTGTACGCGCCACCCAATAAAACTAAATGAGAATTGACTCCAATGTTATAAATGGCACCCACAATAATGGTTAAATATACCTGCCATCCAAAGTAAAGATAGAACGAAGCAATGGTTGTAGTCACAATTGTAGCAATTACCATCAGCCACCATTTAGAACTCAAATAGCCTTTGTACGGAATGTTTTGCGTCATCATTAACGGATAATACGCGCTGTCCCAACTCGGTACAAATTGTCCGAAGGTGATTAAGAATCCACCCGAAACGAATATCCCCGCAAAAATATGCATTGTAGGATTATTATACGCTTCAATCCCATTAGTGAAGAAAAGAAAGCCATAAAAAAGGAACATGACGCTCAATCCCACGGTGGTTTTAGATCGTTTGTTTCTTTTGATTAATTTAATGTCGTTTTTCAAGAAGGTTCCTATGGTTCCAAATTGGTTTAACCAAGTCAGCTCTTCTGTTTTGGCTTCATCATGTTTGTTTGACAATCCCGCATCGAGGTATAAATTCTTTTTGAAATACTGAAAAGTAATATAATATAGTACGATTAAAACCAAAATCGGAATGGCAAAAGCCCAATACGTATTGAAAATAGCATTAAAAAATGGCGCTGTAAACTCCGTAATATTAAAGAGTCCGTAATAGTGTAATCCTCCTAAAACGGCTGCTATTGCCAAGAAAATTGCAAATAAATTATCTTTATTACTCAGTAGAATATTCAGAAAATTATTGCTGAATAGCAAAGAAAAGATTGCAGTGTACCAAAGCATTACGGAAACTATATCGTATCCTTCGATAATTAAAACAACACAAAACGGAATCAGGAAAAAACAGTGTACCAAATTGAAGAAGGACAAAACCGTCTTCCCTAGTGAGAAATGAACAATCGTGGATTTTTTTATGGGGAAAATCAACATGGGGCGAATGTTCATTACCGGGATTTTTTGCAACAGCAGTCGGATGATTAAATCCATCAACACATAATAAATCATGAATTGATTAACGGTAACAATTGGGTCCAGATTCATTTTCTTCAGAATATAAAAAGCCCCGACTCCTAATGCTAAGAAAATTAAAATGAAATAAATGGCAACAAAACCCATCAGGATTTTCAAAGCTAAATTAGTAGCGAAGGAAGCCGATCTAAAAAATGCTTTCCATTCGAGATAAAGAAATTTTTGAATCATAGTTTGGTTCTTTTGGTTTTATAGTAGGTAGTCAAAATGAGAAAACGTTACAAATTTTCTAATTTATATTCCGGATAGTTTTGTTTTAAATAGGCCTCAGCTTTGGAAGGGATTATTTTTAATACAATGAAAATCGCCAAAGACATTGAGACTATAAACAGGCTCATGCAAAATAGTACCAAGTCACTTGGATTTGAAATTCGATCAATTCTAATGATATTAAAAAAATGAATAGGCAAAATCATTAACCACGGAAAAGTTCCATAATTAGATAGTATCTTTTCAAAAAGCCAAATTTTTCCCGTTTCCTGCTTGCGCTTCTTCATTTTTCTGTTTTCAAAAAATAAAAAAGTCAGCATACTACTAATTAAAAAAAGCATTGTTGCGGTAAAAATCTCTTTTGTATAATATTCTTTAAGAAAATAAAACACTGCTAAAATCAAAAACCCAGTTAATATAATTTTAGGTATAGTAAAAAACCCTTTGAAATGACTCCATACAATACGATTGTATTTTTTCCCTAGAGCTGTTTGCCGACTTTCTACCACATCCATAAAACCAAAAACGCCAAACTTCCTGAACTCTTTATGTAGAACTTCGTCAAAAGTAAGCTTGGGATTCTGCTGCCATTCGGTTTCAATGGCGTTTGCCAAATGATCGACTAATTCCGTTTGCAAATCGTAATATTCTACATAATGCTGACGGGTAAAAAGGTAAAGTTGGTCTATTTGTTCGGCGGTTAGTTTCATCTTCAAAAAATTAAAATTCTAATTTTGGACTCGGGTTCACTAAACTCTGCATGTTTCGAATGAAATCTTCGAGTTCTGAGAGTCGGTTTACAGTTTCCTTGCTTCCGCTTTCCGTGAGTTTGTAATATTTACGCATGCGGTTATCCACTTTTTCAATTTCCACATCCAGCAAACCTTCGGCTTCCAGTTTGTGCAAGGCCGGATATAAAGCACCTTCGGTGATGTTGAGTTCGCCTTGGGTAATTAACTTTACTTTCTGAGTGATTTCATATCCGTACATCTTGCCGTTTTCTTCGAGCAATTTCATGATAATCGTATTCAGACTTCCTTTGTATAATTGTGAGTTTTTCATTTTTTTGTCATTGCGAGGCACGAAGCAATCTCATTTTGAAAATCAAATATACATAAGAAACTTATACATAACTTAGTGATGTATGTTAAATTTCAAATATTTTGAATTCAAAAAACCTATTCTGTTTACTATATTTGCAAAAAAAACATCATGTCGTCATTCTATAAATTAAACATTAAAGAAGTTAAACGAGAAACCACAGACTCGGTTTCGGTCTTATTTAACGTCCCATTAGAATTTAAAGCTTTTTACACCTATCTGGCTGGTCAATACACAACCTTAAAATTGAAACTTGACGGTGAAGAGATCCGCCGTGCGTATTCCATTTGTTCTTCTCCGGAAAGCGGCGAATTGCGCATTGCGGTAAAAGCCGTAAAAGGTGGTGCATTTTCTCAATTGGCTAATACAAAACTAAAAGCAGGAGATACCCTGGAAGTAGGAACTCCAGAAGGAAAATTTACCTTTGTTGCTGATGCGGATCGCGCCAGAAATTATGCGGCTTTTGTAGCCGGAAGCGGAATTACTCCCGTTTTATCCATCATTCAGAGTGTTCTCAGCAGCGAACCTAAAAGCAGTTTTATCTTGGTTTACGGAAATAAAACTCCAGAAGAAACCATGTTTCACCAACTATTACATGATTTACAACAAAAATATGTGGCCCGTTTCTTTGTTCACTATGTATACAGTCAGTCCAAAATTGAAGGTGAATTATTCGGCAGAATTGAAAAATCAACCGTCAACTTCATTTTGAAAAACAAACACAAAGAATTAGAATTCGAAAAATTCTATTTGTGTGGTCCGGAAACAATGATCAATACGGTTTCGGATGTTTTAAAAGAAAATAATGTCAAGGAATCGGCTATAAAATTTGAACTTTTCACTCCGTCTGCCGAAGAAAATCAAATAAAAAAATCATTGGGTGGACATACCAAAATCACCATTATGGTAGATGATGAGGAAACGACTTTTGAAATGTCACAGAAACAAACTGTTCTTGATGCCGCTTTAAAACAAGGCCTTGATGCTCCGTACTCCTGCCAAGGCGGAATTTGCAGCAGTTGTCTGGCTCGCATTACCTCCGGAACTGCCGAAATGACGAAAAATTCTATCCTTACCGATAAAGAAATCGCAGATGGACTTATTCTTACCTGTCAAGCGCATCCTACCTCTGAAACTATCTATGTAGATTATGATGATGTTTAGGAAATAGTCTAAATGATAACGAAAACTTCTCTGAAAAGGGAAGTTTTTTTATTTTAAGGAGGTTTTGATTTGTAGTATAATAGTACGGTCAAAATCCACACGATATTTCGATAAATTATTATCACAAAGTAGTACATATAATTTAGAGTACCCATGTATGACCTTAAACACATATAAAAGTCAGCAGGTAACGCTCAAAAATTGTGCTAAAAGAAACTGGAAATCATTGATTAACTTAAAATTGAATGCTATGTTTTGGTGAATAGGCTTTATTATTTTAGGAATGGTAATTTTGGTATATTTGAGAAAAGACATTAGTACAGATTTGCATTTGTCCAAGTTTTTTTCGAAGAATACAAAAACATGGCAAGGAAATCTTGCTGGAATTGGAATGATCCTAATTGGAATCGCTCAAATGATTAATTCTCTTTGATGTTAAGTTAAATTTTCAGAACTAACATTTCAATTGTTACCAATTTTTGGTACTTTAGTAAAAAATTAAAAAATCATGGGAAAGAATACATCCGTCTCTTTAGGAAATCATTTTGAAATTTTTGTCGAAAAAAGTATTTCAAAAGGTCGGTTTCAAAATGCAAGTGAGGTAATTCGGGCTGGTCTTCGTATGCTAGAAGAAGAAGAAGAAGATAAAGTTCTACTATTAAAAAATGCCATTCAGGAAGGAATCGATAGTGGACTTGCAAAAGACTTTGACCCAAAAAATCACCTAGAAACGTTACAAGCAAAGAAAAGAGCAAATGGCTAAATATTATTTGACAAATTTAGCTGTAAATGATTTAGCTGAAATCTGGGAGTATACTTATGAGGAATGGTCAGAAAAACAAGCTAATAAATATTATTAACAACTATTAGAATCTTGTCAGGAATTAGCCAACTATCCCAACTTTCGAAAAAGAACAAGCCGAGCACAAACGTTTTGGGTATGATGCTCCAAATTATCAGGAAACCATTTCGAATTTAAAAAGATATGTTTTGAAGCGATGTCAAGACGAAAAAATTTGGCTTTGAATTCTTGAAACATTAAAGAATTAATTTTCATTAAATCTTAAATCTCTTAATCCCTTAATGGTTCAAAAAAACATTTTTATTTTTAAAACTACTGTCCCCGGCAAAATCGTACGCATCGCATCTTCATAACCAGCTACTTTTTTATTCCCGTAAACCGAAGTCGGTAATTTTGGAAACATATTTCTATCGGAAACCAAAGAATTTTCCAATGGCTGATTAAACGGTGAAAATCCTGCATACGGATGCGTCGCGCCCCACAGTGTAATCACTTTTACGCCTAGCATTGCTGCAATATGTGCATTCCCAGAATCCATGGAAAGCATTACATCAAGATTGCTAATGAGTTGTAATTCCTGTCGCAATTTGAGTTGCCCCGCAACAACAATCATGTTTTCTTTATTAGCAGCAAGCGAATCTAAGATTTCGATTTCCTTTTTTCCACCGCCAAAAAGCAAAATGGTATTGGTTGTGTCCAGAGCTAATTTGTCAATTACTTCCTGCATTAAATCCAACGGATACACTTTAGAATCGTATTGTGCAAAAGGAGCAATTCCAATCCATTTTTGATTTTTTTCTCCAATTATCGCTAGAATGGCTGGACTCAAAACTGCTTTTTCAGGAAAGGCTGGATGTGATAAATTAATTGTAAAACCGAGTTGTTCAAATACTTTAACGTGTCTTTCGAACATCGTAGGGAGTTGCTGGAACACTTTGTTTTCGGATTGGGTCAGCGCTTTTTTCTCGGCTCTTCCTTTATCCGCAGAAGCTACTTTTTTTCCGCTCAAAGCAAAAAGGTTTCGAATGATTTTAGAGCGCAAGACATTGTGTAAATCGGCAAAAGCATCATTGTTTAAACCTTTTAAATCTTGGAACAAACGCAACAATCCTGCAACCCCTTTGTGTCGTACTTTTTCATCGAAAGCAAAAAAAGAAAGATTCGGAATTCCTTCAAAAAAAGGTTCGAAAAACGGTCTGGAAATCACTGTGATTTTAACATTCGGATGCTGGTTTACAAAAGCGCGTAAAACAGGAACCGTCATGGCGACATCTCCCATTGCGGAAAGCCTCATGACGGCTATATGTTGGATTTTTTTTGACAAAAGAAGGTTTAAATTACTTCTTGTTTTGGTACAAAACAGGATTCAAATCATCATCGTTGTACATTTTCATTTGTTTGTACACTTTCATGAATTTATTGCCATTTTTAATGTCTGTTAATAAATCATCAATGGCAGTTGACAAATCTGTTCTTTGTTCCAATAAAATATTCAACTTAGCCTGACATTTATCTCTGTGCTCTTGTGAAGCTTCTGTACGAGTAGCTTCTTCATTCATGTGATAAATTTTTAAGGCTAAAATCGACAATCGATCAAAAGCCCAAGCCGGACTTTCGGAGTTGATTTTTGCTTGGTCTTTTACTTTTACAGCACTGTATTTTTGAAGAAAATAACTGTCAATATATTCCACCATATCTGTACGTTCCTGATTAGAAGCATCGATTCTTCTTTTTAAGGTCAAAGCGGCAACCGGATCAATATTTGGATCCCGAATAATATCCTCAAAATGCCATTGCACGGTGTCAATCCAGTTTTTGTGATACAACAAATGTTCAAATTTATCCTTTGGGAAAGGATTATTTATGGGCTGATCCACATTATCAAATTGATGATAATCGTTGATACTTTGTTCGAATACGGAGTACGCTAATTTTGAAAACATATCTTTATATATTAAAAGACAAAGATACTTTTTATACTTTTATACCATATAAAAATAACTATAAGTTTAATTACAAAAATACGATCATGCAAATCCATTATTTATCAGAGGAAAACAGCGTCCTAAATCATTTTTTAGGGCAGATTAGAAATGTGAACGTTCACAATGACAGCATGCGCTTCCGAAGAAACATTGAACGTATTGGTGAAATAATGGCGTATGAATTGAGTAAAGAATTACAGTATAAAAGTGTAGAAATCAAAACACCATTAGGCCTTAAAAAAACCACTGAAATCAAGGATCAATTGGTTTTATGTTCCATTCTACGGGCCGGATTGCCATTACATTTGGGTTTTCTGAATTATTTTGACTATGCCGAAAATGGTTTCGTTTCTGCTTTTAGGCACCATCCAAACCATGATGATTCCTTTGATATACTTGTGCAATACGAGGCCATTTCTGACATCAACAACAAAAATTTAGTACTAGTAGATCCTATGCTTGCCACCGGTCAATCTATCGTTGCGGTTTACAATAAATTGATGGAGAGAGGCACACCTAAAGAGATTCACATTGCGGTCGTTATTGCTGCTCCTGAAGGCATCGC
Source organism: Flavobacterium sp. RSP49 (assembly GCF_003968735.1). Classification (NCBI taxonomy): domain Bacteria; kingdom Pseudomonadati; phylum Bacteroidota; class Flavobacteriia; order Flavobacteriales; family Flavobacteriaceae; genus Flavobacterium; species Flavobacterium sp. RSP49. Next base: position 29,056 of record NZ_RYDN01000021.1, on the reverse strand, counting down.
GCATCTGGAAGCACATTTACCGGAAAATTGTCATCTTTGGGTCGCTACATTAGATGAAAAGCTAAATGAGCACAGTTATATTGTTCCCGGTTTAGGAGATGCAGGTGATTTAGCCTACGGTGAAAAGCTATAATTGCGTAAAAAAAGCAAACAAGCTGCAGGCAATAAGCACAAATAGTACCATTTCCTGTTTTAGTTTAAGTTGAGGCAGTTCAATGTGACTGGTTGCCATAATGGCCAAAGGAGCAAATGTAAACACTAATAAGTCACTGCTTTTATTTGATGAAATCAGAAAAATAAGTACCCCAATAAAAAACGAAGCAACAATTTTTTTGAAAGAAGTGTGCACCACTTGTGGCCTGTTAGATAATGTGGCAAACATCGAAACCAGAAAAAATAGCGCGATTGTTGCATAAATAGACAAGGCGCCGTTTTGATAATTGGTAGTGAAATAATCAATTTTAAAATTAATTTTTACACTTTTCAAAACGTAATCAACCACATTCAGGTTGAAAACTGTTGCAAAAAGCAGAAACATAATTCCTGCAATAAAAAAAGCAATAAAAGGCAACATCCAGTTTCTATAATCTCTGGAAACATGAAAAATTATAGATATAAAAACCAATACGATAAAGATTATGCTCCAAAAATGAAATAAAGCAGCCAGAAAAATCCACAATGAGGCATCAAATATTTTTTCTTTAGAAGCTTTCAGGGACTGCAATGAAATCAATCGACGTAGGGCTAATAAAATGAAGAAATTCGAAATAATCAGATTTGTATTGTCGAATATAGTTGGGGAAAAAAGCAACAACAAAAAGTAAAAAAAAATCGTGTAGGTACTGTCTTTGCTCAATCCATTTTTTTTGGCCACAAAATCGGTAATAAAAACAGAAGCCACTACAAAACAGAACAATCCTGCTTTATTTAGGATCGAAAAAAAGGAATTCACCCACGATAAATCTTGAAATTGGTATATAGAAAAGAAAACCAGCATCAAAATTACGACCAATGAAAAATTTAATGGTGTAGATTTTCTAAAAATACTTGTTATCATACGGATATTTTATACTTTTGTGTTCGTAAATATAATACTTGTTTAAAAAGCAAACCCTGCAAGTTCAAAAAGATTCTTCTAAATAAGAATTTTTACCCGTCAGAGTTCCCAAAAGACAACTACTAAAATTAATTTTATACATTATGAAAGCATTTTTCGAAGGAATACAATACTTATTTGTAAATATTTTATTTGCTCCTCTAGACTTTTTACGCTCACTAGAGCTTACCTCTTGGTTTGCTGCAAACACAATTAACTGGATTTTCATGATTATTTGTGCCTCAGCAATGGTATATTGGATCAAACAATTGAAAATTTTTGAAGAAGCAGGAACAGAAAAACAAGATACTACCGCTCACTCTTTCTTAAAATAAGAATTAAAAATGAGCGATAACTGGAAACTATTTTAAGTCGTTTCCAATATCTTTTCTAAAATACATCTTATCAAAATGTAGCTTGTCTATGTTTTGGTAGGATTTTTTTATGGCTTCTTCAAAATCATTTCCATACGAAGTTACAGTCAAAACCCTTCCTCCGTTAGAAACTACATTTCCGTTATCGAGTGTAGTTCCTGCGTGAAAAACAATCGAATCTTCAATGGTTTCTAATCCTGAAATTACTTTTCCTTTTTCGAATTCCTCCGGATATCCACCGGAAACAACCATAATGGTAGTAGCACTTCTTTCATCAATTTCCAGATTAATTTCGTCTAGTTTTTCATTGGCTACAGCCAAAAATAATTCTACTAAATCCGTTTTCAATCTCGGTATAACCACCTCAGTTTCCGGATCACCCATTCTCACATTATATTCTATTACGATTGGCTCATTTTTTACATTAATCAATCCAATAAAAACAAAGCCTTTATATGCAATTCCGTCTTTCTGGAAACCGTCAATTGTAGGTTTTACAATGCGTGTTTCTATTTTTTCCATCAAAACAGCATCAACATAAGGAACTGGAGAAACGGCTCCCATTCCGCCTGTATTTAAACCTGTATCACCATCACCTATACGCTTATAATCTTTGGCAGTTGGCAGGATTTTATAGTTTTTTCCATCCGTAAGAACGAAACAGCTTAATTCTATACCGTCCAGAAATTCTTCGATAACAACTTTAGAACTGGCGGCACCAAATTTTTGATGCACGAGCATATTTCTTAATTCTTCTTTGGCTTCTGCCAAATCTTGAATAATCAACACCCCTTTTCCGGCAGCTAAACCATCTGCTTTCAAAACATACGGCGGTTCCAATGTTTCTAGGAATTTACATCCTTTTTCTACTGTTTCAGCAGTAAAACTATCGTAAGCAGCCGTTGGAATATTATGTTTTATTAGAAATTCTTTGGCAAATTCTTTACTTCCTTCCAGTTGTGCCCCCATTTTTGATGGACCGATAACCGGAATATGACTTAATGTAGCATCGTTTAGAAAGAAATCATAAATCCCTTTTACCAAAGGATCTTCTGGTCCTACCACAACCATTGCTACTTTTTCCTGAAGAACAAACGTTTTTATAGCTTCAAAATCAGTTGGGCTAATAGCCACATTAGTAGCTATTGAAGCTGTTCCAGCATTTCCTGGTGCTACAAAAAGTGTGTCACAAAGCGGACTTTGAATCATTTTCCACGCAAAAGCATGTTCTCTTCCGCCCGAACCCAGTAGTAAAATTGTCATGTGTAGTTGTGTTTAGTTGTGGTGCAAAAATAATTGCTTTTGTACGTAAAAAATAATTAATTTTTAAAAAGTTGTTCGTTGTCTGTCATTAGTTGTTGGTAAATATTATTTTTGATGAATTATCACTTTAAAATGCTCCCACTTTTCGACTTATCGCTGCAGCTAAATAATTTTCCAATGAAGGAGGCTAAATCCGAATTGCGAAAAATTGTAGCTTTTTCTGAAAAAGAACATGACGTTTTTATTGAAAATAAAAAACAAGAAATTGTCCATTTTCATTTGCAAAATAATCCTTTTTATCGTGAATTAGTCGGTTCAAAAAATCATAAAATCTGGGAAAATTTACCTGTTTTAAACAAACAAAATTTACAAAAACCTTTACTGGAAAGGCTTTCTAAAAATTACTCTCTTAAAAACAGTTACATCAATAAAACGTCCGGTTCCAGCGGTACTCCTTTTATTTTTGCACAAGATAAATTTTGTCATGCGTTGACTTGGGCGTCAAATATTTACCGTTTTGCCTGGTATGAAATTGATTTTAATACTTCCTATCAAGCGCGTTTTTATGGAATTCCGTTGGACTTTATTGGCAACAAAAAAGAACGTTTCAAGGATTTTTTGAGCCATCGGTTTCGGTTCTCCATTTTTGATTTATCAGATGCTGTTTTAGAAGGATTTTTGAATCATTTTCGAACAAAAAAATTCGATTATATCAATGGGTATACAAGTTCCATTGTTTTGTTTGCTAAATTTTTACAAAAGAAAAACATCGTATTATCTGCAATTTGTCCGAGTTTGAAAGTGTGCATGGTAACTTCAGAAATGCTTTTTGAAGAAGACAAACTCCTATTGGAAAAACAATTTGGCATTCCTATTGTCAATGAATACGGTGCATCAGAACTTGATTTGATTGCTTTTCAGAATAAGGAAGGAGAATGGCAAGTGAATTCAGAAACGTTATTTGTGGAAATTTTGGATGAAAATAATCGAGTTGTTCCAAATGGTACTTCAGGCCGAATCGTGATTACTTCCTTGTTCAATAAAGCACATCCTTTTATTCGCTATGACATTGGCGATCTTGGAATTCTAGACGAAAAAAGCACATTACAGAAACCCATTCTCAAGAAATTAATAGGCCGGACCAATGATGTTGCCATTTTACCCAGCGGGAAAAAATCACCTGGACTTACCTTTTATTATGTGACAAAAAGCATCATCGAAGACGACGGAAACGTGAAAGAATTTCTGATAAAACAAACCAAAATAGATACTTTTGAAATTGAATATGTCAGTGAAACCGAATTAAATTTGGAACAAATTGAAAAAATTGAAAAGGCCATTGAACAATATCTCGAACCGAATTTAAAATTTATTTTTATCCAAAAAAATAGTTTAGAAAGAAGCAATCGAGGCAAATTGAAGCAATTTACATCGATGCTTTAATGGTCTTGGAATAACGTGGTTTGAGAATTAACTGCGTAAATAAAAACCCAATCATGCAAAGTGTTGCGCTAATTAAATTCAAACGATGATGCGTTCTGTACACGGCAAAATTATGCTTTACTAACTCTATTTTAGAAGCCGAAATAGAATTTTCCCGGATGCGATAATAAGCTAAACTTTCCGGAACGGGCTGTGCCGTTTTTATTTTTTTGAGTACTGTAAGCCATTGTATCCAGTCCTGGCGCTTTCGAATCGAGGAAACAGCGATTTTTCCAAAGTAATTAGCTTCATAGATTCCCGTAAGATTCCCTATATAATTACAAAAAAATAACTGTTGGTAGGAAAGATGCAATGGCGCTTCAATTCTTTTGTTTAAAGAGTTTCCCCTTTCGTTTATGCAATCATAAAATGAAAATGTGAAAGGAAGCTTATTCACTTTCATAAAATTAAGTTGTTTGTCTAGTTTTTCGGGTTTCCACAAATCATCCGCGTCTAAAAAAGCAATAAATTTCCCATTAGCTTGAGCCAAAGCGGTACTTCTGGCAATTCCGGTTCCTGAGTTTTTTATAAGTTTAAAAAGGTGGATTCTGCTGTCTTTTTTTTTGATTTCTTCAACTATAGATACCGTTTTATCCGTAGAGCAGTCGTCTACAATAATCATTTCCCAGTTTTTATAGGTTTGATTCTGAACAGATTGAATCGATTCCACAATGAATTTTTCGGAGTTGAATGACGGCGTAATTATGGATACCAATGGTTTTCCCATTATTAATATGCTTTTTCTTCGCCTTTAAATATATTGAAAATAGTTTGAATAATTATTTTCAAATCCAGCACTAAAGACCAATTTTCTATGTAAAAAATATCGAATTTTATTCTGTTTATCATATCATTGTCCGTTTCAATTTCTCCTCTAAAACCACTCACTTGAGCTAAGCCCGTAATTCCGGGTTTTACACAATGACGAACCATATATTTTTTTATCTTATTCCCATATACAATATTTTGAGACCAAAGATGTGGTCTGGGACCCACGACGGACATCTCACCAAGAAGTACATTTAAAAACTGAGGCATTTCATCAATACTTGTTTTTCTTATAAACTTACCAATCCTAGTAACACGTGGATCATTTTTAGAAGCCTCTTTTTCTGTTGTTTTATTGATTTTCATAGAACGAAACTTATAACAAAAAAATTCATTTGCGTCAATGCCCGGCCGACCCTGTTTAAAAAAAACAGGCCCTCTTGACTCTAATTTAATTAAAATAGCCAGAATGGGAATTATCCAAGACAGGAGTCCAAAAATAATAATCAGTGAAAAAATAATATCAAAAAGTCTTTTAACTATTTTATTTACCGGTTCGTGAAGGGTTGTTTTCTGTAGGGAGAGAACGGGGAAAATTTCATAAAAATCTATCTTTAAACTTTTAGAGAAAATTTCTTTTGTATCTGGAATAAATTTAATTGTTTTATTATTCTCATCCGCAAAATCAATCAGATCTTCTACACTTTCATTAGGCATTTCATTTAAGGAGCAATAGATTTCATCCACTTGATTTTCCAGGACAAAGGACTTTATATCTATTATCTTTCCAGTTATGTTTTTATTGGAATTTTTATCCGAAAAATATCCTAAAAAGCGATATCCGTAATCGTTTCTAGTTTCAAAAAGTTCTTTGAGGCGAATGGCCTCCGGAGAATACCCTATTATTATGGCGCTCCTAAAATTGAGTCCGGTGATTATTCTATATTCTTTTAAATAATAAAACAATAAAAATTTTGACAATGTAATTAATAACAGACTGGAAATAATAAAAAGGACAATAGCTTTTCCGTTAAAAATAACTTCTTTGGAAAATGGAAAAAAAGCAATAATAACTAAAAGGAACACGACACCTTGTTTAACAATTTTTGAAATAATGTCAGGGGGTGGCGTAAAACGATAGATTTCATAAAATTTCATAAAAAAAGAAACTAAAAGCCAACCCAAAATTTGATAAATAATAAAGTAGCTGACATTTGTATTAGAAATGTTTAGGAAAAATAAACTCATTAAGGTGATTACCATTAAGTCTATAAAAATGCTGAAGGGTCGTATGTATTTTGAATACCTTCCTATTTTAGATGCAGTCATAATTTAACGAATATATCCTAATTGATTTATTATATGCTATTTTTTAAAAACTGATTGTATTAATAATGAAGTTTTTCTCAGGCTATTTTTTCCTAAATCATAAGAATTATTTCCCTTATTAACTTATTTTCGATCTCTTTATTGATGAGTACTCAATTATTTGCACTATTTTTTATATCTTTTAGTATACACTTTGTAGATACAAACAGAGATAGAGCATACTACTATTTTATATAGCTAGTAAAATCTTTGTGTTCCTCTTTCGAGAGTTCTTCTTTTGATAATGATTTAAAATAATCATAGGTTATTTTCATTCCTTCGGCACGATTCACTTTTGCTTCCCAACCTAACAAGTTTTTAGCTTTTGTGATATCCGGCTGTCTTTGTAAAGGATCATTAATGGGTAATGGAAAATAAACAACTTTCTGATTTGTTCCTGTTAACTTAATGATCTCCGATGCAAAATCTTTGATAGTAATTTCATCCGGATTACCAATATTTACAGGAAGCGTATAATCCGAATGTAGCAATCTATAGATTCCTTCAACTTGATCATCGACATAACAAAAGGAGCGGGTTTGCATTCCGTCTCCAAAAATGGTCAGGTCTTCGCCACGAAGTGCCTGCCCAATAAAGGCGGGGATAACCCTACCGTCATTTAATCTCATTCTGGGCCCGTAGGTATTAAAGATTCGAACGATTCTGGTTTCTACAGCATGAAACGTATGATATGCCATAGTTATTGATTCCTGAAACCGTTTGGCTTCATCGTAAACCCCTCTTGGGCCTATGGTATTTACATTGCCGTAATATTCCTCAGTTTGGGGATGCACTAAAGGATCTCCATAAACTTCAGAAGTCGATGCGATAAGAATTCTTGATTTTTTCACACGTGCCAAACCTAAAAGATTATGTGTTCCTAAAGAACCCACTTTTAAAGTTTGTATTGGAATTTTTAAGTAATCTATGGGACTTGCTGGTGAAGCAAAATGAAGGATATAATCTAAATCACCCGGAACATAAACAAATTTAGTGATGTCATGGTGGTAAAATTCAAAGTTTTCAAGTTTGAATAAATGTGCTATGTTTTTCAGATCTCCCGTTATAAGATTATCCATACCAATAACAAAATAACCTTCTTTTATAAAACGATCACAAAGATGTGACCCTAAAAACCCAGCTGCTCCTGTAATAAGTATTCTTTTCATAAGTCAAATTTCTGCGTGCAAGGTATAAAAAAACAATTAACAAATTCTTATGATAATAATAGGATTTCATCATCTAAAAATATAATTTGCAAGCTCTTTTCAAAAAAGACTACATTCACTCAAAAATAAAAAACTAATCGAATAGCTTTTTTATCCTTTGTAAGGCTATTTTTAATTAATACAAAATATTGAGAACAATACTAACGAATACCCTAAAGTTAGAAAAATAGAAAAAAATGTCCCCTCAAGGAAACTCTTAATTACTCAAAAATAAAAATGAATCAATTACGATTCTTGCTAAATAACCATCTTTTTATGAGTGCTTTTTATAAAGCAATCTCAGGCTTATGTCTATTTATTTCCATACCATTACTAATTCTATATTTAGGCAGTACTAATTATGGCGTTTGGATCTTAGTTTTCACATTATTTCAATGGATTTTATTGATGGATTTTGGTCTGTCGAGTGTTCTAAAAACGGAAATTCCCAAATTACAACATACCGGTAATACACCATTAATCAATGCGTATATAAAATCGACTTATCTAATTTGTTGTTATATTTCTCTCGTCGTGTTTTTATTATTTACTGCACTATTTCTCCTCTTTGATATTCATAACCTATTAAATATTTCATTTGAACGCACTTTTGTAATCAAGTTATTTCTGATTAATATATTTTTCTTTTGTGTCAATTTTGTACTAAACACCCATAAAGCATTGTTCATTAGTGTGCATAAAGGAAAGTTTGCAGAGCAATCCATAGCCGTGAACCAAATTGTTTTTTTGCTTTTTTTAGTTGTTCCTTTCGTTTTTTTTCCATCATTAAAAGCAGAATCTAAACTTTATTTAATCAGTTGTATTAATGGAATAGTGTGCATAGTGATTAATAGTATCTATTCAGTGTATTTTTTCAAAACCGAAAACTTCAGTCTTTTTAGTACTCAAAAAACCCCAAAACAATATAGAAAAAGTATGTACTCTTTAGGTTCTAAATATATGCTTATTCAAGTGGGAACATTATTCCTGTTTTCATCTGATAATTATATTCTGGCTTATTTTTTTGGTCCCAAAGAAATTGTGCCTTATGAAATTGTTACTAAATATTTTCAGTTTCCTTTAATGATTTTAACAGCGGGAATGGCTCCTTTATGGTCCTTATTTGCAAACAAATATTTAGAGAAAAACAAAATTTGGCTGGAAAAAAGTTTCAAAAAATTTAATACTATTTATCCGTTATTGCTTTTGGGCATTGCTTTGTGTTTAGTGCTTGCAAATCCAATTATGAAAATTTGGATATCTAACGATTTTATTGTACCACATTTTTTACTAATCGTCGTTGCAATAATGACAGCATTACGAATATTTACCACTTTCTACAGTTACTTTTTTAACGGCATTGGAAATTTAAAGAGTTATTTAGTACTTTTAGCCTTAAGTGTTGTTTTGAAAGTTCCACTCTCTTATCTATTTATAAAACTAAATTTTGGGCTTTCAAGTGTTGTTTTATCGTCAGTAACGTGTCTTTTAGTATGGTGTATCGTACAGCCCCTAGAAGCCTATAAAATAGTTTCAAACATTAAAAAAAATGAATAAGTTTATCTACGAGAATAAAAGTTTTTTATTACAATTAAAACGCTTTTTAAATTCCTTCTTTAGAATTGAAATCATAAAATATCCAACTGACGAGCTTTCAAGAAGGATCGCATTATTACAACATCATGATATCAATGTTATTATCGATATTGGGGCTAATATTGGACAATATGGTGCCGAGATGAGAAATTTGGGCTTCAATGGTGAAATTATTTCTTTTGAGCCTATGAAAAAAGCATTTGATGCCCTTAAAAAAATTTCGTCTAATGATCCTAAGTGGACGGTATTCAATTACTCCATCGGAGAAAGAGACGGACAAACTAGCATAAACATTGCTAAAAACTCTGTAAGCAGTTCTCTTCTTAATCCGCTTCCGCAGCTTACCTTAAGTGCTCCTGCAGCAAGGTCTATTGCTGTAGAAATTATAGGTATTCATAAATTAGATACTGTTTTTGATACTTTGAATTTAAAACATAAAAATATCTATATGAAAATAGATACCCAAGGATACGAAGAAATGGTATTACTTGGAGCTAAGGATTCATTGAAGCATGTTAAGGGAATTCAAATAGAAATGGCTTTTATTCCATCTTATGATGGCGCAGTCACTTTTGACAAGATGAAAAACAAATTGAATGTACTGGGGTATGAATTACTTGCCTTAGAAAATGGTTTTTATGACAAGGAAACAGGAAAACAGCTAGAAGTCGACGGCATCTTTTATAAATAAGAACTATTGTGTAATGAAAATTTCAATAAAGAAATACCTACTTTTCTCTTCCGTATTTGCCATTTTTACAGAAGCGTTCTTCTTTAATTTTGTTATCGATTGGAAATTCCTCTATTTGATCTTACTTGTAAATTATTATTTATTATTTAAAATAAAAAAAATTGCTTTAAACCTTTATTTTGCAGTATTACTTTTATTTTTTTTATTCCATGGTTTTCTAATGTATTCCATTATTGGTATTCCATACAATTATATGGTTTCACAAATTATTGGCATCACAATCATTGGAACTTATTATTACAATTTTATTTCTCTTTACAAAAAAGAAGAAATAATGAATATGTATCTCAAAATTGCTTTTTTTGTTGCTGTCATTGGCTATCCGCTATACTTTTTAAATATCAATTTAAATGACGGCCGTTTGCAAAGTATTTTCAAGGAACCTGCTCATTATGTAATCGTAATTATTCCGGCTTGTTATTATTATTTGAAAGATAAAAATTATATAAATTTCTCAATCGTATTTGGCACTCTTATACTCTCTAATTCTTCATTAGGATATATTGGTTGTGCATTAATGTTTATAATCCCTAATTTAACCATGAAAAGAGCGGGGATTTTCATGACATTAATACCTTTAGTTGCCATGATCTTTTTCTTTGTTTATAGAGAATTCCCTTTTTTCAAACTCCGCGTCGATGATACGTATAATTCATTGAATGTGATTAATACCGGGAAATTTAACGAAGATACTAATCTAAGTTCTTATGTTTTAATCAGTAATTTATACATCGCCAAAAAGAACACTACGGATCACCCTTTAGGAAGTGGAATAGGAAGCCATCATTATATGCACACGAAACGATATTTAAAAGAAATGAGGCCCCCGGAGTATCTGAGAACGCAAAAAAAAGAAACGGCTAATTCCTTTGACGCTAATTCTTTATTTACAAGAATTTGTTCTGAGTTTGGAATTTTAGGTTTTCTTTTTTTAGTATTTGTCCTTTATAAAGCCTCAAAGTGTTTTCAATCAGAAGAATTATACTTCGCTCAGGGAATTTTTATTTATATATTGCTCAAGCTTTTGAGAGATGGAACCTATTTTCCTCCTGAATTCTTTATGTTTATCTGGTTGTTTTATATTTATTATAAAGATAATAAAAAAACAAAAATTCATTAATTTTTTCTTTTTTAAGGAATCGGGTTATTAATAAATCTCTTTATAAAACTCATAGGTTTCTTTACAGCATTTGTCCCAACTAAAAAATTCCGCTTGAAGAAAGCCTTTTTCTGTTATTTCTTTTCTAAAGTTTGATTCATACAGTCTAGCCAATGCTTTTTTAAATAACCCTATGTTTAACTCCTTGAATAAAATGGCGGCCTCTCCAGAAACTTCCATAATAGAGGAGTTTTGCAGAGCAAGTACTGGGCAACCCGCTTTCATTGCCTCAATTATAGGAATACCAAAACCTTCGTAACTTGAAGGATAAAGTAAGGCATGCGCAAAGTTATACAGTATGTTTAATTCTGAATTTTTTACGTCACTTACAACACAGGTTCGTTTTAACGTTTCTTTGTCAAATAAATTCAGCTCACTTCTAGTCAAACTAGGGCCCACTATAACAAGTTTAATCGCGGGTATTTCTTTTAAAAGTTTGATTACAAAGGAGAAGTTTTTATAATTTATTCTACCTCCCACAAATAACACATAAGGGTCATCAATACCAATAGCATTTAAATACTTCTCTGATGCATATCGTTCCTCAATAATTGGATAATAGTCATTACTTACTCCATTATAGATAATCGCAACTTTTTGATTCTTACTTGGGCTACAGAATTTTTTTAAATCCTGGTATGTGTTTCCTGAAATACAAATTATTCCTTTTGATCTTTTAATAGCACTATATTTCATCTTATTATGCACTAGTCTTTTAATAAAACTGGAATAATAATTATGGGTAAAGTCGTGTAAAGTAGTAATCTCAGAAAAAAAATCACTCCCAGTTACTGGCCTGTAATAACTGGAATGATACAAAAAATAATCTTTAGTCTTTATCTCAACCGGGGATAACCTTCTTTTTATGGAAGACTTTATAAGTGAGTTATTAAGGATTATTTTGTTCTCTGGGATTAAGAGTTGTTGTCTATGAAAATTTAATTTACAATTGTATTCCTCATAAAACGAGACTTGATCTTCTTGATTTTCTAAAAGATATTTTGACAATTCAAACCAATAATTAGAAACACCGCCTTGGGTAACATTGGAATAAATTATATTATCTAGGGTTATTTTCATAAATAAAAAAAGACATTCTAAAAATGTCTTTAAGTGTGTGATTTGAATATAGTTCAGATTACATTTCTGTAAGTTTAGACTCTAACCCTTGATTTCCTAATACTCTAGGAGTATAACTGTCTTTTACAGAAATAAATTTAAATCCTTTTAAGGTATCGTCCCAAGAAACATTTTCATTAAAATTTAAATATTTTGAAAAATCAACTTGTTGAATATCAAAAATATTCTCGTTTCGCTTTATTCTGAATTTACTTAATAAAACCGTTTCTTGATCAGGATTATTGCTCAAGTTGATCCTAAAGTTTTCAAGAATAACATTGCCTGGTAATTGTATCGTAATATTTTGAATCGAGTCTGATCCAGTAATGGCTTGCTTAATAGCTTGTTCATTAGTGCATTCAAAACCATTTTGAGTGTAGTAAAAAACTATAGAATCATTTTTTTTATAAACCGCATCCATAACTACAGAAAAATTTCCTTTATCAGAAATTACTTCTTCATTCGTTGTTTCTACATTTTCTTTTTTCTTATCACCTCCACAAGACAATAACACAATACTACTTAAAAACAATAGAACTACTTTTTTCATTTTTATACTTTTTTTATGATGCAAATGTATTATTTTTTTTTATATATTTTTAAATATTTTTAATTACTAAAAATATTCTAATAGTATATATTTACATCCTTAAAAAGCGTGGGGCTAATGACTAAAAATAAAACTATTACTGTAATTACAGCTTTTTTTTATCCAGAGGATACTGCCATAGGACTCTATACAACTCAATTTGCTCGTTTTCTTGAAAAAAAAGGATATCGTGTTGTAATTATCACTGGTTTTCCTAATTATCCTCAGTGGAAAATCCATCAAAACTACGTCAATTTCCCTTCTTTCTTTACAGAAACTGTTGATAACATCGAAATTATTAGATACAAACAATACGTTCCTGAAATAGTGAATCTAAAGGGCCGATTAATGATGATGTTTGATTTATTTTATGGAACCTGTATAAACTTACGAAAAATCAAAAACACTGATTTAGTAATTTGTATAGTTCCATTCACAATTTGTATTTTACCAGCATTACTTTTATCGAAAGTAAAAAAAGCAAAATTTTGGATCCATATTCAAGACTTTGAGTTTGATTTAGCCCTAGATTCTGGAATAATAAAAAACAATACTTTATTCTTTATGCTATTTAAAAAAAGCGTGATGGCATTTGAAAAAAAAATGATGAATTCAGCCGCTATAGTTAGCAGCATCAGCGCAAGTATGATAGATAAAATCAAGCAAAAATCAATTAAAACTGACTCTTTTTATTTTCCAAATTGGGTGTCATCAGAAATAATCAATCCTGAAACCAGTACAAAACATTCCATACTAAATTACGATAAATTCACCTTGCTGTATTCCGGAAATATTGGAGAGAAACAAGACTGGGATTTTTTAAAAAAATTATGTGTTCTAATACTCCCAGATGAAAATATTGAAATTGTAATCGTTGGTGACGGTGCCTATAAAAATAATCTAAAAGAGAAATTAAAATCATTTCCCTTTGTTCGCTACTTTGATCCTGTCCCTTATCTGGAACTAAACGATTTACTTTGTTCCGCAAACGTTCATTTTTTATTTCAAAAAATAGATGTTGTTGACACTATTATGCCTTCAAAAATTCTTGGAATGATGGCAAGCAAAAAACCTTCACTAATTTCCGGAAATGAAAATTCTGAAGTGTTAACTATTATAAATCAATCTGGAGGTGGTTTCTATTTCTTTGAAAATGATGTCAAAGGTGTTTACAAAACAATTCTAAAATTAAAAAACAATTCAACTCTTTGCGAAGATATTGGACAAAAAGCCCGAAGTTTTGTTTTGAATACGTTTTCTGAACAGGAAATACTTGAGAATTTCAATTCTAAAATAAAAAGCGTCCTATCGTGAAAAACTTAACTTTAAAATTATTTCCTGTATTGTTATCCCTGCTGTTTATCTTTCCTTTGCTAAAGGAAAGTATTTCCAGTTTTATAATCATTCTTATTTGTATAAATACCATTTGCTATAAAATAGCGTCCAAAGAGTATTCGTTTATAGACTATAAAACAGCGCTGCTCACGATTCCTTTTTGGATTATCTTAGTCAATAGTGTTTTTGTCAATACTTTTGGAAAAAGTATTACTCCACTACAACACGCTCTTTTTTTTCTGATTATTCCCGTTTTTTTTTCTTTGATTCCAAAACAGTTCTTTACGCTAGAAAAAATTAATTCATACCTTACAATTTTAAAAAAAACCTGTTTATTAATTGCTGTAATCTATATTTTTAGCTTTTTCATCAATCGTCCTTCTTCAGAATTTTTTGTTGTTTTTCAGAATGTTTCTAGTTTTAGAAATTATATTTATTATGATTTTACTCTTTTTACCATCCATCCTACTTATTACACGACAATATTAATCCTATGTGCAGCACATTCTTTTAATCGCGTTTTAAACGATAAAAAATATATTGAACTTCTATACATACTGTTCTTTTTATTAATCTCTTTTTTGCTATTAACCCGACTTACTATTATCCTGTTCGTATTAGTATTAATAGGAATGTTGTTGTTTAGAGGAAAAATAGAAACAAAACAAAGGGTCGTTCTTACAGCTATTACTATAGGGCTCATTACTGCGCTTTCACTGCTGACTCCTGGAATTAAAACGCGATTTATTGAACTTTATAACAGTTACAATAAACCTCCCGTGAATGTAAGTTATGATTCAACAAATATCAGAAAAGCAATTTTAGATTGTTCCATTACTATATCCAAAGAAAATTTTTTATACGGTATTGGTTTCGAAAACCTTCAGGCTAAATTAAATGAATGCTATGGCGAACATTATGACTCGAGTTTTTATAAGTCTCAAAATTATCTGACTCATAATTATTATTTCTATATACTCGTTTCAAGCGGCATTATAGGATTCTTATTCTATATCTGTTACTTAATTTTCGTGATACAAACCTGTTTGAAAACAAATGTATTTCTTTTTAAAATTTTTCTTTTTAGTACTCTGATTGTATGCCTTATTGAAGATTATTTATACAGGCACTATGGTGTTTTATATTTTAACTTGCTACTGATCTGTTTTATTCAATACCACAAAAACTATAACTCCAATAAATTAACCTGATTTAAAATAAATTATCCCTTTAGGCTATTCACCCAATTTTTTACCTCAACTCCAAAAATTATTTTGATCTTACTTTTTTCCAGAACACTGTATTTTGGTCGTTCTGCAGGTGTTGGATAACTACTTGTAGGAATAGGCTGTAAATCAATGTTTATGTCATTATATTCAAATATTTTTTTGGCAAAATCAAACCAGCTGCAAGAACCTTCATTACTGAAATTGTAAATACCATAGGTGTTTGATTGAGGATTTAGAGAAATCTGTATCATAATTTGCACCAAAAAATGCGCTAAATCGACCGCATTCGTTGGTGTTCCTATCTGATCATCCACAACGGATAAACAATCTCTTTCAGTTCCCAATCGCAACATGGTTTTCATAAAATTATTGGCGAATTGCGAATATACCCAGGAAGTCCTAACGATAAAATGTTCCTTTAGGACTTTTTGAATGGCTTTTTCTCCATCTAATTTAGTTTGACCGTAGGTGCTCTGCGGATTCGGAATATCTTCTTCTGTATAAGGTGTTTTTTTTGTCCCATCAAAAACAAAATCCGTAGAAGTATGAATTAATGTGGTTTTAAAATCCCGACACACTTCTGCCAAATTTCGTGTCCCATTCACATTAATTTCAAAAGCTTTATCAGGTTCACTTTCTGCTTTATCAACTGCAGTGTATGCCGCAGTATTGATGCAAAAATTAGGTTTTACTTTTGCGAAAACGAGCTCAATAGTTTCTTTTTGAGTAATGTCTACCGTTTTAGAATCACAAAAAACAAATTCAATTTCAGGATAAACTGTAGCGATAAACTGCAAGGATTGCCCAACTTGTCCATTAGCCCCTGTTACAAGCACTACCATACTTTTTTGGCGTTTTCTAAAGTTGGTAATACGTTATCTTTATAGGAAATCAGTAACTCTCTTTCAGGGAATTGCCAATTTATAGTTAATTGAGGATCATTATAAATAATTCCTCCTTCAGAATCTTTGTTATAAAAATTATCACATTTATAAAAAAAAGTGGCTGTTTCGCTCAGTACTAAAAAACCATGGGCAAAACCTCTTGGTACAAAAAACTGTTTTTGATTATCAGCCGAAAGTACAATGGCAATATGTTCACCAAATGTTTTTGAATTGGGTCTTATATCGACTGCAATATCCAATACTTCCCCTTGTAATACCCGCACCAGCTTTGCTTGAGCGTGAATTCCTGTTTGATAATGCAATCCGCGAAGCACTCCTTTTGTCGAAAAAGATTGATTGTCCTGCACAAAATGAACGTCTTGATGAACTCCTTTTTGAAAGGTATTCTCGTTGAAACTTTCCATAAAGTAACCTCTTTCATCATTGATGATTTTAGGTTCTATAATGTAACATCCCTCTAATGCAGTAGGTATAAAATTCATACTTTAATTTAAATAATATCTAATAAATGTGTACCGTAACCACTTTTTAGCAACGGCTGTGCAATTGCTTTTAATTGTTCGGCATCAATATAACCCATTCTATATGCGACTTCCTCAATAGAGCCAATTTTTAAACCTTGACGCTCTTCAATCACCTGAACAAATTGAGAAGCTTGCATCAAAGAGTTGAACGTTCCTGTATCAAACCAGGCCGTTCCGCGATCCAGAATACTCACTTTTAACTTCCCTCTTCGCAGGTATTCCTTATTAACATCGGTAATTTCTATTTCTCCTCGGTGGCTCGGTTGTATGTTGGCCGCAATTTCGACCACATCATTGTCATAAAAATAAATTCCCGGAACGGCGTAATTTGATTTAGGCACCAAAGGTTTTTCTTCAATAGAAAGCACTTTTCCGTTGGCATCAAAATCGACTACGCCATAACGCTCCGGATCATTTACGTGATAAGCATAAATAATACCGCCGTCCGGATTATTGTTTGCCTGTAACAAATTAGACAAACCGGTTCCGTAAAAAATATTGTCTCCCAAAACCAGCGCGACTTTATCTTTTCCGATAAATTCCTTGCCTATAATAAAAGCTTCCGCTAAACCATTGGGGTATTCTTGAACCGCATACTCAAAACGACAGCCTAATTTAGTTCCATCCCCAAGTAATTGTCTGAATAATGGTAGGTCGTGTGGTGTCGAAATGATTAAAATCTCTCTGATTCCCGCCCACATCAATGAAGATAACGGATAATAAATCATCGGTTTATCATAAATTGGCATCAACTGTTTACTCACTGCAAGTGTCAGCGGATGCAATCGTGTTCCTGAACCTCCTGCTAATATTATTCCTTTCATAAATATATTTGTAAAAAATTAAGATTCTATTACTTGCGCTTTTAGCGATTGCTTTTTATAAAAGGCAATAAAAAAACGAATCAGAATGAAAATAGAAATTAACAATATTGGTAAAACAAATTTTAGTTTACCATTGATCGAAGTTGTGTTTTCAATATTCAGTATTGTACTATTTTCTTTTATAATTCTATCAAGGCTTATTAAGCCTACCCTATGAGCTCCTTGTTCGTTAATCAAAGCATCTTTGGTTTTAATAACATCATTTAGCTGTGTGTTTTCATTGTAATACACTAATTTATCACTTTTTTGAGAACCATTCGCTTTATTTGAAAACCCATTTAAAACTTCATTAATTTGTGAAATAATAGTGTCATTCTGGTTCATCTTTATTTGAATATTATTTATAGCTGCTTTTTGAACTTTACTGTAATATTCTGTGCTATTTAAAAAATCTAATATCGGCAGAACAACTTCTTCTTCGGTAATTAATTTATTTGTCTTAAAAAAAATCTTATGAAAAGTATAGTTTTTACTAGTCATGTTGTTTTCAATTATTTTATTAACATCTTCATCTTCAGACATCAATTTAAGTAATTCGAAATTTTCTGCTTTATCTTCAATAAATTTATAAATATCAATTATCGGGTCAATTTCTATCTTCTTCAATACTTTTGTTGATTTGATACCTAAAACTTCTTTTATAAAAAGAGTATCATTTGAAATGATTTTTGAATTGATCAAATCAATTTTTGAATATAAATAATCCGTACTTCCAAAATTTGGAGTAACAATAATCTTGTGATTATATGTTTTGAGTGTTTTATCAAAAAAAAATCCCATTGAAACTCCAACAACTACTAAAATTGAAATTATAAGGGCATTTGTTATAAAAAAACGAATGCATTTAAATAATGACATGTTCAATTTCTGAAAAAAAATTCCTATTCTTTTAGAAATTTGCATCAAATCAATTTCTTGATCTTGAGGATTATTAGGCACATTTGCACTCATTTTTATTTTTATTTTACGTTGAAAATTTGTTCCAATATTTTAATTGTAATCAAATAGGTAGGTTTAACACCTGTTGTTCCTAGTCCGCCTGAAGCTAATGTGCTTCCTGTTTCCAGTGGATTATCCGAGGCATAATACGCATATCTGACCTTCACATCATGTGGAACACTCTTTCTGATTTTTGAAGCTGATTGAATGGCTTTCTGGTAATAAGAACCTTCCATTTCCAGGCCGATAACACCCCAGGTCGACTCATGGAAAAACTTCAATAAATCCCTGTTCTGCAATGAAGTTCCTAAAACAGTAACCATGGGTCCGGCAAAAACAGCAATATCATTGCCTTCAAACATCTCAGCCGACAATTCATTATGGAAAAAATAATTATCTGCCGTTCCTTCGTTAATGTGTGCATTCGGAATCATAATATC
Source organism: Flavobacterium sp. RSP49 (assembly GCF_003968735.1). Classification (NCBI taxonomy): domain Bacteria; kingdom Pseudomonadati; phylum Bacteroidota; class Flavobacteriia; order Flavobacteriales; family Flavobacteriaceae; genus Flavobacterium; species Flavobacterium sp. RSP49. The sequence goes on along the minus strand of NZ_RYDN01000021.1, from coordinate 10,027 downwards.
CCCTTTTCCTCCTTCCAGAATCCCAGCTTTACCCATGATAGAAACCGATTCCACATTCAATAAAGTATCTTTTTTAAACGGTTTCAGCAACTCATCAATTGTTTCATACGCCTGTTCCCCAAATGCGTAATCCATAACAATTAATACTGGCTTTTTATCCCCGGTATTTGCCTTTTGAAATGAGGTTTTTGCCCAATCCATCTTGGCGGTATCAAAAATCTGAACATCAATATTTGTTCCTGAGGTATCCGGCAACGAAATCATTCCGCATTTCAACGCAACTTCTTCCACTTGATTTCGCACAGCATCTGCTCCTGATTTACTCAATTCCTCATAAATAAAGAAATCTGATTTGTCTTTGAACTTGGTTTTCAACACTTCCGTAGCAAAAATAGAATTCATCACACTGTGCATATTCGCACTAATCACATGAATTGGACGGTCTAAAAGTTGGTTTTCTTCTAGCACTTCTTTAATTTTTGTAGCCCAAATTTCTCCGTGAATGTGGTGTCCCAATCGTTCTCTTAAAATAGGACTAAAGGTGATTGTTCTCTTATTATCGTCTACAATTTCTTCAATGGCGAGTTTTCCCAACCAAAAGATGACATGCAAGAAACGATCTGGCGCAGCAGCTGAACCAAATGCGTCATAAATATCCAATACTTCCTCAAATGTTCTTCCCAGAATATTAGCGGCATGCGAAATAGCTTTTTCTTTTTCTACAAGAGTCAGTTTCTTCTTTTGGGAAACTGCTTGTTCCAGTTTGAACCAGTCGCGGGAAACTTCACCGGCGTCATCCAGTAAAACCCTGTTTCTAATTTTGTGTGATTCTATGAAAATAAACGTCAAATGTGTCAGAATATCATAAATATCTGAGCGTCCACGAGTAATCTCCACGTTCATTTGTTCCTCGTCGATACGGTAACAATTGCGTCGCCTTTTTGGCGGTACAATTGCCTGAAAATGCGATTTAGAATACCCTTCATCCGAAGTTAAATTGATAAATCTGCATTCTTCAATTCCAACTGGCAGACGTTCAATTACATATAAAAGTCCGTTCAATTCTACTTTTTCTTCGGCAATATTTCCATAAATTTCTGGTCGTAATGCTAATAATGCTTCGCGCAATGTATCGCCTGAAATTCCCATCGGTTTGTAAAATCCCCTGTTAAAAAGGTGGCGCATCGTGATGTACATTTTTTCAATTGCTGCCGAAGACTCTTGTGCTCTGGAGCGTGATATATTTTTTGTTTCTTTCATTTTCTACTTATTTTCTAACCTTCAAAGGTAAGATATTTATTTACTTCTTAATAAATCCACAATACTTCTGTCATTAGAAAGCCTCGGAATTTTATTTTGTCCGCCCAGTTTGCCAATGGATTTCATATAGTCCTGAAAGCCATTTTTAGCCACTTTGGTAATCACCACTTTTCGCAACACTTTACCAACAATCAAATCATCATAATACATGTTTTGTTTTCGCATGGCATTGTCCAGCGCTTCCGCAAAAGATACGCTGTCTTCCGGTTCGTTTTCAAATTCAATACACCACTCATGATACGGCAATCCGTCTGCGGGAGTGATTTGTGGTGCCACCGTAAATTCATTGATTCGAATAGTGGTTCCAAGAATTGCTTCCTGCAGCGCACTTTCTACCTCTTTGCCAATTACATGCTCGCCAAAAGCCGAAATATAATGTTTGATTCTTCCGGATACTATAATTCTGTAGGGTTTTAAACTGGTAAATTGAACGGTATCGCCTAAATCATATCCCCAAAGTCCTGCATTAGTAGAAATGATTAAAACGTAATTGACGCCCAGTTCCACTTCACCAATCGTAAAACGTCTTGGTCCCGAACCTTCGGGATTCGTATAAAATTCGTCTGATTTAATAAATTCATAAAAAATTCCCGAGTTCAAAAGCAGTAACATTCCTTTTTCTTTTTGTGAATCTTGGTACGCAAAAAATCCTTCCGAAGCCGGAAACAGCTCAATACTGTCTACTTTTCGACCTATCAAATTTTCAAATTTGGCGCGGTACGGTTCATAATTTACACCGCCGTAAATAAACAAATTGAAGTTTTTGAAGATTTCCCCAACAGGCTTCCCTCCTTTTTGATGCAATTTCTCAAAATACATTTGCACCCAGGAAGGAATTCCAGAAATCACAGCCATGTTCTCGTTGATTGTTTCCTCGACAATTGCATTCACTTTAGTATCCCAGTCTTCAATGCAATTGGTTTCCCAAGAGGGCATTCGGTTTTTTTGTAAATATTTTGGAACAAAATGCGCTACAATTCCAGATAAACGACCAAATTTTATTCCATTATTCACCTCCAGAAGCGGGCTTCCCTGCAAGAAAATCATTTTTCCATCTACAAAATCAGCGTTACCGGTTTCATGAATATAATGCAAAATAGCGTTTCTGGCTGCTGTAATGTGAAACGGCATGGATTCTTTTGTCAAAGGAATGTACTTAGCCCCAGATGTTGTTCCAGAAGTTTTAGCAAAATAAAGTGGCTTTCCTTTCCATAGCACATCAACTGACCCCTTGACCACCTTATCAATATAAGGTTTTAACCCTTCATAATCTCGAACAGGAACCTGATTTGTAAAATCATCGTAATTTTTAATTTGGTCAAAATGATGGTCTACGCCAAATTGGGTTTTATTTGCGTCTTTTATTAATTGTAAAAAAACTTTTTTTTGAGTTTCAATAGGATCAGTAGACCAAGCTTGTGTGGTATTGTAAATTTTTTTTGCAAATAATTTTGCTGCAATTGATTTTATTGACATTTCTTCCTTCTGATTTTAATTGTTTGAGCCGCTGGGCGCACTCCATTTTATTGTAATAAAAACTATTTTACTTTATTGGAGGTTGACTCTTACCTTTGTTTGAGGATCGCAGGGAATTTACATTTTTCTCTTCCTGCGCAACCTGTTGCCTCAATTCTAATTCTTGTTTTGATGCAGACATATCAACCTGTGAAGGCGCTTCCTCTGCCTCCGCGAGTATTGAATCTTTATTGAATTTTGCATATTCTAATTCTCCGGTCAGCACTTTTTGAATCGATTGGATATAGGCTTCGTTTTGTTTTAATGCACGTGACAAAGAATCCGATTTTAAAGACAATTCCATTGCATCCTTTTTCAATTTTGAAGAAGAATAGCCCGGTATAAATTCTCGTAAAGGAGTGAATGCAATGATAAAGGTGGTGACAAATGTAATAATTATAGCGCCTAAAGTCGCTACCACAAAAACGTTCATTAGGGTAAGCTTCAATGAAAAAGTTTCTTCAAAAGTATCTTCGTTTAGTATGATTAAACGTCTTTTATTAAATAAATTTTCCTTTAATTTCTGTCTTTTTAATCCTTTGTCGGGCATCTTTTTTGATTATTTAACAAATATAACAATTATTGTCGTTGATTGTATTCGCTTTTCTAGGATCATATTTCTTAATCTTGCATTCGTTTTTAATAAATTTTTAACGTTTTTAAAATTAAAATAAATGAATTTAAATGAGTTTCTATTAATTAATTCTCTATACCTTTGCTGATAGGTTTATTACAAACTTGCTTCGGCAAAAAATTATCGTATTATGAGTAGTATAGGTGTTACAGAAATCCTTATTATATTGGCGGTTGTTTTATTACTTTTTGGAGGTAAAAAAATCCCGGAACTGATGAAAGGCTTAGGAAGCGGAATCAAAGAATTCAAAAACGCAGCCAAAGAAGATCCGTCAGCTGATAAAAAAGTAGACGAAACAAAATAAAAAAAGGCTTTTCATACTTGAAAAGCCTTTTTTTATAATTTAAATAACCATCGTCAACTGAATTCTCTTTCTTTCCTCATCTACTTCGGTCACTTTGACTTGAACATGTTGGTGCAATTTAACCACTTCATTTACATCACTAACAAAACCGGCTTTGAGTTGCGAGATGTGAACCAACCCGCTTTCTTTGACTCCAATATCCACAAAACAACCAAAATTAGTAATGTTATTGACAATTCCCGGCAAAATCATTCCTGTTTTTATATCTTTTATCATTTTTACATTCGGATCAAATTCAAATACTTTAGCTGATTGTCTGGGGTCTAATCCTGGTTTCTCTAATTCCTTGATAATGTCTTTCAATCCCAATAAACCTATTTCTGGTGTACTATAGTTTTCTGGTTTTATCAAAGCTATTTTCTCTTTGTTGGCAATCAAATCACGCACCGTCAATTTCAAATCTTTAGCCATTTTTTCTACAATTCCATAGGCTTCCGGATGAACCGCTGAATTATCCAATGGGTTTTTTGCATTCGAAATTCGGATAAAAGCAACGCCTTGTTGGTACGCTTTTTCACCCAAACGCGGCACTTTTTTAAGTTGTTTTCTATCCGTAAAAGGACCGTTATCCGAGCGGTATTGTATTATATTTTCAGCCAGCTTCTCTCCTATTCCGCTCACGTAACTCAATAAATGCTTGCTCGCAGTGTTTATGTTTATCCCAACTGAATTCACGCAACGAACCACTGTATTATCCAATTCTTCTTTCAACTTGTTTTGGTCCACATCATGTTGGTATTGGCCTACGCCAATGGCTTTCGGGTCAATTTTTACTAATTCGGCCAATGGATCACTTAGTCGTCTACCTATAGAAACCGAACCTCGAACGGTGACATCATAATTCGGAAATTCATCTCTCGCAATTTTTGAGGCAGAATACACCGATGCTCCCGCTTCTGAAACGATAAAAACCTGGACCGGTTTGTCGAAAGTTATTTTCTTGATGAAGAATTCGGTTTCACGCGAAGCCGTTCCGTTTCCTATTGAAATAGCATCAATTTTATACGAATTTACCATCGAACGAATTTTTTTCATCGCCATCGCTTCCTCTTTTTGAGGCGCATGCGGATAAATAGTTTCATTGTATAACAAATCTCCTTTTTCGTCCAAGCAAACAATTTTACATCCGCTTCTAAAACCGGGATCAATCGCCAGAATTCGTTTTTCACCCAACGGCGGCGCCAGTAATAACTGTCCAAGATTGTTCGCAAAAACCTGAATAGAATTGGCATCAGCCTTCACTTTAGCTTCTTGCAAAGTTTCATTTGAAATCGCCGGATTCAGCAATCGTTTGTAACTATCTTCGATAGCTAATTGAACGTGCGGTGTGGTTTTATTTTCACTTTTTAAAACTAACGCATCAATAATAACATACGCTTCATCAATATCAACTTCTACTTTAACCTTAATAAAACCTTCATTTTCGGCACGGAACATGGCTAATAATCTGTGTGAAGGTGTTTTAGTCAACGGCTCAGACCAATCGAAATATTGATTAAATTTTTGTGCTTTTTCATCTTCTTTCTTTGTTTTTACCACTTTAGTCGTAATAATGGCTTTGCGTTCGTACAATCGTCGGAGTTGCTTTCGAACATAACTATTTTCATTAATCCATTCAGCAATAATATCTCTGGCGCCTTGTAGAGCTGCTGCTTCATTGCTTACTTTTTCGTTCAAATATTTTGTCGAAATAAAATCGACATCATCATTATTTTGCGCCATAATGATTTTGGCTAGTGGTTCCAATCCATTTTCTCTAGCCACATCGGCTTTGGTTTTTTTCTTCTTTTTGAATGGGAGATAAAAATCCTCCAATTCCTGTAAATCGAAACTTTGTTGTATTTTTTTTTCTAATTCTGGACTGAGCGCATTTTGTTCCTGAATCGATTTTAAAATCGCTTCTTTACGTTTTACAATCACTTCGTATTCTTTTTGAAGCTTTGCAATTTGTTCTATTTGTACCTCATCCAGATTTCCTGTTGTATCTTTTCGATAGCGAGAAATGAAAGGAATAGTACAATCTTCTTGTAATAATTGTACTGTTTTTTGAATGTTTATTGCTGCAGTGGCAACGACTTTTGATATGAATTGTATGTTAGTCATTTTAAATTTAAGATTATAAAATCATGTTACTAAAATAGTATCTTTGAGTCAAAATTTATTATTTATGTCTTTTTTATTCTGGTATTTTGCACTCATTAATTTGGTTGCTTTTTCAATAATAGCAGTTGACAAACAGCTAGCTGTAAATCAAAAAAGACGCATTTCAGAACTTAATTTGTTGCTGCCAAGCGTTATTGGCGGAACAATTGGTTCCGGTTTAGCAATGCTTCTATTTAGACATAAAACCTCAAAAGAAAGCTTCCTTTTGAGGTTTTACGGAATTATAGTAATTCAAATTTTAATCCTTTTTGGACTGTATAATTTTGGAATAATTAAATTCTAGCAAGAAATTTTATCTACTCTATTTTGGTGTCTTCCACCTTCAAATTCAGTACTTAAAAATGCTTCAACCATTTCTACTGCTTGTGGAATTGAAGTGTACCGAGCGGGAATACTAATAATATTAGCATCATTATGTTGACGAGCTAAAACTGCTATTTCTTTCATCCAGCATAAAGCCGCACGAACTTTAGATTGTTTATTGACTGTCATAGAAATTCCGTTGCCACTCCCGCAAATAACAATTCCAAAATCAGCTTTTCCCTCTGCAACATCTGTAGCAACAGGATGACCAAAATCTGGATAATCTACACTTGCTGCTGAATCTGTTCCGTAATTAGTTACTTCATGTCCTTTTGCTTGAAGCATTTCCACAATTGCTTTTTTGTATTCCGGACCTGCATGATCGTTTCCTATGGAGATTTTCATATACTATGTATTAAATAATGTTGTGCAAATTTAAATAAAGTAATCTATTCTGATGAATTAAATAAGTTCTATTTATTTGATAAATTCAATTTAAATATACCTTTAAAATTGAATTTAATATTTTATTTTGTAACTATCAGATCCTTATTTAATTAACAGTTATTAATAATTCCTTTTAATCCATAAATAGTTGTAAATCAATATAAATTTTGTATTATAAATGTTAAAATTTTACATTGTTAATAACGAAATGCAATTGCTTGATATTCAGTTAACTTTAAATTAACGTACTATGTTCATAACTTAAGATAGAATCTTAGAACTATTTTTGGGTAATATCTAAAAAATAAGTAATCCAAAACCTAGTTTTTAAATCCTAATTTAGTTTCGTTAATTTTTAGAATAGTTATTAATATTAAAAAGTGGGTTATCAACAAAATAGTGTTGTGTGAGTTATTTACAAAACCACTAGTTTTTATATTATCAACCATTGTTAATTAAAATATAAAAAGACTTTAAAATTAATACTTTATCTTAAAATAAGTATGTTAATAACTCTTAATAACATCTTTAAACTTGATTTCAACCATTTTTAAAATAAATTTATTGCCACTATTAACATGCTATAATAACAACCAAAAAATAATTTAAATTTAATTTTTCTTTTTATTTAAAATAATAGATGTTGACAACTTTCAAAAAAAGTACTGTTTTAGATTTAAACAATAGTCAGTTTTGTATTCAGGTTATCTAATAATTCCTGAACCTTTTCAAAATCATTAATATGAACTTTAAGTTTAATTCCACCATAAGCAAAACTGCCAAACGGATCGATGGAAACCAACGTTTCATTTTCGAAAAAATAGTTGATTTTTTCCTGTTCTAATAAATGCTTTAGTACCACAATTTCATGTGAATAATTAAAGGTTCTAATTATTTTGAAATCTTCCATTTTTTCAATTTTTATAAAGATACGAAAGTTATTTTTTTAATAAATATAATCCGTAAAATCTGTAATATGATATCTTCTTTGTAATTTTAGACTTTTAAGAACCGATTTATGAGTAAAAGACTAAGAAAGCCGATAAAAAAAGAGAAAGATTTCTCTGAAAAAATAATAAAAATATTATCGCAAAGTGCTAATAAAGCATTCAATTATAAACAGATAGGAGCAAAACTTGAGCTTGATGATACCGAAAGCAGAAATCAAATTATAAAAGATTTGAAGATTCTGGCTTCGCAAAACAAAATCATAGAATCAGAGCCGGGTAAATACTTAGTAAAAGCAGAAAGTAAGGAGTATTACGAGGGTAAAATTGATATGACAAGCCGTAAAACAGCTTATTTTGTTTGTGCTGAAATGGAAGAAGATGTTTTTATCCCGACCAATAACTTGAACCACGCCTTAGATAAAGACATTGTCAAAGTGTATGTATACAACCGCAGAAAAGGAAAAAGACCCGAAGGTGAAGTAATTGAAGTACTTGAAAGAAATAAAACAGATTTTGTGGGTGTAATTGACATTCAAGCTAATTTTGCTTTTGTTTCTACTGCAAATCCAAAAATGTATACCGATATTTTTATTCCAAAGGATAAAATAGGCGAGGCCGAACAAGGTGATGTCGTTTTGGTACACATTGAAGATTGGCCGGCCAGAGCTGATAGTCCTTTTGGTTCCGTAATAAAAGTTTTAGGAAAACCAGGGGAACACGATACAGAAATTCATGCCATTCTTGCAGAATATGGTTTGCCGTCAGAGTTTCCTATTGAAGTAGAAATGTTTGCACAAAAAATTGATACTTCAATAGAAGAAAATGAAATTGCTAAACGTCGCGATATGCGAGATACGTTGACTTTTACAATTGATCCAAAAGATGCGAAGGATTTTGATGATGCACTTTCATTTAAAAAACTAGAAAATGGTAATTACGAAATTGGTATTCACATTGCTGATGTTTCGCATTATTTACAAGAAGGAACAATCCTGGATGATGAAGCGTATCAAAGAGCAACATCAGTTTATTTAGTAGATAGAGTAGTGCCAATGTTACCCGAAGTATTATCAAACTTTGCGTGTTCGTTGCGACCAAATGAAGAAAAATATACGTTTTCGGCTATATTTGAAATTAACGAAACATCCGAGGTTATCAACCAATGGTTTGGTCGAACGGTAATTTACTCTGATCAACGTTTTGCGTATGAAGAAGCGCAGTATATCATAGAGACCAAAGACGATGTGATTCCATCAGAAATTTCGATCACGGCAAGTTCGTATCAAGTTTCGAAAGAAATTGTCGCTGCGACGCTAAAAATGGATGAATTAGCTAAAATTCTTAGAAAAAGAAGAATGGCTGAAGGAGCTATTACTTTTGATAAAGTGGAAGTGAAATTTAATTTAGACGAAGCCGGTGAACCGCAAGGCGTTTATTTTAAAGTTTCGAAAGATGCCAATCATCTGATTGAAGAATTCATGCTTTTAGCCAACAGAAAAGTAGCGGAATACATTGGAAAACAAAAGAAAACGTTTATTTACAGAATTCACGATGAACCCAATGAGGATAAACTTTTTGCAATGCAAGCTGTTATTGCTAAGTTTGGACATAAAATTGATTTTAAACAAGGTTCTATTTCACAAGCTTTAAATAAATTAATGGAAGATGTAAATGGTAAAAAAGAACAAAATTTAATTGATACCCTTGCGATTAGAAGTATGAGTAAAGCTAAATATTCTACAGATAACATAGGACATTATGGTTTAGCTTTTGATTATTATTCGCATTTTACATCACCAATTCGTCGTTATCCGGATGTGATGGTGCATCGTTTGTTGCAACATTATCTGGACGGAGGTAAATCAGTAGATGAAGAAACGTATGAAACAAAATGCGTTCATTCGTCCACAATGGAAGGTTTAGCAACTAATGCTGAACGTGATTCTATTAAGTACATGCAGGTCAAATACATGCAAGATCATCAGGACGAGGAATTTTTGGGTGTAATTTCCGGTGTGACAGAATGGGGAATTTATGTAGAAATTATCGAAAATAAATGTGAAGGAATGTGTAGAATCAGGGATATAAAAGACGATTATTACACCTTTGATGAAAAACAATACGCACTTACTGGTGCAACTTCTGGAAAATTATTACAATTAGGAGATGAAATTTACGTTAAAGTAAAAAATGCTGATTTAGTTAAAAAACAACTGGATTTTAATTTTTTATGCTTGTCCGTTTAGTTGCCTACAATTCATTCCATTGATGATTAACTCCAGCAATGATTAGTCTTTCCATTGTTTTATCTTGAAAATATCTTCGATTGAA
>NZ_RYDN01000020.1:0-57462 GCF_003968735.1 Flavobacterium sp. RSP49 | reverse complement strand
TCCGCTTCACATAGCGTGTTTCTTCATGTTTTTCCATTAGGATACTTTTTGTGTATCGCTATTTCAGGACGGGACAAGTCCAAAATAAAAAAGCATCCTTCAAAAAAAAGGATGCTTTTTTATTTTCATCTTGTCTAGTTCTGAAATAACGATACACAAACGCCTGCTTACAAAACCTAAACACCTCGTCTAGAAAGTGTTTTAAATCTTATTTATTCGCTTTTTTTATAATTCTTAGTTGTAAAAAAATTGATTGTCCCAAAATACATTATTATTAAAAGGTTTTATATACAAAGCCTGAAGTAAAACAACTACTTGTAAAATAAATGCTAAATCCTAATTAATAATGAAAAATAATAACAAAAATTTAGGTTGTAAAATTATATATCAATTAAAAATTTAAATACTTTTGCACTCTTAACTTAACTAATTAATAATGAAAAAAATAATTTTATTACTTTCGGCTGCTGTTGTTTTACTATCTTGTAGCAAAGTTGGCAAAGATGAATACATCATTTCGGGGACTGCAACAGGAATTGAAAATGGTAAAACAATTATCTTAGAGACACAAGATGCAAATGGCATGGGACTGATTGCTAAGGATACCGTAAAAGTTGAAAACGGTAAATTTGAGATGAAAGGAATTATTACAGAGCCATCGTTTTATACAATCCAATTAGAAGGGGCTCAGGCTAAAATACCTTTCATATTAGAAAATGGAGAAGTAACGATTGCCATAAATAAAGACAGTATTCAAAAATCTAAAGTTTCAGGAACGTATAACAATGACGAATACGCAACCTTCAACGAGGAAATCACTAAAGTTCAAAAGAAACTAATGGATTTCCAAAACAAAAACATGCAAGCAATGGAAGCTGCTCAACAAAGTAAGGACACCATTGTGATCAATAATTTGATGCAGGAATTTTCTAAACTTCAAGAAGAAGTTGGTATTGCTTCAAAAGCAAAGTATTTAGCGTATGCTGAAACACATCCTAAATCTTTTATTTCAGCGCTAATCATCCAAGGAATGTTAAACGATCCTAGTGCTGATGTTGCAAAATCTGAAAAGTTATACAACAGTTTAGAAGAAGCATTGAAAAAAACAAAGCCTGGAATTGCTATCAAAACCAGACTAGCTGAAATGAAAGCACCGGCTGCTGTAGGCGCTACCGCTCCAGCTACTGCTCCAACTACTGATGGTAAATGAAGAGCAGATTTTTCAGGTCCTAATCCTCAAGGGAAAATAATTTCTCTGAAAGAAAGTTTAGGAAAAGTAACAATAGTTGATTTTTGGGCTTCATGGTGTGCGCCGTGTCGTCAAGAAAATCCAAATGTTGTAGCAATTTATAAAGAGTTACACAGTAAGGGTCTTAATATTATTGGTGTTTCTTTAGATAAAGATGCCAAAGCCTGGAAAGAAGCCATTGCTAAAGACAAGTTGACCTGGAATCAGGTTTCAAATTTGAAATTTTGGGACGAACCAATTGCTGCTTTGTATAAAGTAGAATCTATACCTGCCACTTTTATCCTGGATGCATCCGGAAATGTTGTGGCTAAAGATTTAAGAGGAGATGCACTTAGAGCCAAAATAATTGAGCTTTTAGAACAATAAACATTTTATATCGTACAAATAAAAAAAATCTCCCTAGTGGAGATTTTTTTATTTTATTCAATACCAATGCTTTAAAAATAATAGTAAAATTAAGTACTAATATAGTTTGGAAACTTGAAAACAGTTTTTATATTTGCATCCAGTTAGCACAATAAGCACTTCTTATTGAGTCTTGGGGAGATACTCAAGCGGCCAACGAGGGCAGACTGTAAATCTGCTGTGTAAACTTCGCAGGTTCGAATCCTGCTCTCCCCACAAAACTCTTCAAGCGATTGAAGAGTTTTTTTTGTATACTACTTTGAGAATTAATCCAAAAAAATCTCAAGTAAATTGATGTTTTGAACGGAATTTTTTAATACTTGTAACTTCTTTTATTCTAAAATAAAACTTACCATTACATTAGCCGTAATATTGATTTCGCCAATCGCCATCGTTTGTCTTGAATCGCTAGTATCGCTCATTTCCATTTTCATGGCAGCATACATTGGTTGTGGGCTATAATTTTGTGAATTATCTGATATGATCATGGCACGTCCTACTTTTTGCCCTAATACTGAAACATAATCTTCTGCTTTTAATTTAGCCTCTTTCATAGCTAATTTTCTAGCCTCAGATTGATATTGGGCCAACTTAGAAGATTCAAACACAACAGTATCAATTCTATTAATCCCTTCGTCAACTAAACCTTCCATCAATTCATCATATTTTGATAAATCCTTTAATACAATTTCGATTGTTTGTGTTGCATTATAGCTGTGTTTCTTTTTTTCGTAATCGTATTGTGGGTTCAACGAAACACGTTGCGTTTTATAATCGGCAGGAGCCAAGTTCATTTTTTTGATGAACTTAAGCACAGCTTCAATCTTTTGATCATTTTGCTTTTTGACGTCTTTGGCATTATTTCCTTTTGTTTCAACAGTCACCGTTATACTTGCTTGATCCGGAATAACCTTTACTTTTCCTTCGCCACTTACGCTTATTTGAGAAACTTGTTTGATTTCTTGCCCGTAGGACACTGAAATAAATAAAATAGACAAGATTAATAGTGCTTTTTTCATTTTTTTATTATTTAATCGTTTGTGTTATCTTCTTTTCAAAAGTTGTGCCATTATAATTTCCCCATTTTTGCCATTACGAACAGAATAATTATAGGAATGGCTAATAAAACTGCCATAAAAGCATGATCCACTAATAACTGTGGCTCGTTGACAAGTGTAATCAAATAACCGCCAACAGCGCCTCCAAAATGGGCGGTATGACCTATGTTATCATTCTTAGCTTTCATTCCGTAGATTGAATATAATAAATATAGGATTCCAAAGATATAAGCAGGCATTGGGATGATAAAAAAGATTCCCAACATCATGTCTGGCTGTAACAATATGGCCGAATATAAAACTCCAGTTACGGCTCCAGAAGCACCTACAGCTCTATACCCATAATCATTTTTATGAAACAATACCGTCAATAAACTTCCAAAAATTAAACTTCCAAAATACACTAGTATAAATGAAAAACTCCCTAAATAACTGATGACTACCGGGGCAAAAAACCATAGTGTCAACATATTAAAAATCAAATGAGTCATATCTGCGTGAAGAAAACCAGACGATAACAGCCGTATTTGTTCGCCTGTACGAATACTTCCAATATGGAATTCATATTTTCTAAAAAAAGAAAGGTCATTAAAACCTTTGTAACTAATCAAAACATTTACAACAATTATTGCTATTAAAATGGTATTCATAAAATATGTTTATTGTGAATTGTAAAGATAGTCTTTCTCAAATACCATTTTGTATGCGGTCCAAATTTATATCAATCTATATTTTTGCCTTATATTTGTCAAAAAAATCACGGCATGCAATTTCTTATTTTTATCTTCATCTTTCCCTTTTTGTGGGTCATTTCTATTCTTCCTTTTCGGATTTTATACTGGTTTTCAGATTGTATCTATTTGATTGTTTATTATATTATAGGATATCGAAAAAAAACAGTTAGAGAAAATTTAGCCCTTACTTTTCCTAATCTGAGTTACAGAGAGCGTCTTATTGTCGAAAAAAAATCCTATCATCATTTGTGTGATATGTTCCTAGAAATGATAAAAACCATGACTATTTCAGCTACTGAAATGAACCGAAGATTTATAATTACAAATATTGAACTAGTCAAAGAATATGAGGATAAAGGGAAAAGCACTGTATTATTAGCCTCCCATTACGCAAGTTGGGAATGGTTATTATCTGTGAATGAAAAAACAATATTTAGAGGAATAGGCGTTTATAAAAAAATTGCCAATAAATACTTTGATAAATTACTACGAGATATTCGATCCAAATACAATGCAGAATTAGTCGAAACGAAAAGAGCGATCCCGTTAATGGCAGAAAATCAACAAAAAGAAATATTATGCATGTATGGCTTAGCCAGTGACCAATCTCCAAAACTAGATAGAGCCTTTCACTGGGATACATTTATGGGTATTGAAGTACCAGTGCATACCGGTGCTGAAATGCTGGCCAAACGGTACGATCTCAATGTCCTTTTTGTAAAAGTAAAGAAAGTAAAAAGAGGATTTTATGAGGCTACTTTTGTCCCTATAACAGATGATCCAAAATCCATTCCCGATTTTGAAATCACTAGTACTTTTTTACGGGAAGTAGAAAAACAAATTCAGGAAGCTCCTCAATATTATTTCTGGACTCATAAACGATGGAAACACAAACGGTAGTAATCCGTATTCAGAAAAAAATCACACATTAGAAACAATAGCGTTTATTATATGTGATTTTTTTAGTTTCTTAAAACAGCAACTTTTATATAGAAAACCATTTTTTTACCAATTCATCTTCTAAATAAGGTGTGTTTTTATTTACAAACTCATTTGTGGCCGAATTATAATCATAATCCAAAGCCCAGATTTTATGCTTTTCAGCCAATGCTTTTATTGCGTTACACACAAATTCAATTTCGGCATTTGTAGATGTAGGATGAATAGACATTCTGATCCAACCTGGTTTTCTGATTAAATCCCCCAGAGTAATTTCGTCAATTAATTTGTGTGAGGTTTCCTGATCCACATGCAATAAAAAATGTCCGTATGTTCCGGCACAACTACACCCGCCACGAGTTTGTATTCCAAATTTATCATTCAATAACTTTACCCCTAAATTAAAATGTAATTCTTCTATAAAAAAAGAAATAACCCCTAACCTGTCGTGATGCTGCCCTGCAAGGATTTTAATATTAGAAACCGCTCCTATCTCTGAGAAAATATAATCTACAATTTCATGCTCTCTCTTCAAGATATTCTCAATTCCCATTTGCTCTTTCAATTGAACCGCCAGTGCAATTTTTATAACCTGAAGAAAGCCAGGAGTTCCTCCATCTTCTCGATCTTCAATATTATCAATATACTTGTGCTCTCCCCAAGGATTGGTCCAGCTTACTGTTCCTCCGCCAGGATTATCAGGTATTAAATTTTGATATAGCTTTTTATTAAAAATTAACACTCCGGAGGTTCCTGGTCCTCCTAAAAATTTATGAGGCGAAAAAAAAATAGCATCCAACTGATTTTCAATGTCTTCCGGATGCATATCAATTTTTACATATGGTCCAGAACAAGCAAAATCAACAAAACAAAGTCCGTTGTTTTGATGCATTCTTTTTGCCACTTCATGATACGGTGTTTTAATTCCCGTTACGTTTGAGCAAGAAGTTATTGACGCTATTTTGAAAGGTCGCTCTTTGTACTTTTTCAATGCTAATTCTAAATTCTCCATACTGAACAATCCGTCTTCGGTAGAAGGAATTACTACAACATCAGCAATAGTTTCTAGCCAAGACGTTTGATTACTATGGTGTTCCATGTGAGAAATAAAAACAACTGGTCTTTTTTCGGGTGGGATGGTAATAAAATCTTTCAGGTTTTCGGGTACTTTTAAACCTAGAATTCGTTGAAATTTATTGACTACACCCGTCATTCCTGTTCCATCAGTAATCAAAATATCATCACTACTCGCATGCACATGGTGTTTGATAATATGGCGTGCTTGATGGTATGCTTTCGTCATGGCAGTTCCTGAAACGGTAGTTTCAGTATGCGTATTGGCCACAAAAGGGCCAAACTCATTCATTAATTTTTCTTCAATAGGACGATACAAACGACCACTGGCGGTCCAATCCGTGTATATAATTTTTTTTGGTCCGTAAGGTGACTCAAATTCTTGATCAATTCCAATTATATTCTTACGAAACTGTTGAAAATATTGTTCTAATTGGGTGGATACTTCTTTAGTTATCATAGAATTCCTGATTTAAGCTCAAAGATATTATTTTTTTATAGAAAAATAGATTTTCAGTTTATGGAAACTGAATTCTATTTTTTTAATCTTCTATTAAATGTAAAGTAGCCGACAAAGTTTAATTTTCATTCCTTGTACATTTGAATAATCAATAACAAATCCTGATTATGAAAAAAATTTTTATACTCCCCGTATTTATTTTACTGCTCTCCTGCGAAGTGGAAGGAGATTTGACGCGTGATCCAGCTATACAAGCCTCACTTCCTGAAAATAGTATCTCGGCTTTTAATGGAGATTTTATGCCTACATCGGGTATTAAGGTTTCTGGTTCGGCCAAAGTGTATTTGAATACGAATCAAAATGAAGTGCGCTTGGACAATTTTAGTATTTCCAATGGTCCGGATTTAAAAGTATATCTATCTAAAACCGCGTCTCCTTCAGATTTTGTGAATTTAGGAAATTTAACCTCTTCAACAGTATATGTAATTCCTCCTCAAGTAAAAATTAGTGATTATAAATATGTGCTGATTCATTGTCAGCAATACAGTCATCTTTTTGCAGTAGCGCAATTGTCTCAAAATTAAATTTCTATCTATGAAAAAAACAATAATAATTGCACTCGTTGGGTTGTTTTCAGGCTTTAGTTCTTATTCTCAAGGATGCAGTGATGCAGGAATTTGTTCGATAGGAAACAGCTTTCAAAACTCAAAAACTGATTTCAAAAACGGTATCGAAATAGGAAATATTTTTGGCACCGGAGAAGCAGATGTAACTTATTTTTCATCCTATCTTACCTACACCAGAGCAATAAACGAACGCTTTTCACTCAGTTCTAAAATCACTTATTCTGTAGCAAACGGCAGTTTTGGACAACGTGGTGCTTTTGGTGATGGCTATTTCATAGGCAACTATAACTGGAAAACTAAAACTACCGCAAAATGGAGCACTCTTATGGGTTTTAAAATACCTTTTACGAGTTCCAATCTAAAAATAAATGAATTTTCGCTTCCGTTAGACTACCAATCCAGTCTGGGAACTTTTGACCTTATTTTGGGTTTGAATCTTACTTATAAAAAATGGGATTTCAATACCGGGATACAGATTCCTGTTTTTAATAATAACAGAAACTCTTATTTTAAGGAGTTTTCAGATACGGATGATTTCCCGTCTACTAATTTATTTGAAAGAAAATCAGATGCTCTATTTAGAACTACCTACACCATTCAGCCCGCTAATACTAAATTTACATTCAAACCTAATGTATTATTTCTTTATCATTTAGGCGAGGATAGTTTCGAAAATGCTTTTGGAAAAAGAGAAACCATACAAAATTCTGATGGACTCACCATCAATGGAAATTTGATTGGTTCCTATGCTATTAATGCTAAAAATAGTATCGAATTATCATTGGCTACCCCTTTTGTAATTCGGGAAGTAAGACCCGATGGACTTACAAGAGGTTTTACTGCCGGACTCATCTACAAAGTTTTGTTCTAAAAACGGTTGTCATAAAGCCCTTTTCGTAAAATTTATTCAGAGTAAAAAACAAAAAATGCCCAATAGATATTGGGCATTTTTTGTCTTTTTTTTCTATAAATCAAATCCTAACGAAAACTGCAGTACTCGATTTTGTGCTTTTCCTTCCTCATAGATATCGCCCTTGCCTAAGTGATAGCGTACTCCTAAACTTATTCCGGAATCCGTTTTAAAACCTGCTCCAAAATTGATTCCCCAGTCAAAATTATTAGGTTCAAATTCTTGATTAGTATCAAATAAACTAAACCCACTGTTAAACTCCTCTCTGTGCGAAACAGCCAATCCAATTTGAGGCCCCACTTCTAAAAAGAAATTTCTAGAAGGATAGGCTTTAAGCATCAATGGCAGGTTGATATAATTTAGCTTTTGTGTAAATGTCCCGCTACTATTCGTAATTACATACCCTTGTTGGGAATACAACAATTCTGGCTGAACAGAAAAACTATTGCTTATAAATGACTCTCCATAAACCCCCACATGAAAGCTATGACGTTGAGCTGTTTCAGCATTTCCGTCAAATTGTACTGAGGATAAACTATACCCTCCTTTTATTCCTCCAAAAGATTTATTATTCGAGTTATTTTGGGCATTCACAGCGAGTGTCATACCAAAAAGCATCACGAGTATTAATTTTTGTTTTTTCATCGATAGTGTTTTTAATGTATCCTATTATTTTCCCCCGTTAGCTCTTAGATCTGCAATACATTGTGCATCCAATTGTGGTGCTGTACCCCCTGAGACCATCTCTCCAATACCACTACCTGTTTCTGCAGACCAAAACATTAAACACGTTTTTATATTACAATGCTTTGGGTGTTCCCCATCTTCATGGTTGCTTTGCAGTGCAGTTCCTAAGTTTGTTAAGCCAAAAATATGTCCAAATTCATGTGTTATGACAGTTGTTTCTAATACGCTTCTGCTGGGTTTAAAAGTGCTGTTGCTTAACCCATGAATTGTTTGTTCATAAATAACAAATGAAGTATTTCTATACGCCGTTCCTAAAACAACTCCGCTGCTTGTATTTCTAGCTGATTCTCCATCTGCAAAAAAGGCCCAAACGGCAATTTCATTTGAGGTATTGTATTTTGTTCGGTTTGTTTCTTCAATTGCTACAATTTCCTCATTGGTATACGGAGAAGTCCCTGGTGACGGGATCGATCTCAATACAATATTAATCCCATTGGGCTTATGCGTTCGTGCTTCCAGAAAAGCTACAAAATTATTTATTGCTATACTGGTTGGCTGAAAACCAGCAACATAAACCACTTCAATAACCATACTTTTAAACTTTTTATCTGATAATAAATCGTTTGCAGAACTACCTGTGGACTGTTTATTAGTAATGGGATCAACAGTCTCAATTTCTTCTGTTCCATCATTTTCTTTTGAACAGGATACCAATAAGGCAAAACCTACGCACAGGATTACAAGTACTTTTTTCATTATTATCTATTTATATTAAAGTTTATTATTAAAAAACAGCTGCCTAAAAAGACAACTGTTTTTTGAGAAATTAAAAAAATTAAACCCAACTTAAAAGTCTAATTTATATTTGTTTCAAAACTAATGTCGCCGCTGCATTAGTTGAACTTTGTAATGATATCGTTGTTGCATTAAAAGAAGTTACTTTCCAATCATTATTCAATAAGCTAAAAGAAGCGTTACTTGTAAAATTTAATTTAAGAAAGACTTCTATTTGTGAGCTTACAGCGTACGTACCATTTACAGTTGAATTTAAATTATTTACCGCTTTTACACTCCAATCATTTGCAAAATCTATTGTAAAATCTTTGTAATTAGTTGCTGAATTTACTCCAGAACTTACAAATGATTCTACTTTGAATTTGCCGTTTACCATAATGGTTTCTAATTTTTTTGAATTTTGAGCTGCTTCGTCTTTAGTTGCTTCTGTTTTAAGAGACGCCACAATAGTAGCTTGCAATTCTGCATCACTAGAAATTGTAGTTTTTGAACCATCACTGGTTGTAACTGACATTGGATAATTTACTGAAAACAATTCCGTACTACTAATATTAGTCATATACGTATATAATTGCTGTTCGGATGTGATAACAACGCTTCCCGTTTGTTGTACACTTAAATTATAGGTCAAAATAGTAATTGGAAAACTAATATTTACTGACGAAATAGCATTCTGACCAGATGATTGTGCGGAGGAACAAGCATTAATTATAGCATTATACTCTGTTTGGTTACTTACATTAACCTCTGTATAATTACTTAATTTAACTTTTAAAGGAAATTGTAATACTACAGAATCCTGATCATTATTATACTGTCCAAGGATAGAAATGACTTGTTGATAATTGACTTGGCTAAAAAGAGTAACTTGCGTTCCATTTACTCTAGCTGAAGCTGGCAGAATAATAGAAGAACAAGAGGTGCCGTCTAAAAAATCATCCGATGATCCGTCATACATAGAGGTACGTTTCAGATTGTTTGCTGTAGTTGAGTTTGCCGCATTTGTATTTGGGTTTTGTCCTTGCTCGTTATCCACTTCACTTTGACAAGATGCAAATCCGAATAGAGTCATTAATGCTATTCCAGTAATCGTTTTTAATTTTTTCATAACGTTCAAATTTAATATATTTTTGTTTGTAGAGGCGCTGTTTTTGACACCTTTCTTTTAGTAAGACAACTACATTCCGTTTTACCCTATTCTATTTTTAAAAAAAAATATAAATTTTTATCAAAAAAATTCATAAATAACTATACAACAGCATTATACGATTTTATATTTTTTTTAAGTAAAAATCAATTCGAATTAACCTGACTGCTTTTTGAAAAAAAAATTACATTTACAATCTACAATAAATGAATCCCTTTTAAATGGACGACCAAAAAAGTACACTTTGCGAAGAAAAACACTTTAGAGACTTTTACTTAAAGCAAGTACAATCAGCAACTAATTTTGCCTATTATAAATGTGGTAATACTGATACTGCTTTAGATTTAGTTCAAGATGCTTTTACTAAAATTTGGGAGAATTGTGCCAAAATTGATTTCAGTAAAGTAAAGACTTATTTATTTACAACGATATCAAATTTATTTCTGAATACCATAAAACACCACAAAGTAGTATTGCAGTATGCGAAAGAAACACCAAATTTAGACACCAATAATCAAAATCCAGAATATTTATTTCAAGAAGAAGAGTTCAAACAAAAACTTACTAAAGCAATTGCATCCTTAAGTGAAGCGCAACGAGAAGTGTTTTTGATGAATCGAATCGATGGCAAAAAGTACCGTGAAATTGCTGAAATACTCGATATTTCTCAAAAAACTGTAGAAAAAAGAATGTCGGCTGCACTGCAACTATTAAAATCCCAGATAGAAAACCTATAAGTGGCCCTTTTACCGTAGGGTAATTTAAAAGTTAGTTGTCTTATACATATAGCGATATTAAAATGAAAAACGAAAAAGAAATATTAAAATGGTTGGACGATGCACTTTCAAGTACAGAAATTGAGGATTTAAAACAATCTGATGACTTGCAAACACTTGAGAAAATTGCTTATTATGCCTCTAAAATGGAAGCTCCACAAGTAGATGCTCAGGAAGCTTTTGCTGCATTTACTGCTAGAAATCAGTCTAAAAAGGAAACAAAAGTCAGAACCCTAAATTTTAAAACAGGGTTTAAAGTAGCTGCAGTTTTAGTGGTTTTATTGACGTCGTCTTATTTTTTGTTTTTTAATAACATTCAGACATTTGAGACCCAAATAGCACAAACAAAAACCTTTAACCTTCCTGATGATTCTGAAGTAATCTTAAATTCTGATTCAAAAATAACTTTTAACGACAAAAAATGGGCTGATCAAAGAGATTTAACTTTAGACGGAGAAGCCTTTTTTAAAGTCAAAAAAGGACAAACTTTTAGTGTGCGAACAGATTCGGGAATTATTACTGTCTTAGGAACACAATTTAATGTAAAAAAACGGAACAAATATTTTGAAGTAAATTGCTATGAAGGCTTAGTTAGCGTGTCCTACAAAAATCAAATCGTTAAATTGCCTCCTGGCAAAACATTCCGAATTATAAATGATGCCAGAGAAGGAGTTCAAGACTTAAATACAAAAAACCCTTCGTGGATTCAAGAAGAATCTAGTTTTGACCGTGTTCCTTTTAATCAGGTTATTGCAGAACTGGAGCGTCAATATGATCTAAAAATTAAAACACAAAATCTGGATACAACTAAGTTATTTACAGGCAGTTTTACACATAAAGATCAAAATATAGCCCTTCAGGCAATTACAATTCCACTTAAATTAAGTTATAAAATGGAAGGGAAAACCGTTATATTTTATAATTATGATGAAAAATAAAGGACTGATTTTGTTATTACTTTGTTTCGGGAGCTTATGCTATGGACAAAATTCATCAAAAAAAATTCCACTAACGGCTCTTATCCTTTCTGTAGAGAAACAATTTAATATTAAATTTTCGTATGCTGTAGAAGATGTAGCGGCTGTTTCAATTGAAAAACCTGAAACTACACTCACATTACCTCAGGTTATAGATTATCTTAATGCTAAAACAGTACTGAATTTTAAAGTTTTAGACAAGCGGTACATAACCGTTTCAGTCATCAATAAAACAATAGCTGTTTGCGGGACTGTCTTTGACCAAGAGAATAAGAGGCCACTTTCCGGTGCTTCTGTACTGGTAAAGAATACTTCCAGAAGCACCGTTACGACTGAAAACGGCACCTTTAAATTACAAAATATACCTCTGAATTCAACAATTATGCTATCCTATTTAGGGTATGAAATAAAAGAGGTCCCTGCTAAAGAACTGTTTTTATCCGGTACTAATTGTCTGGAAATTACTCTTACAGCAAAAAGCGAAACGCTGAACCAAGTGTTAATTAATGTGTATTTGACCCCTGGTTTGCAAAAGTTTTTAGATGGTAGTACCGTTTTAAACACAAAAAAATTTGGGATTCTTCCTGGACTTATTGAACCTGATATTTTACAATCTATACAAATACTCCCCGGAATTGAAAGTACCAATGAAAGCATTGCAAACATCAATGTTCGTGGTGGGACTAACGATCAGAACCTAGTCATTTGGGATAATATCAAAATGTACCATTCCGGTCATTTCTTCGGATTGATTTCTGCCTATAATCCAAATCTAACCGAAAAAGTGACTGTCAGCAAAAACGGAACTAGTGCGGAGTACAGTGATGGAGTTTCCAGCACCATTAACATGCAAACCAAAGACGTAGTGACGAACAAATTTTCCGGTGGTGCCGGCGTCAATCTCATCAGTGCCGATGCATTTCTTGCCATTCCGTTAGCTAAGGATCTAGAACTTCACCTCTCAGGACGCCGTTCTATCACAGATCTTTTCGATACACCAACTTATACTAATTATTTTGAAAGAAGTTTTCAGGACAGCGAAATCAATGCCGATAGCTCGGACAAGAATACTAATTCTGATTTTTACTTTTACGATTTTACCGCTAAATTACTTTTTGATTTAAATGATAAACACCAGTTTAGAGCCAATATTATTGGGATCAATAATGCTTTAGCCTACTCTGAGAGCAACGCTATTACGAACAATACCGAAACAAAAGCAAGTACCCTTTCTCAAAATAATATTGGTTACGGAGGAAACTGGAAAGCACAATGGACCTCAAAATGGAGTACCAACCTGATTACTTATTTTTCAAAATACAATATCGACGCCACTGATTATAGGGTAGAAACTGACCAACGACTCACAGAAACCAATGAAGTTCTGGAAACCGGCGTGAAACTAAATACCCATTATAAAGTAAATAAGCACCTAATCATTTTATCCGGGTACCAGTTTAATGAAACAGGAATGTTAAACGAAACTACCGTTAGTGCTCCGTCATATGAACGGACCAAAAAGGATGTGCTGTTAAATCACTCCCTGTTTTCTGAAGCGGAATACAACAACGCTAACACCTATTTTAGAGTTGGTATGCGTGTAAATTATTTTCAAAAATTTAATAAATTTTTGATTGAACCAAGAATAAATATCCGACAAAAATTATCAACTACTTTTGCTCTGAAACTAGAAGGAGAATTTAAAAATCAAACTACAGCACAAATAATTGATTTTGAAGATGATTTTCTTGGTGTTGAAAAAAGACGTTGGGTTTTAGTAAACAATCAAGATATCCCAATTGCAACAAGTAAACAAGGCTCTTTTGGAATCGAATTCAATCAAAAAAAATTAAATATTGAGCTTACTGGATTTTATAAATTGGTAAAGGGTATAACGGCTTCTAATCAGGGTTTCTATAATAGTTTTCAGTTTATTAATGCCAACGGCAGCTATACAGCAAAAGGAATTGAGTTTTTAGCCAATAAAACAGCTCGTAAATATAGTGCTTGGTTCAGTTACACCTATAGCATCAATGATTATGAATTTGCTGTTTTTACGCCTTCTATTTTTCCTAATAATGCGGATATAAGACATTCTTTTTCTATTGGGTTTTATTATGATATAATCAAAAATCTAAAAGTATCTGTTGGTGGAGTATGGCGAAACGGGCAACCGTACACAAAACCCATTCCAGGAAATGAAACCATACAAGACGGAAATGCCACAATGGTCAACTACGATTACCCCAACAATGAAAATTTAGATAATTTCATGCGTTTAGACGCTTCCTTACAGTATAATTTCAACCTGTCTGAATCAATTAAAGCTTCGTTTACAGCCGGTGTAATCAATGCTTCCAATCAGGACAATGTCATCAATCGCTATTACAAAGTCAATCCAAATGATACTAATGATGCCATTCAAGTAGACAATAAGTCACTTGGCTTAACGCCAAATATAAGTTTCAGAGTAAATTTTTAAGGATTATTTTATTACCACCTAAGGTAGATTTTATAGCTTTATTTATAATGTGCTGATAAAAAAATTTAATCCAAATTACCATAAAAAACAGTGCATTAAAATGACCGAAAATAATTCAAGAAAACGACAAGCTAAATTACTCCGGATTTTTAGAAAATTACACAAAACAACTGGCGCTTTTTTATTCCTATTTTTCTTTATTGTTTCCGTGACAGGACTATTATTAGGTTGGAAAAAAAATAGTGGCGGACTACTGCAATCAAAATCTTATCAAGGTACTTCGGTGCAATTTAAAGACTGGCTTCCTATTGATAGTTTGCATAAAAATGCTTGCAAAATTGTACACGATTCTATTTCAGCAGATAGTACTTTAGAACTAGAGCGCATTGAAATAA
Source organism: Flavobacterium sp. RSP49 (assembly GCF_003968735.1). Taxonomy (NCBI): domain Bacteria; kingdom Pseudomonadati; phylum Bacteroidota; class Flavobacteriia; order Flavobacteriales; family Flavobacteriaceae; genus Flavobacterium; species Flavobacterium sp. RSP49. The sequence goes on along the minus strand of NZ_RYDN01000020.1, from coordinate 42,748 downwards.
AAAAAGATAAAGGAATGGTAAAATTTATTTTTGCTGAGAATTATTGGGGAATTCAACTAGACGGAGCAACAGGAAAATTATTGCATATTGAAAGACGAAGATCTGATATTATTGAAAAAATACACGATGGATCAATTGTTGACGATTACTTCAAAACGGGTAGTGGTTTCTTCAAATTATTTTATACAACCGTCATGGGATTTGCACTTTTACTGTTTACAATCACAGGATTCTGGCTCTGGTATGGGCCTAAGAGGATGAAACGAAAATCATTAAGTGATAATTCAAGTAAATAATACTTTATTATTTTCTCTATTATTGCATAAATAATCATAATTATTCCTCTGCAATGTCATCTGCAAAGAAGACTAAAATAAAAGGTTACGCTTTAATTTAGTTCCAAGGACAGATCAAAAAAGCCTGTTTAATAATTCAACCAGGCCTTTTGTCCGTATTTATTTTAGATTTCTAAGATATTCCAGCCACTGCTTTTATTTCATCAATAATTCGAAGTGCCAAAGCATCTGCTTTCTCTTGTGAAGCTGCTTCAGTATAAATGCGAATGATTGGCTCCGTATTCGATTTTCTAAGGTGAACCCAATTGTCAGCAAAGTCAATTTTTACACCGTCAATGGTTGTAATATCTTCATTTTTATATTTTTCCGTCATGGCAACAAGAATCGCATCTACATCAATTTGTGGCGTCAATTCGATTTTGTTTTTGCTCATATAATATTCCGGATACGAAGCACGCAAAGCCGAAACTGTCATTTTTTTGTTAGCCAAATGCGTTAAAAACAGCGCTACTCCCACTAAACTATCACGACCGTAATGCAGTTCCGGATAAATGATTCCGCCATTTCCTTCACCACCTATTACAGCATTGTTCTTTTTCATCAACTCGACTACATTTACCTCACCCACCGCACTGGCTTCATAGCTTCCATTATGCAAATTAGTTACATCACGCAACGCACGAGAAGACGACATATTCGAAACCGTATTTCCTGGTGTTTTACTCAATACATAATCGGCGCAAGCCACCAAAGTATATTCTTCACCAAACATCTCTCCGTCTTCACAAATGAAAGCCAAACGATCCACATCAGGATCTACCACGATTCCTAAATCTGCTTTTTCTTTGACAACCAATTCTGATATATCAGTCAAATGCTCTTTCAACGGTTCGGGATTATGAGGAAAATGACCATTTGGTTCACAGTATAATTCGACTACTTCAACGCCCATTAATTCCAATAATCTTGGAATAATAATTCCTCCAGAAGAATTTACACCATCCACAACCACTTTAAATTTAGCTGCTTTTACTGCATCAACATCTACCAAAGGTAAATTCAACACTTCATCAATATGAATATCCATGTAGGCGTCGTTAATCATAATTTCTCCCAAATTATCCACATCTGAGAAATCGAAAGCTTCCTCTTCAGCAATTTCAAGAATTTTCAAGCCTTCTTCTCCATTCAGGAATTCTCCTTTTTCATTCAATAATTTCAAGGCATTCCATTGTTTTGGATTGTGAGAAGCGGTAAGGATAATGCCACCTTCAGCTTTTTCTAACGGAACAGCAACTTCAACCGTTGGCGTTGTTGATAGACCTAAATCAATCACGTCGATTCCTAAACCAATTAAAGTATTTACCACCAAATTGTGAATCATTGGTCCCGAAATACGGGCGTCACGACCTACAACAACAGTAATTTTTTCTTTTCCGATATATTTTTTTAACCAAGTTCCGTACGCCGCGGCAAATTTAACTGCATCAACAGGTGTCAGGTTATCCCCTACTTTACCGCCTATTGTCCCACGTATTCCCGATATTGATTTTATTAAAGTCATTGATTATTATTTTAAATTTTGAATTTTAAATTATAGATTGTTCACAAATATAATAATTGACAGTTTATAAAAGTCATTTAGAATTCAAAATTCATCTTTTAAATTCCTAAATTAGGCGAATGAATTTTTTAGCACACATCTATCTTTCCGGTGATAATGATTTAATCAAAATTGGCAATTTCATGGCCGATGGAATTCGTGGAAAACATTTTGAAAGTTTTCCTTTAGAAATTCAAAAAGGAATTATTCTGCATCGTGCCATAGACACTTTCACCGATGCGCATCCCCTTTTCAGACAAAGTACCAAAAAATTGCACGAAAAATACCATCATTATGCAGGTGTAATTGTTGATGTTTTTTACGATCATTTTTTGGCGAAAAACTGGACAAAGTATTCCGATGAAAAACTAGAGGACTTTGTGATACGATTTTACCAATCCTTGCATTATAATTATGAAATCTTGTCAGAACGAACCAAAGGACTAATGCCTATCATGATGGAAGAAAATTGGCTGGTGAGTTATCAAACAGTTGAAGGAATTGAGCATATTTTGACTCAAATGGACCATCGCACCAAAAATGAATCTAAAATGCGGTTTGCTACCAATGAGCTTTCAGAATTTTATTCGGAATTTGAAAAGGAGTTCACCCAATTCTTTGAAGAATTGAACGCTTTTGCAAAACAAAAAAGAATTGATTAATGATTTTTTTTACCACATAGAAACATAAGTTTGTTTTTTGTAGAGACAGATTAGAAAATAATTTTCAAACATAAGTAATAACCATGGTATAATGTCGTATTTTAAAATCAGGATAAAATCATGTAACAATCTGATTTAAAGTTATTTTACTTAAAGTTAATTCTTTTGACTTTACGACTTTTAAACTTTCGACTTACTTAGTAGTATTACAAAGACAATATTATATTTAAATCAACAACGCTTTAAGAAGATTAATAATTCGAAAGGACTAAAAGGATGATTACACAAAAATATCTAAATGAATTAAGCTTTCAAATTATTGGGGCAGCAATAGAAGTTCATAAAATCATGGGTAGAGGTTTATTAGAAAGCGTCTATCACCAATGTATGAAAGAGGAATTACGGGTGCGGAATATTAATTTTATTTCAGAGCTTAAAATACCTGTCATTTACAAAGGCAAAATCATGGAATCTGATTTTAGATGTGATTTGCTAGTTGAAAACTTAATTGTTATTGAGTTTAAAGCCGTCTCAGAAATACATCCTGCTTTTGAAGCAAAACTTTTGAATCATATGAAATTATTAAAATCACCGAAAGGTGTTTTGATAAATTTTAATTGTTATAATATTTTCAAAGAGGGGCAAAAGACTTTCGTTAATGAATTTTATAAAATTTTACCAACAGAATAACTAAATCCGTCTATGAAATCTATTTTTAAGCGAAGTTTTTTTACACACAAACTAAAATTCTATGTCTCTATGTGGTCAAACCATTTAAAGTATTACAATATAAAACAACCAAAACAATACACCTAAAACCAAAATATATTTTACAATGAAAAAAATAATGTTCCTACTTGCCTTTGCCGTTTTTGGTTGCAAATTGAACGAAAAGACTATTCAACCAACAGGTTTAGTGACTTCTAAAGCGATGGTCGTTTCTGCTCGTGAAGAAGCGTCGCAAATTGGAGTTGAAATTATGAAAAAAGGCGGTAATGCTTTTGATGCTATGGTTGCCATGGAACTGGCTTTGGCGGTTTCACATCCTCAGGCAGGAAATATTGGTGGTGGCGGTTTCATGGTTTTCAGAAAAGCCAATGGTGAAACAGGCGCTATCGATTACAGGGAAAAAGCATCTTTGGCTGCATCTAAAGATATGTTTCTAGACAAAAAAGGAAATGTAATAGAAGGAAAAAGTACTGCGACTGCTTTGGCATCCGGAATTCCGGGTACCATTGCAGGAATATTTGAAGTGCACAAAAAATATGGCTCTTTACCAATCAGTGAAATTCTCAAACCTGTAATTGCTTTGGCAGAAAGAGGTGTTATTGTCACTAAATTTCAAGCCGAAAGTTTGGCGTATCACAGAGCCTCCTTTATAAAAAGTAATGGTAAGAACAGTTTATTTTCTAAAGTATATAAAGAAAATGATACTATAAAATACATCGCTTTGGCAGCAACATTAAAACGAATTGCTAAAAACGGACGAGATGAATTTTACAAAGGGGAAACTGCTCAAAAGTTAGTTGCTTTTCTTGCTAAAAAAGGCGGAAATACCACCATTGAAGATTTTAATAGTTATAAAGCCAAGTGGCGAACTCCAATTACTTTTCAATATAAAAATTTAAAAATCACCTCGATGTCGCCTCCCAGCAGTGGTGGAATTTGTTTGAATCAAATCATGAAAATGATTGAGCCCTTCAACCTCTCGCAAATGGGACACAACAGCCTAAAAACGATTCAAGTCATTACTGAAGCAGAACGAAGAGCCTACGCGGACAGGAATTATTTCTTGGGTGATCCTGATTTTGTAAAACTTCCGGTAAAAGAATTAGTAAGTCCATCCTATTTAGAAAAAAGAATGGCTGATTTTTCATTTGATAAAGCTTCTAAATCTTCGGATATTGCCCACGGAGCAATCAAGGGATATGAAAGCAACCAAACCACACATTACTCTATTGTTGATGCCGCTGGGAATGCAGTTTCAGCAACAACTACTTTAAATGATAACTATGGTTCTAAAATATATTGTGACGAATTGGGTTTCTTTTTGAATAATCAAATGGATGATTTCAGTGCCAAACCGGGTGTTCCCAACTTATATGGACTCACTGGAAGTGAAGCCAACAGTATTGCTCCCGGAAAAAGAATGTTAAGTTCCATGACACCCACGATTGTCGAAAAAAACGGTACGCTTTTTATGGTTGTAGGTACACCGGGAGGCTCCACCATTATCACATCGGTGTTACAAACGATATTAAATGTGTATGAATTTGATATGAGCATGCAAGAAGCGGTAAACGCCCCACGTTTTCACCATCAATGGTTACCCGATGAAATTACTTTTGAACCCAATTCATTCGATACAGAATTATTGAATAATCTGAAGAAAAAAAGCTATTTAATCAATGAAAAAAACAAAGAAATCATTGGTGAAGTTGATGCAATTTTGGTTTTGCCAAATGGAAAATTAGAAGGTGGCGCAGACAAAAGAGGTGATAATAAAGCCGTTGGTTTTTAAATTTATACATTCAAATGAAAAAAATTAGTATTCTATTATGTATGCTTTCTATTGGGTGTAAAACCCAAAATGTAATGGTTCAGCCCACAGGATTGGTTGCTGATAAAGCAATGGTCGTTTCGGCACGGGTAGAAGCGTCCAAAATTGGAGTTGAAATCATGCGAAAAGGGGGCAATGCTTTTGATGCGATGGTGGCAACCGAATTAGCTCTTGCAGTGGCTTATCCGTTTGCTGGAAATCTTGGTGGTGGCGGTTTTATGGTGTACCGAAAAGCGAACGGTGAAATTGGTTCGTTAGATTACCGTGAAAAAGCGCCGATAGCAGCCACGAAAGATATGTTTCTGGACGAAAAAGGAAATGTCATAGAAGGAAAAAGTACTGAGTCTCCTCTGGCTATTGGAGTTCCCGGAACAATTGCCGGTGTTTTTGCAGTTCATGAAAAACTAGGTTCATTACCGATTGAAGACATCCTGAAACCTGTAATTGCATTAGCCGAAAAAGGGGTTATTGTTACCAAAAAACAAGAAGACCGACTAGCTGCTTATCGAGATAGAATTATAAAAGTAAATGGGAACAAAACGTTATTTGCAACTGCTTTCAAAGAAAATGATGTAATACAATATCCTGCGCTGGCAGCTACGTTGAAAAGGATTTCAAAAAATGGCAGAGCTGAATTTTACAAAGGAAAAACTGCTGAAATATTAGTGAAATACCTTCAAGAAAAAGGCGCTATCATCACCTTAGAAGATCTGGCTCAATACGAAGCCAAATGGAGGACGCCACTCACTTTTGATTACAAGGATTTAAAGATAATCTCGATGCCTCCACCAAGCAGTGGCGGAATATGTCTCGCTGAAATATTCAAAATGATAGCGCCTTTCGACCTGGCTAAAATGGGACATAACTCAACCGAAGCCATTCAAGTTATTGTTGAAGCCGAAAGAAGGGCTTACGCAGACAGAAGTTATTATCTGGGCGATCCTGATTTTGTAAAAATTCCTTTAAAAGCCTTAATGGCAGATGCGTATTTGAAACAAAGAATGTCGAATTTTAGTTTTGAAAAAGCCACCTTATCATCGGATATAAAAGAAGGAAAAGTAAATTATAATGAGAGTACAGAAACTACTCATTATTCTATTGTAGATCAGTTTGGGAATGCTGTTTCGGCAACAACAACATTAAACGACGGTTACGGGTCTAAATACTATTGTGATGAATTGGGATTTTTCCTCAACAACGAAATGGATGATTTCAGTGCCAAACCAGGTGTGCCTAATATGTTTGGATTAGTGGGAAATGAAGCCAATAGTATTGCTCCACAAAAACGAATGTTAAGTTCCATGACACCAACAATTGTGGAGAGAAACGGCAAATTATTCATGGTTGTGGGTTCTCCCGGAGGCTCGACAATAATTACATCCGTATTGCAAACGATTTTAAATGTTTCTGAGTATAATTTCAGCATGCAACAAGCAGTAAACGCACCTCGTTTTCATCATCAATGGTTACCGGATTTAATCACTTTTGAGCCTAATACTTTCGATGCTAAAACTTTTGAAACCTTAAAGTCCCGAGGATACATCATCAATGAAAAAACAACACCTGTAATAGGAAAAGTAGATGCGATTTTGGTTTTACCAACTAAAAAATTAGAGGGTGGTGCTGATTTTAGAGGTGACGATACAGCGGTTGGTTTTTAGTCCGTCGATTGTGCTCGGAATGATGACAAATTTACTTTTTTATGAAATTTACACACGCCTTAGAAAACGCTTTTACACAAAATAGATCCAAAAGCTGTGCAGCAGTTTGTCGCAAATTGTAATTTAAACCCCTTAAGCACAAAAGAAGCTTTAAAAAATATTTGTTAGGATTAAAATAATAGTAGTTTTGCATCCCCTTTAAAAAAAATATAATGTTCAAAAAGTTGATCACCAAATTAGAAGTAATAATTGCCATAGCACAGTCTTTATTGACTCCAAAACAGTTTATATTTTTATCTGCTGTTTTAGTTGGTATCTCTTCTGCATTTGCCGTAATCGTTTTAAAAACTTTTGCCCATTGGGTTTTTTCTTTTGCCACGTATGTCAGTGGAATATTAAAATTAGGTTTTCTTAATAGTATCTTGCCTATAATTGGTATTCTGCTTACTGTTTTTGTAGTCAAAAGAGTTTTGGGAGGAACCATACAAAAAGGAACTTCGCAAATTTTATATGCTGTTGCCAAAAAAGCAAGTATTATTCCAAAAAAACAAATGTATTCCCAAATTGTTACCAGCTCACTAACAGTTGGATTAGGAGGGTCTGCAGGTCTGGAGAGCCCTATTGTTATTACAGGAGCTGCTTTTGGGTCTAATTATGCCCAAAAATATAAACTGAGTTATAAAGACCGAACGCTTCTAATCGGTTGTGGTGTTGCCGCAGGTATTGCCGCTGCTTTTAATGCGCCAATTGCGGGTGTATTATTTGCTATTGAAGTGTTATTAGTTGATGTGAGTATTGCGGCATTTACACCCATTATGATTGCAGCGGCAACAGGCGCATTAGTATCCGTTATTGCCTTGGACGAAGCCATCTTACTGTCCTTTAAGCAACAGCAAAGTTTTGATTATCACAACCTTTTTTTTTACGTCCTTTTAGGCTTGTTTACCGGGTTTGTTTCCGTTTATTATTCCCGTAACTTTCAAAGGGTAGAACATTTTTTTGCCAGACTTAAATTATCGCCTTATAAAAAAGCCTTATTTGGTTCTTCTATTTTGGCCATTCTTATTTTTATTTTTCCAACACTTTTTGGAGAAGGATATGAAAGTATCAAAACATTATCCGAAAATGATCCCGGAAAATTATTGGAGAACACTTTATTCAGTAGTTTTAGAAATAATAGTTGGGCGCTTTTATTGTTTGTAGGTTGCACCATGATGATAAAGGTTTTTGCTACAGGAATAACCTTGAGTAGTGGTGGTAATGGAGGTAATTTTGCACCTTCCCTATTTCTGGGGTCTTATGTTGGTTTTTTCTTTGCTAAATTTTTAAATTTAACCGGATTAACGAAACTTCCTATCAGCAATTTCACTTTGGTTGGCATGGCCGGAATTTTAAGTGGCTTGTTTCATGCACCATTGACTGCGATTTTCTTAATTGCTGAAATTACAGGAGGTTATAATTTAATGATTCCACTTATGATTGTTTCTTCTATCAGTTTTGCTATTTCAAAGCGTTTTGAAAAACATTCTATGGATGTAAAAAATCTTATTCAAAAAGGACATGCATTTACCAGCAATAAAGACACTAATGTTCTTTCCACATTAGAAACAAATTCTATTATTCAAACGGATTTTTTAACGGTCACGCCAAATGAAAATTTAGAAAAATTAGTAGATTTGATATCACATTCCAATCAAGTAATTTTTGCTGTAGTAGATCCAGAAAATCAACTTCTAGGAATGGTTCATTTTAATACTATTCGGGAAATAATATTCAATACCTATAGAGTTAAATATACTTTGGTCAAAGATATTATGATAAAACCTTTGGAAACAGTCACTCCGGATGACAGTATGGAAACCGTCATGAATAAATTTGAAAAATCTAAAGTAGCCTTTTTGCCAGTACTCAAAAACGACAAATATTATGGTTTTATTTCTAAATCTATTGCGCTTGAGGCCTACAGAACTAAACTAAAATCGATGACGATAGAATAATTTCCTAATTATTTTTAACACAAACTTCTAAACTGTTACATCAAAAGAACAAATCAAAACAGTAACTTTGCTTTCGACTATTCGGAATTTGCAAAAAATTATGCTAGATAAAGACAATACCATTGAAGTTCAAGGCGCTCGCGTGCACAACTTAAAAAATATAGACGTTTCCATTCCTCGCGAAAAACTGGTCGTGATTACCGGTCTTTCGGGATCCGGAAAATCTTCCTTAGCTTTTGATACTATTTATGCCGAAGGGCAACGCCGTTATGTAGAAACTTTTTCGGCTTATGCGCGCCAGTTTCTTGGTGGCTTGGAACGTCCCGATGTGGATAAAATTGACGGACTTTCTCCAGTAATTGCTATTGAACAAAAAACGACCAGTAAAAGTCCGCGTTCCACCGTGGGAACTATCACTGAAATTTATGATTTCCTGCGTTTGCTTTATGCTCGTGCAGCTGATGCATACAGTTACAACACCGGCGAGAAAATGGTTTCCTATTCTGATGAGCAAATCAAAGATTTGATTATTCAAGATTTTACCGGAAAGCGAATCAATATTTTAGCGCCTGTTATTCGGTCTCGTAAAGGACATTATGCGGAGCTTTTTCAACAAATTGCCAAGCAAGGTTTTCTTAAAGTACGCGTAAACAGCGATGTATTGGATATTACTTTGGGAATGAAATTAGACCGTTATAAAACACACGACATCGAAATTGTTGTGGATCGAATGGTAATTGAAGATACTCCTGATAACGAAAAGCGATTGTCCGAAAGTATTAATACAGCCATGCATCACGGCGAAAACGTCTTGATGGTTTTAGATCAAGATTCCAATGAAGTACGATTTTTTAGCAGAAATTTGATGTGTCCTACTACTGGAATTTCCTATCAAAATCCTGAACCCAATTTATTTTCTTTCAATTCCCCTAAAGGTGCTTGTGATCATTGCAATGGCTTAGGAACAGTCAATGAAATTAACCCAAAAAAGATTATTCCAAATCCAAAATTATCCATAAAAAATGGCGGTTTTGCGCCTTTAGGCGAATACAAGTCATCTTGGATTTTTAAGCAACTGGAAATTATCGGAGAAAAATACGATTTCAAATTGACGGATGCCATAGAAACCATTCCGCAGGAAGCGATGGAAATGATTTTGAATGGTGGGAAGGAAAAATTCACCATCAACTCAAAAGATTTAGGTGTTGCCCGAGAATACAAAATTGATTTTGAAGGAATTTCACATTTCATAAAAAACCAACATGATGAAAGCGGCTCTACATCAATCAAGCGCTGGGCAAAGGAATTTATGGACGAAATAAAATGTCCGGTTTGTGACGGTTCCCGTTTGAAAAAAGAAGCGATGTTCTTTAAAATCAATGAAAAGAATAGTACCGAATTGTGCGATATGGACATTTCGGATTTGACCGCTTGGTTTCTTGATTTAGATAATCACTTGTCTGATAAACAAAAGCGTATCGCAACTGAAGTAATCAAAGAGATTAAGGATCGACTGAACTTTTTGATGAATGTAGGCTTGGATTATTTGGCTTTAAGCCGAAGCTCTAAATCACTTTCGGGTGGTGAAGCACAACGCATACGATTAGCCACGCAAATTGGTTCACAATTAGTGGGTGTTTTATATATTCTGGATGAGCCGAGTATTGGTTTACATCAAAGAGACAATGACAAATTGATTCATTCTCTGGAACAATTACGAGATATTGGAAACTCCGTAATTGTAGTGGAACACGATAAAGACATGATTGAACGTGCGGATTATGTAATTGATATTGGTCCAAAGGCAGGGAAATTTGGCGGAGAAATCATTAGCATTGGAACTCCTGCAGAAACAATGGCCTCAAATACCATTACGGCACAATATCTCAATGGGAAGATGAAAATTGAGGTTCCAGCAAAACGTCGGGAGGGAAATGGGAAATTCCTAAAACTGACCGGAGCAACCGGAAATAACTTGAAAAATGTTTCGATAGAATTGCCTTTGGGCAAAATGATTTGCGTGACTGGAGTTTCCGGAAGTGGTAAATCTACGTTAATTAATGAAACGCTCTACCCTATTTTGAACGCGTATTATTTTAATGGTGTCAAAAAACCAAAACCGTATAAAAAAATTGAAGGACTGGAACATATTGATAAAGTGATTGATATTGACCAAAGTCCGATTGGCAGAACGCCACGCTCTAATCCTGCAACTTATACCGAAGTTTTTACCGAAATCAGAAATCTGTTTACGATGACTTCTGAAAGTCTGATTCGGGGATATAAAGCCGGACGTTTTAGTTTTAATGTCAAAGGCGGACGTTGTGAAACCTGCCAAGGTTCTGGAGTGCGAACGATTGAAATGAATTTTTTACCTGATGTATATGTAGAATGTGAAACCTGCCAAGGAAAGCGTTTTAACAGAGAAACTTTAGAGATTCGATACAAAGGGAAATCCATTTCGGATGTGTTGAATATGACGGTAGATGAAGCGGTTCCGTTCTTTGAAATGATTCCGAAGATTTATAGAAAAGTAAAAACTATTCAGGATGTTGGATTAGGATATATTACTCTTGGACAACAAAGCACGACGCTTTCTGGCGGGGAGGCACAACGCATTAAGCTGGCGGGAGAATTATCTAAAAAAGATACTGGGAACACGTTTTATATACTGGACGAACCCACAACTGGTTTGCATTTTGAAGACATTCGAGTGTTGATGGAAGTGATCAATAAACTGGTTGACAAAGGAAATACGATTTTGATTATCGAACACAATATGGACGTGATTAAACTTGCGGATTACATCATCGACATTGGCCCTGAAGGCGGAAAAGGCGGCGGACAACTCATTGCCAAAGGAACTCCGGAAGAAATTATTAAAAATAAGAAAAGCTATACGGCGCAATTCTTGAAAAAAGAATTACTTTAGTATACATAAAAAATAAAAAAATAATTTTTGGAAATTATGAATTTAAAAGAAGCGTTCAGTAGTGTCGAAAACTATTTTTCACCGAAAATAATTGGTGAAGTTAATGATCAATTTATCAAAGTGGCAAAAATCAAAGGCCAAGATTTACCATGGCATAATCATGAAAAGGAAGATGAATTATTTTACATTGTTGAAGGAGAACTTTTAATGGAAATTGAAAACGAACCTAAATTCACTATGAAAAAAGGAGATTTATTTGTGGTTAAAAAAGGTATAAACCACAGAGTTTCGTCAACTGACGACTGTTTAATAATGCTGATAGAATCAAAAACTACTGAACATACTGGTAAAGTTATATCTAAAATAACAAAATCCATTGAAGAGCAAACGTATTAAATTTGCTTAGCCCTGATAGCAATGGAAATCCTTTATTGTTTTTCTTTAAAACAATAAAGATTGAAATGGATAGCAGGAAATAGCTCCAAATAAAGAAAAAGTAAAATATATTTTTGAAAATGAGATTAGAAGATTTTGATAACGACGAAGATAGAGTAATCCAAGACCGCCTAAAAAGAAAGACTTGGAACGAAATCAGAACCAATGACAGTTGGGCGATTTTTAAAATTATGGCTGAATTTGTAAACGGGTATGAGAGCATGGGGCGCATAGGACCGTGTGTAACTATTTTTGGTTCGGCACGAATGAAACCGGAAGATGCATATTATTTGCTTGCCGAAAAAATTGCCTATAAAATCAGTAAGGCGGGTTATGGCGTGATTACTGGTGGTGGCCCGGGAATTATGGAAGCAGGAAATAAAGGAGCTCATCTGGGCGGCGGCGCATCAGTAGGATTGAATATTGTATTGCCCTTTGAGCAACATTTCAACCCGTATATTGACAGCGATAAAAATCTTAATTTTGATTATTTCTTTGTTCGAAAAGTGATGTTTGTCAAATATTCTCAGGGTTTTGTCGTGATGCCGGGTGGTTTTGGAACAATGGACGAGTTATTTGAAGCTATAACCTTAATACAGACGAAAAAGATTGCAAGATTCCCAATAATATTAGTTGGCACCAGTTTTTGGTCGGGATTAATCGATTGGATCAAAGCGGTTTTAGTTGAAAGGGAACATACGGTAAACGCTGAAGATCTAGATTTATTCAAAATTGTAGATACTGAAGATGAAGTGGTTCATATTCTGAATGCTTTTTATAAGAAATATGATTTATCACCAAATTTTTAAAAAAAAGAAGCTGCCCCCCAAACAGCTTCTTTTTTTGTTTAATTTTAATTAACAACCATATCTAATAAAGAGATATATTCATTTTTTAATAAATTAATACGAGGAAATTGAGATCAAACCTTAAAATAGTATTTTATCTTTTTGTTTTATTGGCTTCGGTCAAACAATATGCACAACATCATAATAACTTATCCGTAGAACTGAATCCTGAAAGTAAAATTTTAAATGTTAAACAAGAAATTACTTTTATAAATCAGTCTGAGGATTCTTTGACTACTATTGTTTTGAATGATTGGAACACTGCTTATTCTAACAAAAATACGCCTTTAGCCAAACGATTTTCGGATGAATTTTACAGGGGTTTTCACTTAGCCAAAGAGGAAGAACGAGGAAGTACACTAAATTTGACCATACTGGATGAAAATCAACTTTTCCTGTCTTGGGAAAGAACAGAGAAAAACCCTGATTATATAGTGGTTCAGTTACGCAATAAATTGCTTCCAAATCAGAAAATTAAGCTACAACTCACCTATGTTTCTAAAATACCGAGCGATAAATTTACCAAATATGGATACAATAGCAATGGGACATTTAACCTGAAAGACTGGTACCTTACTCCTGCCCGTTATGAAAATCATGCCTTTACAAAATATAGTAATATGAATTTAGACGATATTGCTAATGCGATATCAAATGTGACTATTGATTTTAAAATACCCATACATTTTGAGCTTACGTCAGATTTAAAAAGTACCAAAACAATATCAAAAGATGATTTTACGCAGTACCAATTATCCGGCAATAACAGAACTGTTTTCAGCTTAATCATCGAGCCAAAATCTAGTTTTGAAAGTTATAAAAATAATGCTATTGAAGTGCTTACCGATTTGAAAAACAGCAAATTAGAGCCCATCCAAAAAGCAATTGTAATTGATAAAATTATAAATTTTACTACTAATTTAATTGGAAAATATCCTCATGATAGAATTATTATTTCAAAAACAGATTATGAAAGAAATCCTTTTTATGGACTGAACCAGCTACCTTCCTTCATTAGTCCGTTTCCGGATGACTTTATTTATGAGATTAAATTTTTGAAAACGTACTTAAATGAGTACTTGAAAACCAGCCTGCATCTGGATCCAAGAAAAGACAATTGGATTTATGACGGGATTCAAGTATATGCAATGATGAAATATATAGATGAGAATTACCCCGATACTAAAATGTTGGGTAGTGCTTCAAATATAAGGTTGTTAAAAAGCTTTAATTTAACTAATGTTGGTTTCAATGACCAATACAGTTATTTTTATATGTTGATGGCCCGAAAAAATCTGGACCAACCGCTTGGAGATTCAAAAAACAGCTTAATTAAATTTAACGAGCAAATTGCCAGTAAATATCGTGCGGGTTTAAGCATTCGCTTTTTGGATAATTATTTACAAAATAACGCCGTTATAACTAGTATTCGACAATTCTATCATCAAAATCATACCAAACAGGTAACAAGGAATGATTTTGAGAGTGTATTGAAAGCAAACACCAAAAAAGATATCAGTTGGTTTTTTAATACAATTATTAATTCCAGAGACATCATTGACTATAAATTTTCAAGCGTAACAAAAACCAGAGACAGTATTACTTTTTCGGTGCGCAATAAAACTGCAGCCGTTATTCCTATTCCGGTGTATGGAACAAAAAAAGGAGAAATCGTTTTTAAACAGTGGTTAGATATTAAGGAATGTGACAATAGTTTTACAATTGCTAAAAACAATGCGGATAAAATTATTTTAAATCTAAAAAATGAAGTTCCAGAATACAATTTAAGAAATAACTGGAAGAAACTAAGTGGTTTTTTTCCCAACAATCGCCCTGTAAAATTTGTATTTATGAAAGACCTAGAAGATCCGTATTACAATCAGGTGTTGTATGTTCCCTCGATCGGGTACAATCTTTATGACGGCATCACACCGGGCATACGATTGCATAATAAAACCATTTTAGACAAGCCGTTTATTTTTGACATCAACCCATCATACTCAACTAAATCAGATAATTTATCAGGCTCAGCTCACTTTGTAGCCAACCAAAATTTCAGAAACAGTACCCTTTACAACGCAAAATATTCAATCAGTGGCTCCTACTTTCATTATGCACAGGATGCAGCATATCTTAGACTAAATCCAACGGTGCAATTGCGTATCCGAGAGCCCAACTTCAGAGACAATAGGAAACAGCTTTTCTTATTCCGACAAGTAATTGTCAATAAAGAAAAAAGTATCCTGGTACTTGACAACTCCCCCGAAAATTATTCTGTTTTTGATGCGAGATATATTAATACCAAAACAGAAGTTACCAACCATTTTAATTTTACTACGGATCTACAAATTTCTGGTAAATTCGGAAAAATTACAGGTGAAATTGAATACCGAAAACTCTTTGAAAACAACCGGCAAATTAATTTACGGTTGTATGCGGGAAGTTTTTTGTATAATAAAACGCAATCCGATTTTTTCAGCTTCGCATTAGACCGGCCAACGGATTACCTTTTTGATTACAATTATTTAGGAAGATCAGAAAACAGTGGTCTTTTCAGTCAACAATACCTTGTAGCCGAAGGAGGTTTTAAATCCAAAATCAATACCCCTTTTGCCAATAGATGGATAACTAGCATGAACGCCAGTTACAGTATATGGAACTGGATTGAAGTCTATGGGGATTTAGGGATCATTAAAAACAAAGGAATAAAAGAGCGTTTTGTTTATGATAGTGGTATTCGCCTGAATTTAGTCACAGACTATTTTGAACTTTATTTTCCTATTTATTCTACCAATGGGTGGGAAATAGGTGAAAAGAATTATAACGAAAAAGTGCGGTTTATAGTTACTTTTTCACCTAAAACATTAATCAATCTTTTTAATCGAAAATGGTTCTAATTCAATAAGATTCTCATTAATTATTAAATTATTCTTAGCAAATTGATTTTATAATTACATATAATAAAAAAATAAGATACTTTTTATTAGAATAAATTACAATAATTTAATTATATTTATTTCAATGAATTATGAATCTAGCTACTTTTTAAGTAAATTTGCACCTCAAAGTTATACTTTTCAATTATGATAAAAGAAAAAACCAATACTACATTGACATTTGAAGATTTCAAAATCGAAGTATTAAATGACTATAAAATAGCCATATTAAGCAGAGAGTGCAGCCTTTTAGGCCGTAAAGAAGTATTGACTGGAAAAGCTAAATTTGGGATTTTTGGTGACGGAAAAGAAGTGCCGCAACTGGCAATGGCGAAAGCATTCCAAAATGGAGATTTCCGTTCTGGATACTACCGTGATCAAACGTTTATGATGGCTATTGGTGAACTTACTATCCAACAATTTTTTGCCGGATTATATGGTCATAATGATATCGAACAAGAACCAATGTCAGCAGGAAGGCAAATGGGCGGTCACTTTGCTACCCACAGCTTAAATGAAGATGGAAGTTGGAAAAACTTAACAAAACAAAAAAACTCTAGCGCTGACATTTCCCCAACTGCCGGACAAATGCCACGTTTACTAGGACTGGCTCAAGCATCAAAAATTTACAGACAAGTCTCTGGAATACCAAATGCAGCTAATTTTTCTAATCAAGGAAATGAGATTGCCTGGGGCACCATAGGAAACGCAAGTACTTCAGAAGGCTTATTTTTTGAAACTATCAATGCAGCGGGTGTTTTACAAGTACCAATGGTAATGAGTATTTGGGATGATGAATATGGGATTTCTGTTCATGCAAGACATCAAACCACAAAAGAAAATATTTCTGAAATTTTAAAAGGATACCAAAAAGACAAAAACACAAATGGCTTTGAAATTTTAAGAGTAAAAGGGTGGGATTATGCAGACCTGATTGCCACGTATGAAAAAGCTGCCACTATAGCCCGACAAAATCATACTCCTGTTTTGATACACGTAAATGAATTGACACAACCGCAGGGACATTCCAGTTCTGGTTCCCATGAGCGCTACAAAAATTCCGACCGATTGGCCTGGGAAAAAGACTATGATTGCATCCGTCAAATGAAATTATGGATGATTGCTATCAATATTGCTTCTCCTGAAGAAATTGAAGCCATTGATGCACAAGCCAAAAAAGATGTTTTAGAAGGCAAGAAAGCAGCTTGGAATGCATTTTTAGAACCCGTAATTGAAGAGCAAAAAGAAATAGTTGCTCTATTGCAAAAAATAGCCGAAAGTAGCAAAAACAAAGAAGTAATATTAAAATATACCGCCGATTTAAGCAATATCAAGTCTCCTTTGAAAAAGGAAATTTTGGTGACAGCACGAAAAGTATTGCGTTTAATCCTAAATGAAAATGGCAAAGCTGAACTATCGCTTTGGATAAAAACGTACACTGCTAAAACACAAAATAATTTTAGCAGCAACTTATTTTCAGAAACAGATTTAAATGTGTTCTCTGTCAAAAAAGTGGTACCGGTATATCAAGAAAATGCAAAAGAAGATACTGATGGACGTATGATTTTGCGCGATAATTTTGATGCTATTTTTACTAAATATCCTGAAACATTAATATTTGGCGAAGATGCAGGAACCATTGGCGATGTTAATCAAGGTTTAGAAGGAATGCAGGAAAAATATGGAGAACTCCGCGTTGCCGATGTAGGAATTCGAGAAGCAACCATTTTAGGTCAAGGCATTGGAATGGCATTAAGAGGCTTACGCCCTATTGCCGAAATTCAATATTTAGATTATTTATTGTATGCGATTCAAATCATGAGTGATGATTTAGCTACGTTGCGATATAGAACCGTAGGAAAACAAAAAGCACCACTAATTATACGTACTCGCGGTCATCGTTTAGAAGGCATCTGGCATTCTGGCTCTCCTATGGGAATGATCATAAACGCCGTGCGAGGAATTCATGTTTTAGTTCCTAGAAACATGACCCAAGCAGCCGGTTTTTATAATAGTTTATTAGAATGTGACGAACCTGCTTTAGTCATTGAGTGCCTGAACGGTTATCGATTGAAAGAAAAAATGCCACTAAACTATGGCGAATTTAAAACCCCAATTGGAGTAGTTGAAACCTTAAAACAAGGAACAGACATTACACTCGTTTCCTATGGTTCCACTTTGCGATTAGTACAGCAAGCTGCCAAGGAACTCCTTGAAATAGGTATAGATTGCGAGATTATCGACCTACAATCTTTGCTTCCGTTTGACATTAATCAAGATGTTGTAAAAAGTATTGCTAAAACAAATCGTCTTTTAGTAATCGATGAAGATGTTCCGGGCGGAGCTTCTGCTTATGTTTTACAACAAATTATTGAACAACAGGATGCCTATAATTATTTAGACAGTAAACCGCAAACCTTGACCGCAAAAGCACATCGACCTGCGTACGGAACAGATGGTGATTATTTCTCTAAACCTTCAATAGAAGATATTTTTGAAAAAGTGTATGGTATAATGAATGAAGTAAATCCATCAAAATATCCAAATTTATACTAAAATCCAATTCATAAATTAGAATCCCAATTGGAAACGATTGGGATTTTTTTTGATAGAAAAAATACACCTACTCATTTCAAAACATTCATTAGAAAATCCCTTATTAGATTGTTTATCCCATTTAACGGATGAGCATGAAAAGTTGATGACGTTTTAAAGTAAGAATTCAGCTGCTAAACTCGGTACCTATTTATAAATAAATCTTAAAATTAGGAGTTAAAGACTATCCTTAAGTAAGTCGAAAGTTTAAACGTCATAAAGTCAAAAGGAACACTATTGCAAACAGTAGTTTAAAATCAATCTGTTGCGTCATTTTGCCTAATTTTAAAACACGACATTATACAGTGGCTGTTACTTATACACTCAAATTAAAAGGTTCGATCTGCTAATTAAAAGTTATAATACCATGGTAAAATTTTTATACAGCCTTTTTTTAATTAAATTTAAGCTTTTTAAAAACCAATAAATGACAAAACTAGAAAATATTCTATACAACATTCAAAATGTTAAAGTTATAGATAAAACAATTGATTACAACAGCTACCTGCCATTAGATTTATCCAATACAAATGAAATCTTATCAAAACGAAATATACATACCGCAATTGCCTTTGAAGAATACATTGAGGATTACTTAGCTCGAAATAATGCAAAAGTTGCTTTTGGAGGATATAATGAAATTAGAAATTTATACAAACGGAGTGAAATTTTTAATGACACGAAAACCGACGAAAGAAACATTCACATTGGTATAGACTTATGGGTCAAGGCAGGAACGCCGGTTCTTGCAGCATTAGACGGATTTATCCACAGCTTCAATTATAATACTGGTGTGGGTGATTATGGCCCCACTATTATTCTGGAACATAAAATAGAAAACCAAAAATTCTATACTTTATACGGTCATTTGTCGCTTGAAAGCATTGGTAACATTAATATTGGTGATGTATACGAAAAAGGAAGTCAGCTGGCTACATTAGGTGACGCTGCTGTCAATGGTGATTATGCCCCACATTTGCATTTTCAGATTATAAAAAAAATGGCTAAAATCCTTGGTGATTATCCCGGTGTATGCAGCAAAAATGATTTGAGCTACTATTTGAAAAATTGTCCAGATCCCAATATCCTATTAAAAATAAAATAAATCATGAAAAAAATAATGATTGTATTTAGCATTCTTTTACTTATTGGATGCAAATCAAAAACTGTTATAATTGCCCCAGAACCCGAAATTGAGAACGCTAAAATTGTGAAGCTGGACTTAACAGCAATCGATGCGGATCAAAAAGCTAAAGCATATGAATTAGGAAAGCGAGTTTTGATGACCTGTAATACTTCAAAATTCAAGCCTTTTAACCTCAATGAAGCCACAACGTCAGTAATAAAAAACACCACCGAAGAACGACTGACAAAAACCTGTACGCGTTTTCGCCAATATTATGGAACTTTTATTGATCTTCATTTAGTTGAAGTATATAAAAACAATTTTGACGGAAGTACTCTTTTCAGATACAAGGCATCATATACTAAAAAAGTAGCCAATAAGGAACTTCGAGTTACAATGAATGAAGAAAATAAAGTTTCCTCTATTAAATCCTTAGATTGGGTAAACTCATTTTTGATGGAATAATTTTTTGATAAATAGCAGTACATTTTTGCTTCCGGAATAGTTGTGGCAAAACAGGATAGAAATACTAAATTCAATATATAGTTTTAGAATTATTTCGAATTAAAATAACCAAATCTCTTTTTTGAATATTGAATCATTCCCGATATCATACGAGCTTATTTCAGCATTTTTGAAAAGTAAAAGCTAAAAACTACAATTAAAAACTATTAAAATTAAAAACAGATCTAAGTAAGTCGAAAGTTTAAAAGTCGTAAAGTCAAAAGAATTAACTTTAAGTAAAAGAGCTTTAAATCAGATTGTTACATAATTTTATCCTGATTTTAAAATACGACATTATACCATGGTTATTACTTATATTTAGAGAAAACCTTTTAATGGTCATTATTTTAAAATTGCCAGAATGTTACTGGTAAAAAATATGTAACGAAATTTACTAATTGCAAAAAATTATTATATTTTTTAATTATTTTTAATTAATATCCTATTTAAAATAGAATAACTTTAATTATATAACTTATAAGTTAAATTATATAAAGTACCTATAGTGCTAAAAGCTAATTTTGTCTAAACTGTAAAAGAAATATTTTTGAAACTATATATAAAATACATGGTAGGAAATCGATGTAAAATCGCAGTGAAAGAAGAGCTAAAAAAACTAGACCTTCACTTTATGGTTGTCGATTTAGGAGAAGTTGAAATTATGGAAAATATTACTTTGGAGCAACGACAACAATTAAAAATTGCACTTTTAGATTATGGACTTGAACTGATGGATGACAAAAAGTCAATGCTTATCGAAAAAATCAAAAATATAATTATCGAAATGGTGCACCATTCAACTGAAAATATTAAGATCAATTTTTCCGATTATTTGAGCCAACTCTTAAATCACGACTATACCTATTTATCTAACTTGTTTTCAGAAGTGCAGGGAACCACAATTGAACAATTTATAATTTCACATAAGACAGAACGGATAAAAGAATTAATTATTTATGGCGAATTAAACATAACTGAGATTGCTTGGAAAATGAATTATAGCAGTGTTGCCCATTTATCAAGTCAGTTCAAAAAAGTAACTGGACTTTCCCCTTCTCACTTTAAAAAATTAAAAGACAAAAGACGAAGCCCAATTGAAGAAATCGGATATTTAAATTAGAACAATCAATACCCTATTTATTTACCTTTATAAATAAAATAGAAATCATAAAAAATCAAGAATTTCACAGAAAAACAAACAACACAAGACATCTATCAAGAAGTTCTCCAGAAAAGCGCTGTATCTGATTTTCCGCTTACAATTCAAAATAAGAAAGGCAGTTTTACGGATGTATTGTTTAATGCCTTTGTGTACAAAGATAATTTAGGAACAATATTAGGTATGCTAATTGTTGGCAGAGATAGTGCAAAACAAAAATGGGCGCTAGATTTAAAAATTGCAAACAATGAACTCGCTTTTCAAAACAAAATTAAAGAAACACGAGCGGATGAATTAGTTATTGCCAATGAAGAATTGGCTTTTCAGAACAATGAAAAAGAAGAACGTGCGGATGAATTAGTTATTACCAATAAAGAGCTTTTATTTCAAAGTATAGAAAAAGAAAAACGAGAAATTGTAAATAAAAAACTAGCAGAACTTACGTACAAAGCAAAATGAACGTATCAGTATTCACTCAGTTTAATTGAAGCGAGTCGTGATCCATTGGTTACAATTAATACCAAAGGAAAAATTACTGATATGAATGAAGCCTTAGTAAATATCCCAGGAATCACTCGATAGGAACTTACTGATTCTGATTTTTTTGATTATTTTACGGAACAACAAAACGCAAGAGAAGTATATCAGACGGTATTTGAAAAAGGCTCTGTTGCAGATTCACCACTTACACTACGGAATAAAGACGGAAAACTAACGCATGTATTATTCAACGGATCCGTATAAAAAGATGATAAAGGAAACATTCTTGGTGTCGTAATTGTTGCAAGAGATGTTACTGCGCAAAAAAGAATTGCGACAGAGTTGATTGAGGCTAGAGTTTTTGCTGAGTTGACAACAGAAATTGCTGAAAAAGCTCAAAAAAATGCTGAAAGTGCCACTATTATAGCAGAGAATGCCGTAATGTAAAAGCAAAACAACAATTTTTATCGAATATGAGTCATGAAATACGTACTCCAATGAATGCCATCATTGGATTTACAAAAGTGGTTTTGAAAACAGAATTGACTCCCAAACAAAATGAATACATTAGTGCGATTAAGATGAACGTTGATGCCCTAATTGTGCTGATAAACGACATACTCGATCTAGCAAAAGTAGACTCAGGAAAGATGACATTTGAAAAAATCCCTTTCAAAATTAAATTATCCATATCAGCTATGCTACATTTATTTGAAACAAAAATTCAAGAAAAAAACTTACGATTAATAAAGCAATACGATCGTAAAATACCAAATGTACTTGTGGGAGACGCGGTGCGTTTGCATCAGATTATTTTAAACCTCCTAAGCAATGCCGTAAAGTTCACATCAAAAGGTAACATTACAGTAAACGTGAATTTGATACATAAAGACGAAGACCGAGTCATTATTGCATCTGCAATTACTGATACCGGAATTGGTATCCAAGAAGAAAAAATAAACAAAATATTTGAAAATTTCCAGCAAGCTTCCAGTAGAACTTCACAATTATACGGAGGAACAGGGCTAGGTCTGGCCATTGTCAAACAGCTGATAGAGCCACAAGGCGGAACTATAAGGGTAAGAAGTATCTTAAATGAAGGTTCTACATTTAGTTTTACTTTAAGTTTTCAGAAAACTAATGCCGATGTTGAATTAGAAAATGAGTTGATCGAATTAGATACCAAAATCAAGTATGTTAAAGTCTTAGTAGTTGAAGATATTCCGTTCAATCAATTGCTAATAAATACATTGTTAGACGATTTTGGATTTGAGTACGATATTGCCAAAAATGGAATAGTAGCTATCGAAAAACTAAAAGAGAAAGAGTACGACATTATTCTAATCGATTTACAAATGCCAGAGATGAACGGATTTGAAGCTACAGAGTATATCTGTAAGAAAAAAATTCAAAAGTCCCAATTATTGCTTTAACTGCTGATGTTGCCAAAGTTGATTTAGCGAAATGCAAATCGGTAGGAATGAATGACCACCTTGCAAAACCACTTGACGAAAGACTGCTGTACAGCAAAATTGTTGGAATATTAAAAAAACCAAAACTGGAAAAACGGAATGAAAAACTTAATAACGGTTTAAAGGAAAACAATAGTAAAGAGAAAAAAATAAAATGTATTGATGTGATTTATTTGAATCAAAAAACAAAATCAAATCCAACCTTAATGATGGAAATGATATCCCTGTATTTAGTACAAACACCGCCCTTAATGCATACTATAAAGCAAAGTTTAGAGGACAAAAACTGGAAATTATTAGGCGCTGCTGCTCATAAAATGATCCCTTCATTTGCCATAATGGGTATTAACAATGATTTTGAAAATATGGCAAAAAAATTCAGAACTTTGCAATTACGCAAGATCAATCAGAGGGAATATATGATTTAGTATTACAACTAGAAAAAATTTGTCTGCAAGCCTGTATTGAACAAGAGGAAGAACTTATGTCTTTTTTAATGTGTGATATTACAAGTTTAAATAAAAGTTAAGGAACAACTAATTAAATAAAGAAATAAACTTAAATTTGTATTATATGTACTCCTAAAATAAAACCAAAATGAAAATAAGTGTTGATTTAAAAAAAAAATTTGTGCGTGGTTTAGCAATACTGATGCTGCTTTCGATTTCTTCATGTGGTAAAAACATTGCTTTTCAAAATTCTATTGTGGTCCCCGCAGCAAATGGCGCGGTAAATGTCACCAAAGACAGTAACAAAAATTATTTGATAAAAATAAAAATATCAGATTTAGCCGAAGTAAACAGATTACAGCCTTCAAAAAATGTTTACGTTGTCTGGATGGAAACAGACGGCGATAATGTAAGAAATATTGGTCAAATAAAAAGTGATAGCGGATTCTTGTCCTCAAAACTTAGAGCAACTTTTGAAACTGTTACAGCCTACAAGCCATCAAAAGTATTTATAACTGCTGAAGATGACGGGGATGTTCAATATCCAGGGATGCAGATGATTTTATCTACCAACCAATTTTAAATTTATAAAACCTACCTGATATGAATCCATACCTGGTAGGTTTTATTTTTAAAAAGTTACCTTTTCTATCTTTGGAATAGCAACGGTACAAAAAACCTTAGGACTTGAAATCCACAATAACAATTCTTACTCTGAAACAAACAACCATTTTTTTTTAATGAATTTACTTCATAGTCACTTTTTTATCAAGTACTTATTCTAATTATTAAAGATGAAATTCGCGAATTTGATTGCATGCTTTTTTAAAAAAAATTAAGGTAATCCTAAACTATTTTAGTACGATAACAGAAAAACAACCTAGCGAATCTGTTCTTGAAATTACGATAAAAATACACCACCAGTGTCCTGAGCCATCTAGCAGAGATTCTCATCACTATTCCAATTATTTCAAATCCTGAAATAAATATCCAAACATTTAAAAATTACTACAAGTCTTTAGAAGATATCCTTATAGAATACACTATTAATCAACCTAGAACTGCCAATTAATCAATTCCGGTATATAAAATGAATGGAGCAAAATACATGTGGCTCTGAGCATTAGTCTGTAAACCGTGAATAATATAACTAATCGTAGAAGTTATGCAATCGTTTAGTTATAAAGTGGATATTCCGGGGCAAACTGAACACTCTATTATGGTTTAAACTGTAGATAAAGAGCTGAACTTTGTATAGTGACAATTATTTCACAGGTAATTATCAATAAAGCGGAATGAATCAGATCTAAAAGGAAATTGGAAAGAACAAAAAGAAAAATCAAAAAAAAAATTTGGAGATTGAAAAAAGTGTGAATAATATAAACTTATCAAAAAGTATTGTAACATAATTATTTTGAAACAGTTGCATCTTTGCAAAGAACAATTTTTTAATTAAAAAATTAAACAAATGAAAAAATCAAAATCAATACTTTTAGCTTCACTATTGGTAAGCCTTATCGCCTTCACAACTGTTGAAGCACAAGAAAATACAGCCTCTTTTGGTTTCAAAGGGGGATTAAATTTCTCAAATCTTTACACGGATAATGTAGATGACAATAATGTGTTAACAGGTTTTAATGCCGGTTTATATGCTAAGCTTCCAATTACTAATGCTATTGCTATTCAGCCTGAGATCAACTATACCACAAAAGGAGCAGAACTAGTGTACAACAATTCTTTTGCTAACGGAACAGCTAAATTCAATGTCAATTATATTGAAGTACCAGTATTATTGGTAATGAATCTTACCGATAATTTTAATGTTCATGTTGGGCCCTATGCCGCTTACATGGTAAGTGGTAAAACAACAAATGATTCTAACTTATTTAGTTCCGAAAGTGAATTAGACACCAATGATTTCAATAAGATTGACGCAGGTATCGCCGGAGGTATCGGTATCGATTTAGATGTTGCAAACTTTGGAGTACGATATAATTATGGTTTAACCAAAGTAGGAAAAGAAAGAAATTATTCCGGTACTAATTACACTTATCCTGATGCAAAAAATAGCGTATTGAGCGTATATGTGGGACTTAGACTTAACTAGAAATTAAAATATTAATCATAAAAAATTGAAATCATGAGCAATCTATTATACACCATAGCCGTAATTTTAATTGTCTTTTGGGCGGTTGGATTCTTCGCATACAGCGCAGGATCAATTATTCACATCCTTCTGGTTATAGCTGTAATAGCAGTGATATTGAGACTGATAAAAGGCCGAGGAATTTAAATTCATTATTATTAAAAAATAAACATTATGAAAGCAGATAAAATTATATTAGGAGTATTAGGCGGAGTTGCCGTGGGAGCATTATTAGGAGTCTTGTTTGCACCTGAAAAAGGAGACAAAACAAGAAGAAAAATCATGGACAAAAGCAATGATTATGCTGATGAATTAAAAGGCAAATTAGACTCTTTATTAGGGTCAATAACTCAAAAGTATGAGAAAATTTGGAACGAAGGCGAAAATTTAATTGGCAAGGGAGAAGCTAAATTTGTAGAAGCTAAAAAGGAACTTAAAATTTAAAATTTTTAAATTATAGCTTCAAAATGATTCTCAATATCAATTTGTAATAAATTTCAACATGTAAAACAATGCAACTACAGTAGAAATGCTTTTTGCAAAGGCAGCGAATTATACCCGAACAACAATAGGACTGGCAAAGTTACATGCAATAAATAAAACTGCCGATGTTCTCTCTTCTTTACTATCTCGACTAGCTGTTTCTATTGTATTTGTACTGTTTATCTTTCTTATTACCATTGGTATTTGCCTGTGGCTAGATGAATTATTTCGTAGGTACTATTATATTTTTTTGTAATATCATCCGCTTATGTCTTAATTTCTATTGTTTTATATTACAATAAAACGCAATGTCTAAAAATGCCTATTAGTAATTTCATTATTATCAAAATGCTAAAAAAAGACAGATGGATCCAATAAAAAAGACTGATACACTCCAAGAAATGATATGGTTAGTACAAAAAAACAAGATTTAGAGTTCATATGACTTAAGAATTTGTGCTACTACATTTACGAAAGTTTGAAGCCTTTGAATTTAGTAAATAATGTTTTTTCACAAATAACTGCCTTTTCAGCATGAAAAGGAAACTTAATTAACCCTATTATTGGAATAGCGACCGGTTCTCTGACTAAAAAAAGTGATGCTGAGAGCTACAAACAATTCCTTCAAAAGAATAATAGGAACACTGTTACAATTTACAATAACGAGTATAGGTACAAAATATTCAGAGACCACTAAATCATAGTCTCCCAAAAAAATCTCAAATTTTTAACTGATTAGTGCATTTCCAGTTTAAAAATAAGTTTTAAATGCTTTCTAAGCAATACGATTTATTCCTTTTTTACCCAATAAACTATTTAGACGTTATTTGTTTAAATGATAATAATTCTTGAAAATTAATTTGGAAAGCATGAACAAAAAAATAAAAAAAGAAGAGTTATATCTAAATAACCGACAACTTATTTTTCAAAATAGACAAAATGAAAAAAAAGCAGCTGAATTAATTATTGCTAACCATAAACTAGCTTTCCAAAATATCGAAAAAGAAAAAAGAGCCGCTGAATTAATAATTGCCAATCAGGAACTTGCTTTTCAAAACAAAGAAAAAGAAAAAAGAGCCGCTGAATTAATAATTGCCAATCAGGAGCTTGCCTTTCAAAACAAAGAAAAAGAAAAAAGAGCCTCCGAGTTAATTATAGTAAATACAGCGCTTAAAAAAGCAGAAGAATACCATAAAGAATATATAAAAGGTCTTGAAAAAATGATGTTCATGACCTCGCATCGAGTGAGGCAACCTATTGCCAATATAATTGGATTAGCCAATTTACTTGAGGAATCTATAAATTCCCCAAATGAGTTAAAGGAATTTTCAGAGTACATAAAACAATCTGCCATAGCGCTTGATATTTTTACAAACGAATTGACAACATTTATTTTTGCATTAGAAAAAAAAGGTAAAAAGAAAAAAAAGACATAAAAAGATATATTCGTATTATTTACAAATCAAGAATTTTCATTCTTGATTTTTTTTATATCTTTTTTTTAAATTAATTTTTTCACTTTTCGCTTTTTATTTTTTTGAACTTAAAATTGAATACCAATATAAGACTACAAAAAAGCTTTTAAACAGTAAAGAGATCCTGTAAAAGGCCACTATTCTCTTTTAATATTGCGTTAAGCAAACACAAAATATAACTAATTGATTTTTAATACCTAAAAGTAAATATAACAATTTACAAGAGTAAATCTTGCAAGTAATTTCGCTAATTACATAACATATTCCTACTTTAATAGACCCACCTTTGTCTGCATATAACTTAATCCCCTAAATAAACAAAAAATGAAAATTAAAAATTTATTAGTAACTTTTGCAATACTATTTATTGCATTAATTTCTGGTTGCGCTAAGGATGACTTTCAAGAAATTGATGGTGTTTGTCCAGAAGTTGTCTCGACAAGCCCTGAAAATGGAGCTATTAATGTAGCACTAGACAAATCGATTACCGTTATTTTCAATGAGGAGATGAACGCATCAACTTTTAACCAATCCTCTTTTACTTTACAAGGCTCCACTTTAGTTACAGGAACTGTTTCATTCAGTGGAACAACTGCTACACTTGATCCTACATCCCCATTGTCCGCAAACACAACCTATACCGGTAAAATTAAAACATCCGTTAAAGATGTAATGGGAAATGCATTACAAGTAGACTATGTTTGGACATTTAGTACCGGATCTACAGTTACTCCAATGGTAATAGAAACAGATCCGTTGAACAATGCCACCAATGTATTTCTGAATAAAGTGGTTGCGGCAGAGTTCAATATGCCAATGAATCAAGCGACTGTAAACGCTACCAATTTCACCTTAAAACAAGGCACTAATTCCGTTGCTGGTACGGTTACTTATAACGGAACGAAAGCTTATTTTGTACCTAGTATAGCTTTAACTGTCAATACCGTCTATACAAGTACGATCACAACTGGAGTCAAAAATATACAAGGAACATCACTTGCAAATAACTTTGTTTGGACATTTACCACAGGCACCACTAGTGGACCTTCAGTAGTCACAACAGATCCTGAAAATAATTCTTCTGGTATTGCTCTGAATAAAACTATTACTGCTGGTTTTAGTGTAGAAATGGATCCTACTACTATTAGTAATTCCACCTTTACTTTAAAAAATGGTACTACAGCGGTAGCAGGAGCTATTTCCTATTCAGGGACTACACTTTCCTTTATTCCTACAAGCCCACTTATAGCGGGGACTACTTATACCGCAACAATTAGTACAGCTGCTAAAAATTTAGCGGGTACTCCTCTGGCAAACGATTACGTTTGGAACTTTAGTACTAGTTCAAACTTGGTTGGAAACACCGTAAATCTTGGGTCAGCAGAAAAATTTGGAATTTTATCCGGTGTTGGTGTAAGTAATAATGCAGGTTTCAGTGTAATTAATAATATGGATGTGGGTATCAGTCCTGGTGTTCGTTCTTCAATAACAGGCTTTCCTCCCGCAGTTATAATAAATGGTGCTATTTATGCTTCTGATGATACTGCCCCTGTAGGGATTGCTGCCCTGCTAACACAAGCAAAACTAGACCTGACTAATGCATATCTTTTTGCAGAAGGAGCTTCTTATAGTGCGCCAATAACTGTATCCGGTGATCAGGGCGGAAAAACACTTGTTGCAGGTATATACAAATCAACATCCACACTTTTAGTACAAAATGGAGATT
Source organism: Flavobacterium sp. RSP49 (assembly GCF_003968735.1). Classification (NCBI taxonomy): domain Bacteria; kingdom Pseudomonadati; phylum Bacteroidota; class Flavobacteriia; order Flavobacteriales; family Flavobacteriaceae; genus Flavobacterium; species Flavobacterium sp. RSP49. The sequence goes on along the minus strand of NZ_RYDN01000020.1, from coordinate 13,203 downwards.
TGACTCTTACCGGTTCTGCAACTGACGTTTGGATCTTCCAAGTCGCATCTGCTTTTACTACTGTTGGTGGTGCAGGTGGAAATATAAAACTTAGTGGTGGTGCACTTGCTAAGAATGTGTATTGGCAAACGGGAAGTTCTGCAACTATTGGAGACTACACAAAATTTGAAGGGAATATATTAGCCTTGCAATCTATAACAATGGGAGCATATTCAACTGCAAATGGCAGAATGCTTGCTCGAAATGGAGCAGTAGTAATGACGCACACAAATATAATCTCTAAACCGTAAAAAATGAAAACTAAAAATAAATTCAAAATGGGATCATGTGCTGCATGGTCCCCTAATAATCTGAATTTCAAAAGTGTTGCGATAGTTGCTTTGACATGGTGGAGCATTCAAACCCAAGTTCAGGCACAAGAAACACTAGTAGTAAAATATGCAAAACCTACTTGGCTTTTTGGAACTGCAGCTGGTGCCAATTTTAATTTTTATCGCGGTTCAACAAATCAGTTGAATGGTAATTTCACACCACCCGCTACTTTCCTTGAGGGAGACGGTATTGGACTTTTCATTGCGCCGCTTGTAGAATACAGGCCTGCCGATTCCAGATGGGGCATCATGTTTCAAGCAGGTTATGACAGCCGTAAAGGTTCTTTTGACCCCGTTACGACCGCATGTGACTGTCCTGCAGATTTATCTATTGATCTTAGTTACATCACCGTGGAACCCAGCGTACGTTTTGCTCCGTTCAAATCTAATTTCTATGTGTATGGAGGCCCGCGTTTAGCTTTCAATTTAGACAAATCATTTACCTATCAATTGGGCACTAATACGGCATTTCCGGATCAAGAGCCTTCTCCTGAAGTGAGAGGTGATTTTAGTGCCATTAACAAAACAATTTTATCACTTCAAATTGGAGCTGGATATGACATTCCGCTATCTTCAAACAGCAACAAAACACAATTTATATTGTCTCCTTTTGTCGCTTTCCAACCCTATTTTGGTCAAAATCCACGTGCTACAGAAACATGGAATAATACTACAATCAGAGCTGGCGTCGCACTTAAATTTGGACAAGGAAAAAATATTCAGGAAGCAACAGATCTGGCTAAGGACCGTGAAGTACAGTTCTCCGTAAATTCTCCTAGTAATCTTCCGGGAGAAAGAAGAATGACAGAAATTTTCCCACTTAGAAACTATGTGTTTTTTAATGAAGGATCTACTAAAATTCCAAGTCGTTATGTTGTATTAACGAAAGACCAAGTAAAAGACTTCAAAGAAGACCAACTGGAAGTTTTTGTTCCAAAAAAATTGTCTGATCGTTCTAAACGTCAAATGACTGTGTATTATAATGTATAGAACATTCTGGGTGATCGAATGCAAAAAAATCCTACAGCTACAATTATCTTGGTAGGTTCGTCAGAAAAAGGCTCCCAAGAAGGTTTGGCCATGGCAGCATCAATCAAGACCTATCTAGTAGATATATTCGCTATTGATCCGTCTAGAATAATGACTAAAGGTCAAGATAAACCAACTATACCCTCTGAACAACCAGGCGGAACTCAAGAATTGGTCTTGCTTCGTGAAGGCGATCGCAGAGTTTCTATTGAAAGTAATTCACCGGATTTACTAATGGAATTTCAAAGTGGACCTGATGCGCAATTAAAACCTGTACAAATAATAGCACTACAAGAAGCTCCTATTGAAAGCTATGTTAGCTTCAACAATAAAGGAGCCGGTGAAGCCTTATCTTCATGGTCATTACAAATTACTGATGAGCAAGGTACGGTTCAAAATTTTGGACCATATACTCAAGACGAAGTTAAAATTCCTGGAAAAGCAATTTTAGGAAGCCGTCCAGAGGGTGATTTTTCGGTAAAAATGATTGGTCAAACTAAAAGTGGTAAAATTGTAGAGAAAGAAACGCCAGTTCACATGGTACTTTGGACTCCTGCAAAAATGGAGGAAGGCACCAGATATAGTATTATTTATGAATTTAATAAATCTAAAGCAATTGGTATCTATGAAAATTACCTTATCGAAGTAGTAAGCCCGCAAATACCTGTTGGCGCAACAGTACTAATTCACGGTCATACTGATAGTATTGGCGAAGAAACCTACAATCAAAACTTGTCTTTAGCCCGTGCTAACGATGTGAAAGGGATCCTTGAAAAAGGGTTATCTAAAGCCGGTAGGAATGACGTAAAATTTGAAGTAACCGGAGAGGGCGAGAATGAAAATAATTCTCCTTTTGAAAACAAAACCCCTGAAGAACGTTTTTACAACCGTACCGTCATAATTGATATAATACCCGCTATTATATAAATAAAATGCACATATTATAAATTGACAAAGAGGATGGAAACGCAAAGTTCTATCCTCTTTTTTTGTGCTGAAATTTATTTCAGATATCATGAATAGAAATTCATTTTCATAATTAAGTCGCAAGAAAGATATATTCTCGCAATTATTAAAGAAAATTTTTGCAACAGATTGGGCTGATTAAAAATATTTTAAAGCTATGAAACGCATTAATCTATGCAAATCTGTGAAATCTATGGAAAGAAATGAAGATCTTTATTACTATTTTAGTCCCAAATTAATACCAATTTTTTTGAATTAATTTATTAGTTCTGAATCTTATAATTTTACAAAGTAAAGGTAAATTAGACGTAGTCTCTTTCCAATTTTGATTTTAAACACTTACTTTTCGTAAAAATTTTAGTATTTTTACTTTTCACTTTATTTAAAAACATGACCGAAAACGAGAAAATCCTTACCAAATTCTATAGTGCTTTTGCAAATGCAGATTCACCAACAATGGGTAACTGTTATGATTCCAGTATTCAATTTCGTGATCCAGTTTTTGGTCTATTAAAGGGAAATGATGTTTGCCTAATGTGGAAAATGCTCGTCGAAAAAAGCAAAGGGAATATTACAATTAAATTCTCTGCAGTCAAAGCTGATGACTATATTGGCTTCGTACAATGTATAGCTACCTACAATTTCAGTAAGACTAATAGAAAAGTAGTAAATCGTATTCAGGCACAATTTCAGTTTAAAGACGGATTAATTATAAAACATACCGATGATTTTGATATTTTTAAATGGTCCAAACAAGCTTTTGGAATCACCGGATACCTACTAGGCTGGACTGGTTTTTTTCATAAAAAAATTCAAGAGCAAGCGCTTTTATCATTAAAAAAATATAAAGAAACTCAACATGTTGATTGACATCTTGAAAATACTTTTCATTAGAGATTTAAACATTCTGAAATCTGAAAGTGAATCGTATGAAAACGAAAGTGATATTTGGAAAACACAAAAAGGAATCACTAATTCAGCCGGAAATCTATGCTTGCATATTATAGGAAATCTCAACACATATATAGGGGCCCAATATGGAAAGACGGGTTATATAAGAAACAGACCATTAGAATTTTCACTGAAAGATATTTCAAGAGCAGAATTATTATCAAAAATCGAAGAAACGATAGTTATCCTTGTCAATGCACTTAATACCCTCTCAGAAGAAGTTATCAAATTGATAGCGGAGCGCACACCTAGTTTGAAGACATTATCTGTTTTGTTAGAGAGGACGAATAAAAAAAGAAGAGATAATCTATTTCAAAAAATCAAAATCAAACGCCCAGTCCAACTCCTTTTTATACCACAATTGTCCTTGTGCAACTTCCAGCGGACAGTCAAAATTATTCGTATAAAGCGCTCCGGTTCCTAAGCCCTGAGGCATTACATTGTATTGCAAAAAAGTCCATTGCGCAATCGCATTTAGTCCAATATTACTCTCCAAAGCTGAGGTAATCCACCACCCGATTTTATGCTTTTCAGCCAATGAAATCCATTCTTGTGTGCCTCGAAAACCACCTACAAAACTTGGTTTCAAAATGATGTATTGCGGCTTGATTTTCGTCAGTAATTGCTTTTTCTCTGCCAAAGTAAACACACCGATCAGCTCTTCATCCAAAGCAATAGGAAAAGGAGCTTTTTTACACAGCTCTGCCATCCTGTCAGTGTGGTTTTTTTGTATCGGTTGCTCTATACTATGTAATTTAAATTCAGATAGTTGAATTAATTTATTTAAAGCTAAAGTTACATCAAAGGCACCATTCGCATCTACTCGAATTTCGACTTGTTCCGGAGTAAAATGTTCCCGAATAAACCGTAATAACTGTAGTTCTTTATCAAAATCTATTGCTCCAATTTTGAGTTTGATGCATCTAAAACCTTGCGCTAATTTTTCCTCGATTTGCTGCTTCATAAACGCCTTTTCACCCATCCAAACTAAACCGTTTATCAGGATGGATTTTGTACCGTTTGTGAATTCAGATGGAAAGAGGAAAAAAGGATTTTCACTCTCCAAAGATCGGAACGCCATTTCCACTCCAAATTGTATCGAAGGAAACTCTAATAACGCTTCCCAAAGCTGATCTTTTCCTAAGTGAATATTATCGCAAGTCCACTGCAATTTTTCTTCATAATCCGGTCGGTCATCAATACTTAATCCGCGAAGGATTCCGCACTCTCCTATTCCTTTTTCACCGTCTTGTTCCAAGACAATAAACCAAGTTTCTTTTTCGGTCATAACGCCACGAGAAGTTCCAGATGGACGTTTGAAATTAAGAATGTATTTGTGGTAGGTTGCTTTCAAGAAATTATGAATTATGAGTTATTTTAATCTAGTAAACTTATATCTGAATTATTTTATTAAAATTTAGATGCCTTACATGGTAAAAAGAATTGTTGCTTCTTTAAAACATATAAGGCATATAAGCTTTAAAGTTCGATTTATTTATCCATTAACTTCAAAACTCTTTCAAAATCATCATTTTTAATCCCAACTTTCTTAAAAGCTGCGAAATCTTGTTTTACTTTTTCAGTCCAACTCAAGCTATCCGTAACGTTTTGAGACTGATATTCTTTGTAAATGACTTTTGCAGACGAAAAATTATCATTCAATAAATACGCGTGTGCTAAATTCAATTGTATCAATAACTCGGTATTATCAAGTTTTTCGCCTTCTTTCAGGAATTTAATTGCTTTGCCGTATTGCTTCGTCAAAACATAACTGCTACCTATCGCATTATAATCCAGAGCAGTTGCTTTTCCATCATTGATAATCGTTGTCAATTTCGTGATTGCCTCACCTTGCATTCCTTGTTTTGCCAACATAGCGGCTTGCTTACGCAAATCGTCATACACGCTTTTTGAAAGACTACTTTCACCAAAACAACTATTACCAAAATCCCTGAACGCCTTAGTGCGCTCTACAGCTAATAATTTCTGGAATTCCTTAAACTTGTACTTGGTTTGGATTTTATCGAGAATACAAACACAAAAATCATCTGAATTGGTCATTTTTTGAGCCAAATTAGAAGTTTTGCATTGATCGATGATTGCTTTTCTGTTTGCTAAAGTCCATCCGCGACTGAGTTTATTATCGACCCACGGCACGACTTCGAGAATGATTTTTTGGTTCATAATCCAGTTTTTACTTTCGAAACCAAACCATAAATTTCCCGAATTCGATCGCATACAAGTAGATTTCTCTGTAGAAAGTCGTTTGGCATCTTTACTCACCGGCGTGTCTTGAACCAAACAAGCATCATCCGTTTTGCCACTTTCTTTATATTGTGTGGCTAATTGATCGCTAGAGAAAACAGCATACTTGCATTTATCGTCACCTGATATTTTCGACAAGATAAAAACTGCTCCTGCTGAACCTTGACTGATTCCTGTTGGGTCTGGAATAGCTTTTAAAACCGAAACTAAACTGCCTACCATTTGCTGATTTTTATCCAAAAGCGTTATTCTGTATACGACCTCGGTAGTTCCTTCAGGGAAATCTTGAGTTTTTATAACGATTCTATCTCTGGCGGAAACTGTAATTTCTTCGGTTGTAGCACGGGTTTTATCCCAATAGCCATCTTTCTGAGAAAAAATAGTATTTGTTGAAATTAGAAACAGAAATAAAAAAATGAAATTCTTTTTTTGCATGATTGATATAAAATTTAAACACCAGAGCGAACAACGTTTTAGTAAAATTAACTACGAAGTTTGGTACCGGCAAACCCTAGCCCAGATAGAAGTAAAAATCCTTTTATCACCCTGTCAGGGTTTCAAACCCTGACAGGGTGATAAAAGATTGCAACGGATAGCTGGATTAGCTTCAAATAAAAAAATTACAACTCTATGGAACTTCCTATCTCTAACAACATGAGATCTTTTCCTTTATTGAAGAATTTACGAATAGCATCTTCATGATCAATTTCGATATAACCGAAAGTGTCGTAATGATACCCCAGAATTTTATCGCAATCCAAGAAATCAGAAGCGACAATCGCATCTTCAACATCCATGGTAAAATTATCACCTATGGGCAGAATGGCTAAATCGAGTTTGGTCCGCATAGGAATGAGTTTCATATCCATAGTAAGCGCTGTATCACCAGCAATGTAGATGTTTTTATGTTCCCCTTCGATGACAAAACCGCCAGGATTTCCTCCATAACTGCCATCAGGAAACGAACTGGAATGAATGGCATTTACATATTTCAGTTTTCCAAAATCGAAATTCCAGCTTCCACCGTGATTCATAGGATGCGATTGAAAGCCTTTTGCACCATAATAACCGGCAATTTCAGCGTTAGAAACAATTACCGCATTCGTTCTTTTAGCTATCGCATCGACATCCAGAATATGGTCTCCGTGAGCATGTGTCACTAAAATATAATCGGCTTTTAACGTATCAATGTCAATGTGAGCTGCATTGGGATTTGCCGAAATGTACGGATCTACAATAATGTGTTTGCCGCCAACTTCTATACCTAATGCCCCGTGACCGTAAAATGTTATTTTCATCTTTTTTAATTTAAAAATAGAATGGTTAAAAGATTCCGTATTTGATTATTATTTTATCTTCCTCCTAAAAAAGTGTTCACTATTATATCCGAAAAGAAGTAAATCATACCTAATGACAATAAAATTGAAAGTGCAAAAGTACTCAATGCCAGTTTTTTTAATTCAGGATCTAATTCCTTAGGATTTTGATTTTTATAGACAGTAATTAAATGTTTGGCCAAAGGGATATACGACAATAAAAACAAGTATTGATCAAAGTGAAAATCATCTGTAATAGCAAAAATCAATACTAAAACCATCGCGGTTACAATCAGAATATAATGGTATATTTTAGCTTTGGCACCGCCAATTTTTACGACAATCGTGTTTTTATTTGATTTTTTATCTGATGCTTCGTCTCGCATATTATTCAGATTTAAAACACCTACACTCAATAATCCGATGGCTATTGCAGGTAAAACCAACAACGCATCCAATTGTTTAGAATATAAAAAATTCACTCCTAAAGTACTCACCAACCCAAAAAATACAAAGACAAACACATCGCCAAATCCACGGTATCCGTACGCCGTATTTCCAACTGTATATCGAATGGCTGATACAATTGCCAAAATTCCCAAAACCAAATAAAACAAGGAAAACCATAAATTTGTATCTCTAAACGCATAATAAATCAATAGCATCGCTGAAAGCAACGTCAAAGCTGATGTAATGATCATGGCGCGTTTCATGGCTTGCGGAGTAATCACACCGCTTTGTATGGCTCGTTTTGGTCCTACCCGATCTTCATTATCCGTTCCTTTCATGCCGTCACCGTAATCATTGGCAAAATTGGACAGTATTTGCAATCCTAATGTTGTCAATATTGCAAAGCCAAACAATCGCCAGTTAAAAACTTCCGTAGGCGTTAATATGTTATCTGTCGGGTGTGCCAAAGCGTACATGCTTCCAACTATTATTCCAGAAACCGATAAGGGTAAGGTTCGTAAACGTGCGGCTTCAATCCAATGTTTCATATTTTTTTATTTAAAAGTGTAATTGCTTATTTGGTTAATTGTTTACTCGGTTAACCAAATAAATAATTAACCAAATAAACTATTTAAACTACATCCAATTGCTATCGGAAGTTTCTATTTCGTACAACCAAAAATTAACCTGTTGTTGTAATACTGAATAATTCCCTAATTGAAAAGCGATATTACCTCCTGCGGTATGCAATGTTATGGAACCAATATCCAACTTTTTATGCCAAAAAAGCTGCGACGTTGTAATCGCTTGTATTTTACTGGGTTCAATAATATCATTGCTCACATCCCAAGCACCACTTTGCTTTATTATAAAATTCTCGTGGATAAACAATCGGTCATTTTTGAATTTAAAATATTGGATTGTTCCAATAAAAATCACATAAATTGGCACCACATAATTATATTCAAAAATTATAGGTTCAATCCAATGACCAACTGCCATAAAACTAAACAAAGGTAATCCTATTGAAAGAATAACAGAAAAAACAAGTTTACGAAAATTAGGTTGCAGCATTACTCCCTTTTCAGGAATTTGATGAAATAATAACTTCAATATGGAATCTCTCTCCGCTTCACTGCATCCCGGAATTTCAATTATTGATTTCCGTTCTTCCTTTTCACCCCCGGTAGCTTGTTTGATTTTTAGTTCTAAAATTCCCATTTTTTTTTGGAAATAATTTCTCGTAACGGACGTGATCTGAACTTTTTCAGGCTTGATAATGGTACTTTTCGTATTCAATAAGCCAAAAGATAACAACAAAGATCCTTTTTGTCTTGCTATTCTATAATCATAATATTTGAAAACGGTACGAATCACATTTACAACCAGAACCACAAAAAACAACAACAGTATCGAAATTAAAATAGTTTGCAACACTAAATTTTTATCAATATATGACCCTACTTTCTCCTTATAAAGATTGCTTTCATCACCAAAATTTTGAAAATTCTCAAATATAGTACTAAAAAAAATTACCAATAGAGCGATACTTCTGCCATAATTAGATGTAATTCCAACTTTCAGCAAACTCAAAAAACTGATTTTAATAAAAGGATGCGCAGCTTCAAATAGTTTTTGCTCGGTTTCCTCCGATACAATTTCTTCAGCGCCAATTTCATTCTTTATATCTTCATTTTCTAACAAACGAAATTTCAATTCCAAAGCCAGTTCTTGCGAAATCGCTTGAATAGCACCTTCTTTTTTATTGCTTCCGGCTGTGTCTACATCCAATTCATAAACGCCAATTAATTTTTGAATAAAAGACTGATTGATATTTACCTGTTGGATTTTACGCAGCTGAATCGCGGTTTTGGTTTTATTGAAAACGCCGTCGGTAATGATAAATTCCTGATTTTCGGCATCCAAAAAGAAAGTAAAATTCAGGTATTTCAAATAAGAAACAACTCCAACACTCACAAAGAGGGCAAGCATCCCAAAGAAAAAATACAATTTATTAACCTCATCAAACTTGAAAATCCAAATCACAATCATAGGCCACAATGCTCTTGCGGCCTGCTGAAGCGTATAAAAAAACATTACCAAAATCCCTATTGAAGATTGCCTCTGTGGCTGACTAAAATCGGCTGCCATTACAATTGCTTTTGTATTTTACCCATCAACAACTGTTTGATATTTTCGGCTTGTTCTTTTTCAATTCCGGGAATTTCAATATCACTGGAATTTCCGCCAGCAGTAAAAATTTCAATTTTGGCCAAACCAAAATAACGTGAAATCAGTCCTTCATGCAATGCCACATGTTGCACTCTGTTATAAGGAATTACAACCGTATTGGTAGCAATTATTCCGTGTCTGAAAAGCACATCGTGTTCCCTAAATGCAAATCCTTTTTTATGGAATCCAATAATAGAAAACACTACCAACAAAGCTGAGAATACGGGAATAACAGCTCCTATAATCAACCAGACTCTTCCTGAAAACAGTTCCGGTTTAAACGTTGAAATCAATATTGGAACAAGAATAAGTATGCCAATAAATAACGCCAAATTAATCAATACTACCCTAATATATTTAGGATGTAAATTCATAAAAGTGACTTTCTCAAATTTTGGAAGTTGGCCCGTATCAATTGTTTCGTTTGTGAAATTTTCCATTTGTAAATTTTAATTTTTTTGCCAAAAAGAGGCTTTCTTTTTTGCCACAAAGACCACTAAGGCGCGACGTTTTTACTTGAGTTTTTTGAGTCTGATTACTGAAACTGTTAATGAGATTTCTTCTTCGTCGAAATGACAAATTACGGCTGCGTTCTTGATGGCGACCGACTACTGAACACTTATAACTGAATACTCAATTATGGCAACCATTTTTTCTCAAAATTCGGCTTTCTTTTTTCCAAGAATGCATTCCTGCCTTCTTTAGCTTCTTCGGTCATATAAGCAAGTCTTGTGGCTTCACCTGCAAAAACTTGTTGCCCTACCATTCCATCATCCGTAAGATTCATCGCAAATTTCAGCATTTTAATAGCCATCGGTGATTTCTGCAAGATTTCCTGCGCCCATTCGTAAGCTGTATCTTCTAATTCAGCGTGAGGAATCACAGCATTCACCATTCCCATATCCATAGCATCCTGAGCCGAATAATTACGTCCCAAAAAGAAAATTTCACGTGCTTTTTTCTGTCCCACCATTTTAGCCAAATAAGCCGAACCGTATCCACCATCAAAACTGGTTACATCGGCATCAGTTTGTTTGAAAATAGCGTGTTCTTTACTGGCCAAAGTCAAATCGCAGACCACATGCAAACTGTGTCCGCCGCCTACAGCCCATCCAGGAACTACGGCGATAACTACTTTTGGCATGAATCGGATTAAGCGTTGTACTTCTAAGATATTCAAGCGATGCTGTCCGTCATCGCCTACATATCCTTGATGCCCGCGCGCGTTTTGATCGCCTCCGCTACAAAAAGAATATACGCCATCCTTAGAAGAAGGTCCTTCGGCAGAAAGTAAAACTACTCCAATTGAAGTATCTTCCTGCGCATCATAAAAGGCATTATACAATTCAGCTGTCGTTTTTGGACGAAATGCATTGCGCACATCCGGCCTGTTAAAAGCAATTCTGGCAACGCCATTGCATTTCTTATAAGTGATATCTTCGTATTCTTTAGCAGTAATCCAATTCATTACAATTGATTTTAATTATTATAGTGTAAAAATAAATCATTTTTTACATTTTATCTATTCTATTTAGACAAGCTTATGGTAATATTTCTCTCATTAAAGGCTTTGTAATGTTAAAAAACGACCGAAAAATAGCGTTTTAACAGTTAGGAATCCAAATTATTTCTAGCTTTATAATCAGCTAATCAGATAAATACGAATTATTTATCTCATTTAATTATTGATTTTTCACTGATTTATTAACCTAAAAAAAGAATGTATTGAATACCATTAAAAATGTTGTCACTCGTTTTTCTACGGTAATAACTTATAACACTATTTCAAAAGCCCTGATTAACGAGTTTATGAGAAAATCATTTGCTTCAGCAGTAAAAATAAAAGTAACACCCACGGTTAACTAAAGAGCTATTTTTCTTGTTCTTGCATAAGTGAGACATTAATAAACAATTGTTTAGAAAATTATCTTCCAATATATATAAAACCAGTGGCTTTATTGTGAAATTATTTTCAAAAATGCTACGCAATTGACTGGACATTTAAAGACAAACTATTCTTTAAAGTACTTTATGCTTACGTTATTGTTTTAAAAATAGTATCCTGAATACTATAGTGTTAGAGGTGGATAAAGTTACTTTGAACATCCAATTTATTTTAATGTTGTCAGAATTTATTATTCTAAAACAATATTAAAAAGAGAAAGACTAACCATATCGATTAGTCTTTCTTTTTTTAATTTACATTGAACATTGTTTAAACATTTTATATTTTTTCTAAATCATTTAGAAACTAATCCACAGTAAGAATATGCTCCTTGACTAAACTTCCTAAATTTTTTAATGGTTGCAAACGATAAAACATAAAAATAGTGTTGGTATTATTTTACTCCTTAATTAAGTAAATTCCGTCTTCCTTGATTTCGATTAATTTTTCTCGATATAAAGCACCAATAGCTTTCTTAAAGGTTTTCTTGCTCATTTTTAAAACTGTTTTAATGTCTTCCGGGTGTGAATTGTCCGTCAAACGCAAAAAACCTCTGCTGGCTCTTAACTCATCTAGAATTTTATCTGCATTGGGCTCGATACTTTGGTACCCCTGAACCTGCAATGCCACATCAATTTTATTATCAGGGCGAATCGTCTTAATGTAGCCGCGCATGCGGTCTCCTGTTCGAATTGCATCATCATACACTTCATCTTTGTACAACAAACCTTTATGTTTCTCGTTGATAATTACGTTAATTCCTATTTCAGTAATGTGCGAAACAATCAAATCCACTTCTTCTCCTTTTTCAACCGTTAGCTCCTCATTTTTTAGAAATTGGTTGGTTTTACTAGAGGCTACTAAACGATTGGTTTTTTCGTCCATATAAAGATAAACCAAGTAGCGTTTGCCTTTTTCCATAGGACGCGCCTGCTCTTTGAACGGAACCAAAATATCTTTTTCCATTCCCCAATCCATAAAAGCACCAATCTGATTGGTATAATTCACACGCAAAAGCGCAAATTCATTCAATAATATATACGGTTCTAATGTGGTGGCAACGGGTCTTTCTTCGTGGTCTAAATACACAAAAACAATCAACTCCTCGCCTATTTCAAATTCGTTTGGTACATATTTGTTAGGCAACAGAATGTCGTGAATTCCTTCGGGATCTTTTTCTGGATTTCCCAGAAACAAACCCACTTTGGTATCGCGTAATATGGTAAGCGTATTGTATTTTCCTATTTCAATCATTTTCTTTCAATTTCTAAAGTGCAAAGGTACGAAGTTTGAAAATAGTAAATTAAGAAACCGTCCACAAAAAAACAAAGCCCGAATCCGAGGTTTTTTGGTTTTCCAGAAGCATCACTTTCCGTTGTTTCATTATGAGTTGTACTGCCGATTATTTAGTATCTTTTACTCATCAGTGGACGTAAACCAAAAATGAAAGAGCTACTTACGAATAAAATTAGTTGTTTTTTTTATAAACGAATAGAAATTCGGTAAGATGACACAAATACAAAAAGTCCAATGACAGTCGATTCATTGGACTTTTATTTAAAAAAACATCACTAACTCTTTGTAATAATTAATTGCTATTGTGTCTTGTCCTGAATAACCGATACAGATTATTAGATAAAAATATTTAATTAAACACTTGCAAAAACGTTTTTGCAAG
>NZ_RYDN01000001.1:0-360435 GCF_003968735.1 Flavobacterium sp. RSP49 | reverse complement strand
GTCCGCTTCACATAGCGTGTTTCTTCATGTTTTTCCATTAGGATACTTTTTGTGTATCGCTATTTCAGGACGGGACAATAAGTAAAAAAAAAAGCCGCTAAAAAACCGATATATTTCAGTTTTTTAGCGGCTTTTTTTTGTGTAATTACGGGGTGAGGCTTATAAAAGAGCACTTGGTGAGATATTTGTTTTTTAGATATTAAAGGATTTTTTGAAAGCAGAATTTTATATTTCATCTATTTATTTTAGTTTACTACTTTATTTTTTTAAAATATCGGTTAATAGTAGTTGTTTTAATTTATTAAAAAAGTGACAATAGTATTAAAATTTTATTTTAAGATTTATAATATTAGTATTTTAATTGACGATAAGTCATTTATTTCTATTATTTTTAACAATAATAGTAGTTTTTAGGAAAGAGCTCAAGGCAGAAGTATTTTAGATTTTAAGATAAATTAAGCTATCTTTGTAACTGTTTACTAACTTAAAATATTGTATTTCAGTGTTTAAACAAAAAAAATAATTTTATACTAAATTGTTTTCGTAAATAAATTAGTTTAATATAAAAGTTAAACAAATTATGCCCTATAAAATTCTATTAGTTGATGATCACTTGGTTGTAAGAACTGGAATTTCTATTGTTTTAAAACAAGAGATTGAAAATTTAAAAATATTTAACGCTGAAAATTTTTTAGAAACAATTTTAATTTTAAAAGAAAATTATTTTGATTTGGTTATTTTGGACATAAATATTCCTGGTTCTAAAAAGACAGATATGATCCATGATATCAGGTTGATACGACCTAATATTAAAATACTTATTTTTTCAGCTTATGAAGAAGATCTATATGCTTGTCGGTATATTATTTCCGGGGCTAACGGGTATTTGAATAAATTGAGTAGCGAAAAAAAAATTGTTCAGGTTGTTCTGTCTATTTTAGAAAACGGAAAATACATTACGGATGCCGTAATGAACAAAATAGTAGCTTCCGCACTAAATAAAACACCATTGAATCCCCTAGAAAAATTGTCTAAAAGAGAATTTGAGATTGCAGGATTATTAGTTGAAGGATTGGGTAATCTAGAGATTTCTAATACGTTGAAAATTCAAATGTCAACTGTTAGTACGTATAAAAACCGAGTTTTCGAAAAACTTAGAATTAAGAATGTTGTTGCCTTGATCGATGTTTTTAAAATCAATAAAAATTAGATTGTATCAATAATTATTTCGATGCTTGTTCCACTGTCAGGTGGACTAGTAATTTTTATTTCCCCCTCAATTATACCAAGTAATTCGATAATCATGGGTAAACCCTGTCCATAATTTCTGGAAATTTCTTTTTGTAGAGTTTGTTTTTCATAAAGAGTCGTGTAGTAATCAATTAGTTCTTCATCCATCCCAATTCCGTTATCTTTTATGCTGAAAGAGAGTTTTTTACCCTTAGTCTCGGATCGTAATTCGATAGTACCGTTTGTGGTGTTTTTTAACGCATTGTCAAAAAGATTATGAATAATTATAGATACTATTTTTTTGTTCGTTTTTAAGGATTCGGTTCTATTCACGCTATTAATTATGATTGTATTTTCAGACAATGCCATTTTTTCAAAAAGCTGAATTTCTATAGCAACCAAATCATACAAGGAATAACTATTTTCTTCTAATTTTTTGTCTTCAATAAATATTTTGGAGTATTTCACGAGATTTTCAACATAAACATACAATTGAAATGACGATTTATAAGCTGATTTAGCCTGTTCTTGAAGGGATATACTGTTCATTTTATCTAAATCTTTATACAGATGATGGACTGTTAGAACGAGGTATTTTAATGGGCTCTTGATGTCATGGCTTATTGTTTCTATTAACCTTTTTTGTTGAAGAATTTCTTGTGTCAGATTGGTTTTTGAAATCTCTAATGCTGTAATTACGGTTGCTAATTTTTGGGTTCTGGCTACAATTATTTGCTCTAATTCTTTATTTTTATTTTTTATGTACAAGAAGCGGATTCTTGATAAATAGAAAATTATCGCAAGGCCTGTAAAATACATAAGGGCTTTAAACCATAAGGTCTGATAAAAAGCAGCTAATACGATCAGCGTTATTTTTTTATAATGGTATTTTGAATTAAAACCCGGAAGATGTCTTATGACCAATGTATATTCTCCTGGCGGTAAAGCGGTGTACGAAATACGTTTATTAGCGCTTATTTTTTCCCAGAGACTTTTGTTTACCCCATTAAGTCTGGCTTCTAAATTTAGATTATAGGGGTTTCCGTAATAAGGGGAATCAATAAAAAAAGTTACTCTTTCAAAATTATTCTGTAAGACAATTGTATCTTTAAAATAAGTGCTTTTATGATCGATAATAACTTCATCTATGAATAAGGTTTTGTCTGGAAGAATGGGTTCTATTGTGTTAGGATTAAAAAAAACCATCCCGTTAATAGAAGGAAAAGTGATAGAATCATTTTCGAGATAATTTCCGCAAGGTTGGCAGCCTCCATTAAACTCATTGGTCAAGAAACCATTTGTTTTATTATAAAAATGGTAATAGATCGTAGTTGTTTTATCCTGCGTATATTGAAGTAATGATTTCTTTGAAGCCTGAAAAAGACCTTTATTTGTACTGATCCAAAAAAAACCTTTTTTGTCTTCAACGATACAGTGGGATGAATTTAGATATTTGTTTTGATCTTTAGGGAACGTGTGTAGGGTGTTATTTTCAGACAGAAAAAAACCTTGCTCATAAGTTGTAATCCATATTTTTTTATCGCGGTCTATAAAAATACTGCGCACGTTTAATTGGGCTGTGTTTTTTATAAGGTCCAACAAATAAGCTCTACAGTCATATTGATAGAGTCCTTTGTCGGTTCCTAGATAAACAATTTTATGTTCGTTTTGGGCTATATAATTAATGTTTACGTTAAGACTAAGTAATAATTTCGGTTTTTGATTGTCTTCGTTTGCGATCACATAAAGTTTGGCTTTATTTCCTTCCTCCCGTCGTAAACTTACCCAAATAGTATTATCCAAGTCTGTATAAATCACTTTTATTTCCTGATCAAAAGTATACTGTTTGTATTTTTTGTAATTTGATTCCTTGGAGTACCGATACAGATTTTTCTTATGTACAATCCAAATTCCGCCAGAAGCATCCTTGGTCATAGTTGTTTTAGCATTAAAGTACTTCCCACTAATAAAAGGTATGCTATCAATTATTTTTGTCGAGTTTAGGATTAGTCCCTCATTTGTAATGATAGTGTTTTTTGTAAAAGGCAGACTGGAATAGTACAGTTCTGCTTTTAGCGGATTTTTCTTTACGGATTTAAAACTAGAGAACGTAATTATACAAAGTCCGTTAGTACTGCTGCCAAGGAATAGTTTTAAGTTTTTGGGGTCATGAAAAACAGAAATAATATTACTGTAATCAAAATCTTTAAATTCAGCGATACATTCAGCTGATAAACGCTTATTTTGCGCCGTTAATCGGTAAATTTTATTTTTAGCATACAAAAAAACTTGATTTGCAGTGGTATTCCAGTAAATTTTAAAATTTTCTTTAAGAATTGAATTTAGTTTTCCGGAGTAAATTTTGTTATTGGAAATAAAATCATAGTCTCCATTTTCTTTCAAATAATACAGCGTATCATCAAGAGTGAAAAAATTTAAAACAGATTTATTTGTATACGGAATTTTAAAAATGCGTTTCATTTTAGAATCGCGTAATTCAATTGCTGTAGTATTTAAGTAATACGTGTTGTTGTTCGATAATTCTACATATAATTGATCTTTAAATCCTACAGTTTTTAAAGAAGGGAGTCCTCCGTGAGGGAAAAACACTTTCCCGTTTTTTACACTATTATGTTTAACCTTTTTATTATTTATTATTTGTATTCGTCTATTATGAATGAGGATTAATTCTTTTTTATCTTCATTAAAAGCATATAAACTATCCTTTTTGACATTTCCTAAAATATCTCCAAACCGACTTCCCTTTAATTTAGTGTTAGCTGAATTAAAAGTTAAAAATTGATTTCCATCATAGCGTACCAAACCATTCTCAGTACTTAACCATATAAAATCATATTTATCAGATACAATAGTTTTGACGCTACTTTGGGGTAATTCATTGTTATCCGAGCTATACCAGCGATAAGTGAAATTATTTTGACTAAAACTACTATTTGATAACAGCGTTAATAGGATACAATTAAAAAAATAATAAATAGGAGAGGATCGTTTCATTTTTTTTGAAAAGGTTTTATATCTTTTTTCAAACGTACTCACTATTTTTTAGAATACCAACATGATGTAGTAGTAATTCTACAATAAAATCGCTTTAATACTACAAGAAGAAGAGGCCTTATAGCTTTGTTAAATCTTAGTTTTGGACTTTGAATAAGTGTTAAAAAAAAACATTTTTTTTAACAAATTTAAATAAAGTTATTTCTTACTTTACTGAAGAATAAATGGCGAAAATAGCAATAAAATTTTATTTGTAGTAAAAAAATATTATATAAAAAAAACTTTTTAAGTCTGAAAAAAGGGTGAATTTTCAATTTTATTTTTTCATCATGAACCAAATATTTCCTATGCGAAGATACATTAATTACGTTTTTTAGCAGTATTGAATTTTCATACACGAGGCGTTAAAAACGATTATAACTATTTAATTATAAGCATTTTAGCTTCTTTAAAAAGTATAAATTAATACAATACCTTTTTAAGTTTTATTTAACCGAAACAGTTATGTTTAAAAGCACTTATTTTTTTAGAGTACTATTCTTCCTACTCTTCTTTTCAGGACTAAGCAAACCAAATCTATACGGACAGTGTAATACTGTAGATCCAATACCTTTAGTGTCAGCTACATTTAATGGCCTTACAACAAGTTCATCCTCAGCTGGTGTATGTAATCCTCTTTTGGGTTGCGTTATTTCAAATGTTTCGGCACTCATTGATGCTGATTTGACTAATTTTGCAACAGCCAGCACTACTTTAGGGGCCGGGGTTACTCATAATTTGAGAGTAACAGATGGAAATGCGACTTATGCTAGTGGTACTTTTGCCGGATACAGAATCGCTCCTTCTGGAGGTTCATTATCATTGGATTTACTGAACGGAATTTCAATTAAAACCTATCTTGGAGGCGTTTTAAAAGAGACCCACACAGGTTCAGCACTCGCAAGCTTGAGTGTGCTGTCTAATCCCGGTAATTTTATAGTTGGATTTAACTCTAATCAATCTTTTGATGCTATCGAAATCTCGATAGGTAGTTTATTGAGTGTTGCAACTTCAACAGCTGTATATTATCCCGTTATTGTGAATTATTGTGCTGGCCCTCAATTAGATTGTAATGCGCCTACGGCTATGAATTATCCATTATTCCCGACAACAATAGAAAATGGGCATACTGGAGTTTCGGGTGTAAGTATTGGCAGTGTTTCCAACACAGGGAATGTGATAACGGCGAGTACGACCGATTTTGCATCAATTCATTTACTTCTGGGTGTAGTGGGTTCCGGGAGCTTAGCCGTCAAAGATCAGGTTGTTGATTACCCAGCAGGAACTTATGCCGGTTTTGAAATAGAAAATTCAAATTTACTAAATATTGCCGCATTAGCAAATGTTGAGGTAAAAACGTATTTGAATGGAGTAGCACGCGAACAATTTTCAGCAAATAATTTGGCAGTAAATGCTGTATTACTTAATAGTTCAGGTCGTTATAAAGTAGGTTTTATAACAACTCAATCTTTTGATGAGGTTCAAATTATTGTCAATCAAACCGTAGGAGTCACCTTAGGGACAACTAGAATCTATAATGCTGTTTTTGAAAATTTTTGTGCAGGTCCTGCATTACCCTGTAATACCCCGGTTGCAGTTACTTCTCCAACGTATCCTGTATTTGTAAATGGTGCAAATACTGGTATTGATGGATTAGTTTGCGCCCTTTGCTCCGTTAGTGATTCCGAAAACCTGATTGACGCAGATCTTTTAAATTTTGCACAAATTAATTTAACTGCCAGTGTTGGATCTGCAGGAAGTATTTCAATTAAAGATCAAATAACAGATTATGCCGCAGGTTCTTTTGCTGGTTTTGATATAGAAAATACTGCTATATTAGATATCAATGTGCTGAATGCAGTTGTATTGACTACGTATTTAAATGGGGTGTTGCAAGAGTCCAAAACAGGTAATTCCGCTTTGGTGTCTGTAGGAACTAATCTTTTGGTTGGGGGAAGTAGAAAAACAATAGGGTTTGTTACTGCATTACCTTTTGATGAAGTCAAAATTACATTGATTAATACCGCTTTAGTTTCTCTTGGAACCACTAAAATTTATAGTGCCGTATTCGAAAATTTTTGTCTACCCACAGTAGCATGTGATACTACTTATGTTTGGACTAATCCTGACTTTCCTGTCATTATAGATGGGGATAATACCGGTATTGATGGAGTAGCTTGTGTGGCTTGTGCGGTTAATAATACTAATAATGTGTTAACTCCTGACAGTACTGATTTTGCTGAAATCAGAATAACAGCGGGAGTTATTTCGTCCGCCGCTATAGCAGTAGCGGATCAATTATTTACGTATCCAGTAGGTACTTTTGCTGGATTCACCATTAAAGACCTGAATAATTTAATCGAATTGGATTTATTTCAATCATTAACGCTATCCACTTATTTAGATGGTCAGCTGCAGGAAGCTAAAGGAGGTTCTCAACTACTTAAATTACTCATTACGATACCTCCTGTGGGTTCTGGAACCGGTTTTTATAATGTCGGATTTCAAGCAACTTTACCTTTTGATGCAATCAAGATCAGTGTAGGATCGCTCGCTAGTGCTATAAACAATATAAATGTTTATGGAGCATTTGTAAATACAACAAATAGTGATGGTGGGACTTTGTTATGTTCTGTCTCATCAATTTCTATTACTAAAAAAGGAACGTATTTAGATAACAATGGGGATGGAATTACAAATATTGGTGATACCATCACTTATGCTTTCGTTGTGACCAACACGGGCGATACTGATCTTAGTGCGATAACCGTAACCGATCCTAATGCAGTCATAACTGGAGGACCTCTAGCAACATTAGCAGCTGGGGCGTCTGACAGCACAACGTTTACCGGAATACACACTATTTCACAATCTGATATTGATGCAGCGGTAGTATATAATTTAGCGACTGTTGTTGGAACTCCTCCTACTGGTGCTAACGTAACCGGTACTTCAACAGATCCAACACCATGTACCACATGTCCAGTAGATCCAACATGTCTTACTTGTACAGTAACACCAGTAGCATCCAGTCCAAGCATTGCTTTGGTAAAAACTGGAACCGTTTCAGGAACTGGAAGTGTAGGCGATGTTATCACGTACACATTTGCTGTTACCAATACGGGAACTACAACAATTACAAATATAGTGATTACCGATCCCATGGCTGGATTAACGATCAGCAACAATCCAATAGCGACATTAGCACCAGGAGCGAGCAACAGCACAGTTAAAGGCACCTACACGATCACCCAATCCGATGTTGATGCAGGACAAGTCACCAACAGTGCTTTGGCCACAGGACAAGATCCAAGAGGGAACGCGGTAAGGGATGTATCAGGAACCACGATGACCAATGATACGCCAACAGTAACGATAGTACCATCCAAACCAAGCATTGCTTTGGTAAAAACTGGAACCGTTTCAGGAACTGGAAGTGTAGGCGATGTTATCACGTACACATTTGCTGTTACCAATACGGGAACTACAACAATTACAAATATAGTGATTACCGATCCCATGGTTGGATTAACGATCAGCAACAATCCAATAGCGACATTAGCACCAGGAGCGAGCAACAGCACAGTTAAAGGCACCTACACGATCACCCAATCCGATGTTGATGCAGGACAAGTCACCAACAGTGCTTTGGCCACAGGACAAGATCCAAGAGGGAACGCGGTAAGGGATGTATCAGGAACCACGATGACCAATGATACACCAACGGTGATTTTGTTAAAAGAAAATCCAAGTATTACTTTAACACAAAGGGGTGTGTTTGAAGATCGTAATGGAGATGGTTTTGCCCAAATAGGAGAAACAATAAGGTATTCATACACAGTAATGAATATGGGAAATGTAACCCTTAATTCAGTTACGTTATCAGATATTATGCTTGGAATTACTATTGTAGGTGGACCAATACGTTTGTCGGTAGGTGAGACTAATAGTACTGCATTTGTGGGTATTTATACTTTGACACAACAAGATCTGATTAGAGGATTTGTAACGGATCAGACTATAGCTTATGGAACAAGCCCATTAGGGACAATAGTACAAGATTTGTCACACGAGAGTAATCCTTTAGAGGATGATGCCATTGTACTTGGTGTGAAGGCATGTATCCTAATCGTTTTTAATGCAGTGTCACCAAATGGGGATGGTTTAAACGACTTCTTTTTAATTAAAGGCATTGATTGTTTCCCAAACAATACAGTTGAGATTTATAATCGCTGGGGAATTAAGGTGTATGACATACAGGGGTATGATAATGATAGTAAATCGTTTAAGGGATTTTCTGAAGGAAGGGTATCCATCAAAGAAAGCAATGGTTTGCCCAGTGGCACTTACTTTTATATCATTAAATATGTTGACTTAAACGGGATTGGAATTGATAAAACCGGGTATCTACAACTGAGTAGAAACTAATTTAAAAACTTCTGAACAACTATTTTAGTTTACTGGAATAAACAAATAAAGATTATGAAAACAAAAGGTATAATAATTAGTTTACTGTTCGTTACTATCTCGAGTTTTGCGCAACAGGATGCTCAATACACCCAGTACATGTATAACACCACAAACATCAATCCTGCCTATGCGGGTAGTCGGGGTGCAATAAGTATTTTTGGATTGCATAGAACGCAATGGGTGGGATTTGAAGGAGCTCCTATAACGAATGCCGCGTCTATTAATGCTCCTATAGAAAACACTAATTTAGGGATAGGACTCTCCTTTGTAAATGATAAAATTGGACCCGCTGATCAAACTGCGATATCCGCGGATATGTCGTATACTATTCAAACTTCGGATACCTATAAACTATCCCTTGGATTAAAAGCTACGGCTAATTTGTTAAATGTAGATTACACAAAATTAGATCGATTTGATTTGACTGATCCCCAATTTCAAAATAACATCAACAATCAGTTTTCTCCAAATATTGGAGCTGGTATTTTTTATTATTCGGATAAATTTTATGTAGGGGCTTCAATTCCTAATTTTATAGAAGTACAACATTATAACGATACTAAATCTGCATCTGAAAGTACTAAAATGCATTACTATTTGATAGGGGGGTATGTCTTTGATTTAACCCCGAGTGTACAATTTAAACCGTCTTTTTTATCTAAGATAGTTGCGGGTGCGCCTTTGCAAATGGATCTGTCTGCTAATTTTTTATTCAATGAAAAATTTGTTTTGGGAGCAGCATGGCGAATTGATGCAGCATTAACTGCAATGGCAGGTTTTCAAATAAGTGATGGCTTATTTATTGGGTATGGATATGATTTTGAAACCACCCAATTAGCCAATTATAATTCAGGATCTCACGAAATATTTTTACGTTTTGAAATTTTTAAAAGCGTAGATAAAAAATTAACACCAAGATTTTTCTAAAAAGAGACACCATGAAAAAAAATAGTATTTATATCTTATTAATGATTGTTTCATTGAATGGCTATTCACAAAAGATGGCCTTGGAAAAAGCAGAAAAGGAATATGAAAATTTTGCCTATGTTGATGCTATAAAAACATACGAACGGCTTTTTGATAAAGGATACAAAACAGCAGACATGTTGCAAAAACTGGGAAATTCGTTCTATTTTAATGCAGAGTTAGAAAGCGCAGCCAAATGGTATGGGGAGCTATTTGTCTTGACAGAAAATGTCGCTCCGGAATACTATTATCGGTATGCACAATCTTTAAAATCGAAGAAAGAATATGCTAAAGCCGATGCTATGATGACCAAATTCAATCAACTAAATGGCAATGATACTAGGGCAAAACTTGCCGCCAGCCAGAAAGATTACCTATTAATTATCAAGAAAAATTCAGGGCGCTATACTATGCAGAATGCCGGAATCAATTCTGAATATTCGGATTATGGGAGTTCTTTTTTTGGAGATAAAATAGTTTTTGGCTCGGCAAGATTTAAAAATGGACTTGTGAATAGAAAATATTCTTGGACAGGAGAAGGATATACAAATCTGTATCAGTCGGATAAAAATCCTGATGGAACTCTTACTGGAGCAAAATTATTTTCTAAAAAGCTGAATTCGAAATTCCATGAATCTACCGCTGTATTTACTAAGGATGGACAAACCGTTTACTTCACAAGAAATAATTTTTTGAATCATAAAGTAGGGGAAAATACCAATAAAACAACTTTGTTAAAGATATACAAAGCCTCATTTGTAGCTAATGAATGGACTGCAATTACGGAGTTACCTTTTAATGATGCGAATTATAGTGTTGCCCATCCTGCGCTAAGTCCAGATGAAAAGACGCTCTATTTCTCCTCTGATATGCCGGGTACATTAGGGCAATCAGATCTTTTTAAAGTTAGTATTAATGAAGACGATACTTTTGGAACGCCCATAAATTTAGGCAAAGAGATAAATACTGAAGGAAGAGAAACCTTCCCTTTTCTTACCGCTGATAATGAACTTTACTTTGCTTCAGATGGGTATCCCGGATTGGGCGGACTGGATATTTTTGTAGCCAAAGCTTCTAAAGAAGGTGTTTTTAAGAACGTGTTAAATGTTGGGGAGCCTTTGAACAGTCCACAAGATGATTTTTCTTTGATTATCGACACTTCAACTAAAATAGGATATGTCACTTCTAATAGAGCGGGAGGACAAGGTGGAGATGATATTTACATGTTAAAAGAAATTAAAAAAATAGAATATCCCTGTGAGCAATTTCTAGTAGTAGCAGTATCCGACAAAGAAACAGGATCCCCAATTGCAGGGGCAAAAGTGAGTTTATCAGACAGTAATTATAAATTAGGAAAAGAAATAATAACAAATGCTGAAGGTTATTTTGATTTTGGACAGGTGGATTGTGAGGCTATATTTTACATCAAGATTGTGAAAACAGAATATAACACAGATGAAGTAACAGTAAATGTCGCTAAGGACAACGGAAAAACAATAGTACCTATAGTTTTAGAAAAAACAATCAAAAAACTCAAAGCAGGGGATGATTTAGCTAAAGCTTTAAATATTAAAATGATCTATTTTGATTTAGATAAGTTCACTGTTCGCCCTGATGCAATGTTAGAATTATCAAAAATTTTAGATGTTATGGAACAAAATCCGAATATGAAAATTGATATTCGCTCTCATACGGACAGCAGACAAAGTCATTCCTATAACCAGAAATTATCGGAACGAAGGGCTCAATCATCTATGGAATGGTTAATCAAGAACGGAATTCATCCTTCTCGCCTGACCGCAGAAGGGTATGGCGAAAATCAGTTGATAAACATATGCGCTGATGGTATCATCTGCACAGAATTAGAACATCAGACCAATAGAAGAAGTGAATTTATCCTGGTAAAATAGTTTTTATAGTTAGCTTTTTATAGATAAAAATTAATCTTTTATTGAAATTACAAGCAATTTTTTATTAATCCCAGCTGGGTTATACATCTTAAAAAAAAATATAAGTTTAGATGGGTAAATCCACAAAACGCAACGTTTAAAATACATTAATATGAAAAAATATATAGTTGGTTTTTTAGTTTTTAGTTCATTTCTTACACATGCCCAAATAGGTATAGGAACAACAACTCCCACATCACAGTTAGATGTCAATGGGGATTTAAGAGTGAGAGCAACCACTTTAGGTACTGGGTTAGAGGCCGCCAAAGACTCTATTCTGGTAATTAATTATAAGGGAGTTGTCAAGAGAGTCACTTCAAAACAAATTTATGACAGTCATATCAAGTCTTTTGTAAAAGGGTCTGCAAGCGGTACAATAAATCTTGGTACGACAATAAGCGCTACAGCTTATAAAACGATTCCTTTTAGCACTGAGGAATTTGATGAAAATAGTGATTACAACACAACTACTTACCAATTTACAGCACCTCAAAATGGGATTTATAATGTGTATGTGCAATATGAATTGACTACACTTGTCGCGACTACGGGAGTTGGAGTAGCGATCTTTGTGCAACGCAGCGGCACAAACACTCTAGAAGCGGAGGAAATATTTGACAGTATAAATATTTCTGTGCTCACTATAAATGTGAATGTATCTCCCCCAACCAGAAAAACAAGTACGTTAGTAAAGTTAAATGCAGGGGATAAAATCTTTTTTGGAGCGGCGGCAGGAACAACAATTTCGCTGTTGTCTGGATCAAAATCGTTTTTTACGATTATGCAAGTCAAGTAACTTCTTGTTGTGTAAGTTTTGAATTGATCTGATTACCTTTGCATCATGAAAAATTTTTTTCGTCCCAACCCTAATTCTTTCAAAAACACTTTTTGTGTATTTGATGAGATTTCTATTGATGCTATAAATGGACTGAAAATTCAGTATGACAGCAAATCGGGCAGTAAATATTATTATACTAAAACGGGAATGTATCGGTTGTCCAATCATTGGGGACGATTAGCTAATAGCAAATGGCGATTAGAACCTTTAGAACCAGAAACAAATTTTAAAATTAAATTGGGTTATGCTTCTTGGAATCGTTTTTATCCAGATAATGCTATAGAAGAACTCTATTATTTAGAAGCAAATTATCTAAAGAAAACGGTCCATTATCAACACAGAAATAATCCAAAGTATGATAAAAAAGCGATCTTGAGAACCAGTTTTGAAACCACTAAACGCATCAAACAGATCCGGAATTTATTCAATCTGACTTCGTGGGCGAATTATTTTGATTGCGACGATATTGATCTTTTGAGAGAGGAAATTATCAATCAATTAATTTTTACTACTAAAACGTTAGAGGAAATAAAAAAAGAATTCATTTGATGCCAGCCAAGGAATCATCTGAAAAATCTTGATTTTTCGCCTTTTAAGTAATAACCATGGTATAATGTCGTGTTTTAAAATCAGGATAAAATTATGTAACAATTTGATTTAAAGTCGTTTTACTTAAAGTTAATTCTTTTGACTTTACGACTGTTAAACCTTCGACTTACTTAGTAGACTACTTCGTGTTTTTAATCATTTAAAGAAATCAATAATAAATCTTTAGTAGTGATAGGCTTAGACAGGTATCCTAGAATATTTTCATATGATTTAGATTTGTTTTTATCTTCAACTGCAATGGAGGAACTCACGATATACACAATGATTTGTTTATCAAATAAAGGTTTTATCAGTCTTATTTCTTCCATAAATTCCCAGCCGTCCATTATTGGCATATTAATATCCAATAAAATGATATCCGGAAGGGCAGCATTCTTTTCTAAAGCAAAATGAAGATAGTCAATCGCTTCTTTTCCATTTTTGAATGACGATACCCTCGAAAATATTTCGGACCTTTGAATTATTTTATTTACAATAATTTGGTAAATGGCATCATCATCGACTATCCAGATTGCTTTTTTTGTCATTAAATATAGATTTTAAATCACTACTAACCGACTAAATAAATTCAAGATAAAGGGCCACTTTTAACAGTAAGCCCTTTTTTTTCATATCTTTTGCTTACCAAATCAAAAAAACATGAGTTCCAAAGATATTGAAAAAAGTTTGTCGGTCAGCCGATTTTAAACAATTGATTGATTTTATTCCCAAAATCAAATTTGAGATTCTTGCAAAAAAGCATCAAACAGACCGATATTACAAGTCTTTTTGTGCTTGGACACAACTTGTAACGATGCTTTTCAGAGTTTTTAGTCGTTGTAATTCTATGGGAAAAATTTGCGATGGAATGTTGGCAATGCATGGAAAACTAAACCATTTAGGGTTTGATAATTCTCCTGCAAAAAGTACTGCTGACGATGATCTCCGGGAAAGAGACAATGAATTTTTTAAAGAATTTTATTTTTTATTGCTCAAACACTTTGAACCTCTTTTGTCGGTCAGCCGAATTGATAATATTTCATTTGATAAACTTTTCATATTTGATTCCAGTACAATCAGCCTATTTTCTCAAGTGATGAAAGGAGCTGGACGCAACCAAAAAGGCGAATGCAAGAAGAAAGGTGGCTTAAAAGTTCATATGCTTATCGATGCTCATTCACAAACTTCAACATTTGTAAAATTTAGCGAAGCCAAACTGCACGACAAAAATTTTCTGAAATACCTAAATCTGCCAGAATTCAGCATTATTGTCTTTGATAGAGCTTACAATCATTATCTTCAATTTGCAAAATTTACCCAAAATAAAATCAATTTTACGTTCCGGTTAAAGTCCAATGCAGTCTACGAAGTGGTACAAGAATCATTTTGTCAAATCCAAGGGAGAACTGGTTTTGGAGTATTAAAAGAAGAACATATTCACTTAAAATACAAAGAAGAAAATCAAGAAAAAAACCTGTGTTTACGAAAAGTTGTCTACCGAGATGACAAAGGAAGAATCTACGAATTTATTACCAATAACTTTGAGATAAGCATTCAAGAGGTGGCTTTGATTTATAAAATTCGTTGGTAGATTGAGTTACTTTTCAAGAAACTTAAACAAAATTTGTAACTGCACTATTTTTATTCAGAAACCGAAAACGGAATCAAGACCCAAATCTGGATTACACTCATAGCTCAATTACTTTTGATGGTTCTAAAGGCAAAATCGCAAACAAAAAAAGCGTTTTCGATAGTAGCTGCATTGATAAAAATTCATTTAATAAGCAATTTGGATGTTTTTTGGGTAATTGAGAATACTCGCAGAACGTACACGATACGATTAAAAAGGGCTAAATCGCCAAACCTTCAAACCGCATTGTTCTAAAATACAGGGAGGTAAGTCTTTTAAATATAAAAGAATTTCCGTGACTAATAAAGGGATGCAGGAGGTTTTTTGTCTAATTTATATTTTAGTCGGTTAGTAGTGTTAAAGATTAAAGTAAATTTTTATTTGGGTTTAGTTGCAGTGTTAATTTTTGTGTTTTATACGTTTTTTATTATATTTGGCGCACGATCTTTAATATTAAAAAAATTGATTTTTTAAAAGAAACGAACCCTATGGAGAAGATATTTCAAAGCCCATTGTGGAAATTTAAAGCATAGAGAAGCCTGTTGACAATTAAAAAAAGTACGATCAAACTAAAAAAAAATTTAATTTCAATAATTAAACCGAACTTTGCAGTAGTTTTTGAATCGAAAAATTGATTCAACATTTGATAATTTAGAGCGCAAGAGCATGAGTAGAAATAACGAAAGAAATATTAAAAAACACAACGATAAGTTACACAAAGCGCAGGATAAAGTTAAGCAAGCTGAAATGCTGCGCAAAGAAAAACTAAAGCAAATTACTAAAAAATTTAATGAAGATAAGGCTTCAGAAAAATAATGTAACTACATCATGGAAAAAAATAAATTTAGCGAAGTAAAAAGTGGCGTTCAGCAAATAATCGATTTTATTGCTAAAAAAAATGCCCGGGAAGCCAATACTAAATTAGCAGAAGTTAGTGAGCAATTAGATGAACTCTTGGATTTTGCCGAAGAGGATGAAGACCTGATGGAGGTAAGCCGTTATCAAGTCTTGTTGAACCAGTTGCATCAAAAAATAGCAGGGTTAAATGGACAGGCAACTGAATCCATTTAAACGAATTGTATCAAAGAATGATCAAAAACAAATGTTATTGCGGTTTCGATAAAAATTTCCAGGATTGTTGTGAGCCCATTATTAATGGAGTAAAAAAAGCGACAACTGCTGAGTCTTTAATGTGTTCCAGATATTCAGCCTATGCAACACATCAGGTAGATTATTTGTTGGCCACAACCCATATTACGGTGAGAAAGCAGTATTCAAAATGTGAAATTCTGAATTGGGCCACCTCAAATAAATGGCAGCAATTGGAAATTATAGAATCCACAGAGAACACGGTAGAATTCAAAGCTCATTTTTTAGACACCAAACTTCACAAACAAATTCATCATGAATTTTCTACTTTCAAACTTGAAAATGGATGTTGGTTTTATGTGGACGGACAATTTTTTTAGGTAGCTTTTTTTGGATTTTATCGTTTTTAACTAAAAATTAATAAATGTTTGTATAGCATACATTTTTTATTGGTGTAATTTTATTGGCTATGAAAAATGACACTAAAAAAGGTTTTTATTTCAAGCAATACGAAGCCCCTTTTCAGTCTCCGTTTGATAAGCTCTTTGGTATTTTCAAAGAATTAATTACACATACTTCAGGAGATTTTGATGAAGCAATCGACTGGTTGCGGGAATTGGACAAAGAATATAAACTCACTGATGAACACTACAGTATTGATGATTTTATTGAAGATTTAAAGAAAAAAGGATACATCCGCGATGAACTTAAAGAGGATGGCACTGCTGGAATTGGTATTACTGCCAAGACGGAGCGTGCCATTCGGCAACAAGCATTGGACAATATTTTTGGTAATCTGAAACGCTCCGGAAGCGGCAATCACAAGACTAAACATTCCGGAAACGGTGACGAACATACCGGGGAATTTCGGGAATTTCATTTTGGTGACGGACTCGAACGAATTTCCTTGACCGAAAGTTTACGCAATGCCCAAATCAATAACGGAATAGCAGATTTTATGTTGACCGAGAATGATTTAGTTGTTGAAGAAACGCAATATAAATCACAGATGAGTACCGTTTTGATGATCGATATTAGCCACAGTATGATTTTGTACGGTGAAGATAGAATTACTCCTGCCAAGAAAGTAGCAATGGCTCTTGCTGAGTTGATTACGACCCGTTATCCAAAAGACACTTTAGATATTTTAGTTTTTGGAAACGATGCTTGGACCATTGCAATTCGGGATCTACCGTATTTAAAAGTGGGTCCTTATCACACCAATACAGTTGCCGGTTTACAACTAGCCATGGATATCCTGCGCAGGAAACGAAACACCAACAAGCAAATTTTCATGATTACCGATGGGAAGCCAAGTTGCGTCCGCGAAAAAGATGGTTCCTATTATATGAACAGTAACGGACTCGACGAATATATTGTGGATAAATGCTACAATCAGGCGCAGCAAGCTCGAAAACTACACATTCCAATCACCACATTTATGATTGCGAATGATCCGTATTTGCAAAAATTCGTCAATAAATTCACCGAATCAAATCAAGGAAAAGCATTTTATACCGGATTAAAAGGACTGGGTGAAATGATTTTTGAGGATTATGAGACCAATCGTAAAAAGAGAATAAAATAGTAATTAGTCACAGTCTCAGTTGTCAGTTCGAGCGCAGTCAAGAACAAATTGACAGTTAACAATAATAATTTTAAAAGCAATATGAAAATAGAAAATATAAAAACTCTCGGAGAATTAAAAAAATCAGGTTACAAAAGTATAAACATCAAAGATGAGTTGCGTACGAACTTAAGAAATAAAATTAAATCAGGACAACCAACTTTTGAAGGTGTTCACGGTTTTGAAGATACCGTAATTCCGGAACTAGAACGTGCTATTTTGTCGCGGCACAACATCAATTTATTAGGGCTTCGTGGTCAAGCCAAAACCCGATTGGCACGCAAAATGATCGAATTGTTGGACGAATACATTCCGTTTGTGACAGGTTCCGAGATTAATGACGATCCGTTGCAGCCCATTTCTCGTTTTGCCAAAGATATTATTGAAACCAAAGGCGATGCAACTCCCATTTCCTGGCTACACCGAAGCGACCGTTTTTTCGAAAAATTAGCTACGCCGGATGTAACCGTTGCAGATTTGATTGGAGATGTCGATCCAATAAAAGCAGCAAATTTAAAACTGTCCTATGCGGATGATCGCGTGATACATTTTGGAATGATTCCAAGAGCGAATCGTTGTATTTTCGTTATTAACGAATTACCGGATTTACAAGCGAGAATCCAAGTAGCACTATTTAATATTTTGCAGGAAGGCGATATCCAGATTCGTGGATTCAAATTGAGAATGCCCCTTGATCTGCAATTTGTATTTACAGCAAATCCAGAGGATTACACGAATCGTGGGAGTATTGTAACCCCATTAAAAGACAGGATAGGTTCTCAAATCCTGACGCATTACCCGGAAACCATTAAAATTGCCAGAACCATTACAGAGCAGGAAGCAAAACTGGACGCCACACAAAATAATATGGTTTACGTGCCTTCGTTAGCGAGAGATTTATTAGAACAAATCAGTTTTGAAGCAAGAGAAAGCGAATATATTGATAACAAAAGTGGGGTGAGCGCCAGATTGAGTATTACCGCTTTTGAGAACTTATTAAGTACTGCAGAAAGAAGGGCTTTGAGATCCGGAATAGATAAAACAACGTTGCGATTGTCTGATTTTATGGGAATTATTCCTGCTATTACCGGAAAAGTCGAATTGGTTTACGAAGGAGAGCAGGAGGGAGCCGCCGCTGTAGCACAACATTTATTGGGCGATGCGATCCATACTTTTTTTCCTGCATATTTTCCAAAAATCGAAAAATTAGAGAAAGAAGGTGTCAAAAATGCCTACACGGATATCATCGAATGGTTTTTTGCCGAAAGTGGTTTCGAATTATCAGATGATTGTTCTGATGAAGAATACGAAAGAATATTAGAAAGTATTGTTCCTCTTGAAATTTTAATCAAAAAATACCAACCGCAACTGGAAAAAGAAGATAAATTTTTCATGAAGGAATTTATTCTTTGGGGATTGGTTGAATATAAAAAACTAAGCAAAGACCGTTTTTCTAAAGGGTATCAGTTCAAGGATATTTACGGAAGCTTTATTAGTAAATTGTAAATAACATACGTTTTTTGCACTATAAGTCATTTAAGGAATCACTATTGTGTCGTTCCTTAAATGACTTTTTTGTTTGAAAATTGATCTATTTTGGCGTTTTTTTCTAGAGAATAAAATAAGCGTCCCATTTATTTATTTCTTTATCGACGTTACTGATTTTTATTAGTCTACCTTGCCTCATTGATTGTCTAAGCAGTCAAAAAGAAAGACATGGAAAATAGCTTTGAAGCCTTGATTGCTACTTATATTGAAAATAAGGTAGGCATATCCGAACATTTTTTGAGTGCCGATTTAGCTAATAATCTAAAACAAAATTTGATTGTTTTAAACCAAAATAGTCTGTTGACGGAAGCAGGAATTGGCAACGCAGAAAAGGTTTCTTATGATGGTGCAATACGAAGCGATTCCATTTATTGGCTGGATAAAAAACACAACAACGCATTCGAAAATGAGTTTTTTGCTCAAATAGAAGCTTTTATTATTTATTTGAATGAAAGTTGTTATGCTGGAATAACAGGATATGAATTTCATTATTCGTTGTATGAATCGGGCGATTTTTATCTCAAACATTTGGATCAATTCAAGAATAATCCCAGCCGAAAATACTCTATGATCAGTTATCTGAACAGCAATTGGCAAGAAAGTGACGGTGGTGAGTTGCTGATTCATCAAGCTAATAACAATCAAAAGATAGCCCCAACTCAAGGTAAAACAGTTTTCTTTAAGAGTGACGAATTAGTTCATGAAGTTTTGGTCACTCAAAATACCAGAATGAGTATTACGGGATGGTTGAAGAGTGATTAATATTTCTAAAAAAAATACTCAGTTTCCCCTTATCCGCGTAACTATTTTTTGAAGTAATCGCTTTCCGTCCCTTTTGTCTTTCGGAACTTCAACCGCTTTTAGTTCTGTTTTGCTTGCAATAAATTGATAGCTGAACGCAAATTGAGGGTTTTTTGAATCGTCATTTAACAGTCCAAAGCGCAAATCATTGAAATATAAAGATTGATTTTTTTTAGAAATAATATACCAGCCTTCGCTCGCTTTTTTTAGTTTTTCAAAATCTGAATTTCCTTTTAGTTGCGATTCTAGAAATTTATTTTTGCTGTAAGCAGTAAATAAAATGGGTTGCGTGTCAAAAAGAGAGTAGTCGCCTAATGCGTAATTGTTTGCTGTGGCTGCGTTAGCGTTCCACAAAATGAGATTGAAAGCGGTGGGTTTTACGATAATTTCCGAATACTGAATTCCTTGTTTTATTAATGCTTTTTCAAATTGGTTCAAGGCATATACTTTGATGAAACAGGACAAAAGCAGATACGCAGTACTAATGGATAATCCTCTAATTATATATTTTTTGCGAAGTACTGCGTTTTTTGTTTTCCAAGTCACAATCAATGCAATAATTAATGGAATAGTGTACAACGGGTCAATTACAAAAATGGTTTTTAATGCAAATCTATAGTCTAAAGGCCATAAAATTTGTGTACCCCATGAAGTGAACATGTCCAGGAGCACATGGGTAAACAAACACCAAAACGCCATACGAGTTGCCTGAAAAAAGTTGATTTTGTCTCTTTCTATTTTCGAAATAATCCAACCCAAAACAGGCGATAAAAATAGAAAAAGAAAAAGAGAATGACTGATGCCACGGTGAATTAGGATTGCATCTACAGGATTTAAAAATAAACCTACTACAATATCTAAATCGGGAATTGTGCCCAGAATTGAACCATATAAAATTGTTTTATTTTTGAGCTTTTTGCCTGCGCATACTTCTGCAATGCCAATTCCTAAAGCAATTTGAGTAAAAGAATCCATTCTGTAAAAGTAGCTGAAATCAATAGATATCTTGATGACCAGTAGTAAATGTTTGGTGTGAATTACACTTTTTTATTGTAATTGAAAAAGTATCTTAAAATAAAACTATATCGATCTGAAGAGATTTTAAAATAAATATGTACTATCTTGTCCCATAATAAATAAACCAAGCTATGTATAAAATTCATACTATTGATTTACACTTTCAATCCGAAAAACATTCTATTGGTGCTTTTTTAATTGAAACCGGAAAAGGTCCAATACTTATCGAAACCGGACCGGAATCTACTTGGGAGTATCTTGAAAAAGGAATCCAGAAGATAGGGTATGAGATCAAAGATATTCAGCATGTATTCCTGACGCACATTCATTTTGACCATGCCGGAGCAGCTTGGAAATTGGCACAAAATGGCGCTAAAATATACGTACACCCCATTGGAATTCCACATTTAGCTAATCCGGAGAAATTATGGAATTCAGCCAAAATGATCTATACCGATAAGATGGAGCTCCTTTGGGGGAAAATGGAATCTATACCTGAGCAACAATTGATTGGGGTTACTGACGGTGATGTTGTAGACCTGGGAGATATTCAAATAAAAGTATGGTATACACCGGGTCATGCCGTGCATCATAATTCGTATCAAATTGAGGATGTGATATTTACTGGGGATGTGGCCGGAGTAAAAATAGGAGATGGTCCCGTTGTTCCTCCTTGTCCTCCCCCGGATATTAATATTGAATTATGGAAACAATCCCTTAAAAAACTAAAAGATTTAAAGCCTAGAGCCTTGTATTTAACTCATTTTGATTTGCAAAAAAATCCAGATGAACTACTATCAGGATTAGAAATAGTTCTGGATGATTGGGCTAGTTTTATCAAACCTTTTTATGACAATCAAACTCCGCCAGAAAGTATAGTTCCTCAATTTATGGACTACACCAGAAAGCAGTTTTTAGATAAAGGACTGGATTCGGATGAAATTCAAACCTATGAGTTTGCTAATCCAAGCTGGATGTCTGTAAATGGTTTATTGCGGTATTGGAAACTCAAAGAACAAGGAAGGATCTAAGATTGCCATAATTTGAGGGCTAAATTCTCTTTTTGTTCTACTGAAACCGGATGCGTACTATTCTTGGTCTGGAAATATTAGTTTCAATACTTTTATAAAAGAGCAAAAGGAAAGACAATAAATGGTAGTTTTACCCTCTAAAAATTCGCTATGCTATTTCTTGTTTTAAGTATTATTTGCAGTGTCACTGTGGGAGTGTTGTTTAAAGTGGCTCGCGGATATGAAGTCAGTCCTATTCAAATTGTTGCTTGGAATTATTTATTTGCGCTTATTCTTTGTTATTTCTTCTTCAGTCCGGATCTTACCAATATTGGCACTTTCGCACCTTGGGGAATTTATGTTCCTCTTGGGATTTTGTTACCAGCAATCTTCCTTTTTTTGGCGGCTTCAATCAAACAAGTAGGGATTGTAAAAACGGATGCTGCTCAAAGGCTATCTTTGTTTATTCCTATTTTAGCTGCTTGGCTGCTCTTCAAAGAGGATTTTACTATCCTAAAAATAGCGGCGCTTTTGGCAGCATTTCCAGCGCTGTTGCTAATCCTTGCTAAACCTTCTGAAAACACAAAAAATAAATGGGTCTATCCTGCAGTAGTGCTATTAGGATTTGGAATTATAGACATCCTTTTCAAGCAAATTGCCCTTCACACCACTTTGCCATATACAACGTCATTATTTGTAGTTTTTGGAATTGCGTTGTTTATTATGATTGGCGCTGTTATTTATAACGTGATGATAACTAAAGTCTCATTAAACTTCAAAAATATTATTTTTGGTGGTATGGTAGGTGTTTTCAACTTTGGAAACATACTCTTCTATCTAAAAGCGCATAAGACTTTCGCTGAAAATCCTTCAACGGTTTTTGCTGGTATGAACATGGGTGTAATAGTAATGGGAAGTCTTGTTGGGATTTTTATTTTTAAGGAAAAACTAACTAAAATGAATTTCGCTGGACTTTTCCTAGCTTTAATAGCGATCGTTTTAATCGTAATCTCGCAAATCATTTAAAGAATAAGTTGCAACTAAAAGAGTTTTCTTATACAATTTTTGGTTTTTTTGATTGCATTTAAGGCAAAAGTATCCGATCTAAAAACAGATCTACAGTCTAGTTAAAATTCCGTAAGAAAGGATTGCAGAAAAAGTGATTTTTTTTGCTTTTGAAAATGGGTTCTATCACCAATAAAAAGAGTAGGAGTTACTTCACTCCATTCCATCAGTAACAAACCAACTGCTTCTGCAATTCCCCCGCCCCGGCGATTACTATAGTATGATGCTTTTTCATATCTTAAAGTTACCTTTTTTATAGGCTTAGAATCTGTTTTTAGTACTTAATTTGACTTTTAGTGCATGTTATATCAATTATAGATTCAATATAATTCCATAAAAATCGAATTATTTTGTACTATATCGAGATTGTATTAATAATTTTTCGAATTAATTCACACTATTAAATAATTTAATTAACTGTTTTACAATAACTTATGAAAAAATATTTCTAATTTATTGTTAGAAAACGGCATCAGCACTGATTAAACCTTATTTTGCTTCTGCCAGATGATTATAAAATTGTAGCAAAATGTATGATTTTAATTTTTTAAGAGAAGAATCACACTTAAAAAATGTGACTTCGAATACTACAAACTAATGTTATTTTTAATGAACTATACGGATTTAATAATTGGACACAAAACAATAAAAGAGCTTCCCTTTTTTGCAATTTGTATCTGTAGCTTGATTTTTGCAATAAATCACATCCCTTTGTTGCAGATAAAAGTGTAATTATTGGACGTAATGGTCTTTTTTTATAGATTTTAAATTTATTATTATTTTCAAATTATAAATTCATAGATAGTTTTCTTAAAATTAGCTTAATTTTTACTACAACATCTTAATTTCTTACGTAAAAAAGAGCAAAAAGTTAATTAACTAGTCTTCAAGTACTGAAACCAATAGCCTAATCAACAGTTAACCTCTTCTTAATACGACTGCGTTTATATTAGCAATATTGTAAACAACAGTATATCTTATGAAAAAATTATTCTTATTATTTTTAATTTGTAGCATCAGCGAATCTGTATTTGCTCAGAAAAGCAGTATCGTTTCCGGTAAGATAACGGACACAAATGGTAATATTTCCTTGCCTTTTGCCTCTATAAAATTATTGAATGCAGCAAATCGAAATACGCTTTCCAATCAAATTGGAGATTATGAATTTTTGAATGTTCCTGCCGGAACCTATCAAATAGAAGTTCATTATATAGGGTATGCAACCCTAAAGCAACAAGTCGTTGTGTTGGAAGGCAAGAATACGATAGTGAATATGGTATTGTCCAGTGGTTCTGAAAATTTAAATGAGGTGATTGTAAAAGGAGACCGGATTCGAAGTCAAGCCAGAGCTTTGAATCAGCAAAAAAACAATAGTAACATTACTAATATTATTTCCTCCGATCAGGTAGGCCGTTTTCCAGATGCGAATATTGGAGATGCTTTAAAACGGGTTACGGGGATTACCATGCAAAATGATCAGGGCGAAGCCAGAAACATTATTGTAAGGGGATTGGCACCGTCTTTAAATTCAGTTACTATAAATGGGGATCGAATTCCGTCAGCTGAAGGGGATAACAGAAATGTTCAAATGGATTTGATTCCTTCGGATATGATTGCAACTATTGAAGTTAACAAAACCCTGACTCCTGATATGGATGCCGATGCTATTGGAGGTTCTGTAAATTTGATTACCCGTGCCTCTCCAAACGGAGAACGAATTTCGGCTACTATGGCCGGTGGTTTTAGTCCAATAAGAGATAAAGCCAATTATACGGCGGGATTGGTTTATGGAAACCGGTATTTAGACAATAAATTAGGAATGGTTGTCAGTGGTTCCTATAATAACAACACCTACGGTTCTGATAATGTTGAAGCGGTTTGGGTACGCGATGATTTTGATAATGTGTATGTCGAGGAATCTGATATCAGAATTTATAATGTACAACGCATCCGAAGAAGTGCGGCCATTGCTTTAGATTATGAATTTAATGAAAATAACCGAATTTTTGCTAATGCAATATAC
Organism: Flavobacterium sp. RSP49; assembly: GCF_003968735.1. NCBI lineage: Bacteria > Pseudomonadati > Bacteroidota > Flavobacteriia > Flavobacteriales > Flavobacteriaceae > Flavobacterium > Flavobacterium sp. RSP49. Next base: position 335,530 of record NZ_RYDN01000001.1, on the reverse strand, counting down.
AATTGGAGAGATGACAGAGAAACCCGTTTTAGAACCCGTTATGATGATATTGCACCCATTTATGAAAATGAATCCATAACTGGTTTTACAGGAAGAGTTCGAAGACAGACTAAAGGGGGTATTGACAACAATCGCAATAAAAGTACTCGATTAGAAGATCAGCGCGTTCAGAATTATTCCTTAAAAGGAGAACATCTTTTGAATTCAAAATTAGATTTAGACTGGTCCGTAAATTATGCAACCGCCAGTGAATTTCGCCCTAATGAACGCTACCTTGAATTTGAACAGGAAGGATTGGCTTTTACGCAGGATTTAAGCAATAATAGACTGCCCTTGATTAGCACTAGCGGAGAAAATCTAAATCTATTTGCTCAAACAGCACTTTCAGAAAATAGAGACCGTACTGATGAAAGCGAATTGGGAGCCAAAGTGAATCTTCGATTTCCGTTTTCGGTTATTAAAGATCAAAAAGGAAGAATCAGAACGGGGCTTCGTGTCCGATTGAAGGATAAAGAAAGAAACAATATTTTCTATTCCTATACTCCTAACACTGCTTTTACTTTGGCAGATGTTCCAGCTACTTTTTTTGGAGGAAATGGATTTAATCCCGGAAGCCAATACGTTTCGGGTACGCAGGCTTCAGTTTCATATCTTAGCAATTTAGACTTAAATAATCCCGTACTTTATGGGCAAGAAGTCGATCCCTCTGAATTTTTAGCGGTCAATTATACTGCTAAGGAAAATATTTATGCTGGGTATGTACGATGGGATCAGGATTTTAATGATAAGCTTTCTATGATTGTGGGGGCACGTATTGAAACAACTCATATTGATTATACCGGAAACCGAGTTTTAGACGAATCAGAATTAGAAGGTAAAATTAATAATACTAATACCTATACGAATGTTCTTCCAAGTGTTGCTTTTAAATATGATGCGACCAAAGATTTAATTTTAAGAGCTGCATTTACGACTGCCTTAGCCCGTCCTAATTATTATGCATTAGCGCCATTTGTCAATAACATCGCTGCCGATGCGGAGATACAAGCTGGAAATCCGGAATTAGACGCTACCTTTTCTCATAATTTTGATTTAATGGCCGAAAATTACTTTGAGTCTGTGGGTTTGATATCTGCCGGATTTTTCTACAAAAACCTCAATAAATTCATTTATACCTACAGTGATAATCAGTATACTACGGCTGATTTTGCTAACGATTTTCCAACCCAATCCAATCCGGTACCCATGGGAGAAAACTGGAATTTTATCCAATCCAGAAATGGGGATAATGTTGCTGTTTATGGATTTGAATTTGCTTTTCAAAGGCAATTGGATTTTCTACCAGGTAAATTTTTAAAAGGTTTCGGAGTGTATGCTAATTACACCTATACGCAATCAGATGCCAAAGGAATTTCAGATGCAGACGGAAATGAAAGAAGTAATGTTAGTTTGCCCGGCACTGCTCCGCATATGATTAACGGTTCTTTGTTTTGGGAAAACAGTAAATTTTCGGCCAGAGCTTCTGCTAATTTTGCTGCAGATTATTTAGATGAGCTGGGTGCATCTGAATTCCAAGACAGCTATTATGACAAACAGTTTTTCCTGGATATGAATGTATCATATAAAATTACAAAAAGCCTTCGTATTTTTGCGGAAGCTAATAATATTACCAACCAGCCTTTGCGTTATTATCAGGGTACTTCTGAAAGAACCAAACAATTAGAATACTATCAGGCTAGATATAATTTTGGTGTCAAATTTGATCTTTAAATCTCATTAATAGTTAATAGCACTAAGTAATCAAGCATTATTTGGATGCTTTAAATCATAATTGTCATGAAAAAAATTCGAGTACTTACGATATCCTTGCTGCTTAGTTTACCACTCTTTGGCCAGGATTATTTATCAGAACAAAAATCAGGTTATACAGGAGGGTTTATTCCTGCATTAGAAATAGTGGACAAAAGTCTTAACTTTATTGTTATGGGAGATTTTGGTAGAAACGGACAGTATTTCCAAAAAGAAGTAGCCGATCAAATGGGGAAAGCAGCTATGACCTTAGGATCCGAATTTACACTTTCGATGGGAGATAATTTTTATCCAAATGGAGTACAAAGTACGCAGGACAGTCAATGGAATTCTTCTTTTGAAAACATATATACCAATCACAGTTTGTATGACAACTGGTATATAGCTCTGGGGAATCACGATTATAGGGGCAATATTCAAGCTCAAATTGATTATTCAAAAGTGAGCCGCAGATGGACTTTACCCGGTAATTATTATTCTAAAACAATAGCCTTGGAGGACGGAAATAAATTGCTATTAGTGGTCATGGATACGAATCCGTTTATAGATGGCTATTATAAAAAAGGATCGGATATGTATGAAAATATAATTGCTCAGGACACTTTGGCACAGCGAAAATGGCTGACTGAAACCTTAAATACAACTGATGTATCGATCAAATGGAAAATGGTCGTGGGGCATCATCCTTTGTATTCCGGTGGAAAACGAAAAGACAGTCCGGATACTAAATCTTTCGAAAAAAAATTCGCCTCTTTTTTTGACAAATATCAGGTAGATGCTTATTTGTGCGGTCATGAACATGATTTTCAAATCATAAAGCCTAAAGGACGCTATACCACTCAATTTCTTACAGGTTCAGCTTGTGAAGTAAGACCAACAGGGAAAAGAGAAGGTACGGTGTTTGCAGCAGCTGAACCTGGATTTATGACATTTTCTGTAACCGATACGAAACTTGTGGTTCAGGCAATCAATGAAAAAGGAATAGTACTATATAAAAAGGAAATCAAGAAATAAGATGAAAAAAATAGTCCTTGTACTCCTAAGTTTTGGTCTTTTGACTTCCTGTAAAGACAAACTAACGGCGATAAAAGAAAATGCGCTTAAACCTGCAGTAGTAACCCAAGCCACTCCTCACGATACTGATGACCCAGCCATTTGGATTCATCCTCATGATGCTCAAAAAAGTCTAATTTTAGGGACGGATAAAGACAGTAATGGAGCGCTTTATGTGTTTGATTTGAAGGGAAAAATAGTAAATAAGACGGACATAATGCGTAGACCTAACAATGTCGATGTTGCTTATGGATTGCAGATTGGAACTAAAAAAGTAGATATCGCTGTGGTTACCGAACGCGAAACCAATAAAATCAGAATTTTTTCACTTCCTGATTTAAAACCAATTGATAATGGCGGTATTCCGGTATTTGAAGGAGAAAAAGAACGTGACCCAATGGGAATTGCTTTGTATACCAGAGCAAGTGACCAGGCTATTTTTGCCATTGTAGGCCGAAAATCAGGACCTAGAAACGGTTATTTATGGCAATATCAATTGACAGCCTTCAAAAACGGAACGGTAAAAGCACAATTGGTTCGCAAGTTTGGGAGCTTTAGCGGAAAAAAAGAAATTGAGGCTATCGCTGTTGACAATGAGTTGGGATTTGTCTATTATAGTGACGAACAATTTGGAATCAAAAAATACCTAGCCGATCCGGATGTCAAGAATAATAAAGAACAGGCTCTTTTTGGTCAAAAAGATTTTAAATCGGACAACGAAGGAATTGCGATTTACAAAACAACGGATACAACCGGCTATATTTTGGTTAGCAATCAGCAAAATAATACGTTTATGGTATACCCGAGAGAGGGTTCTAAAGGCGACTCAAATGTGTATCCACTATTGGCAGAAATTCCAACTGCTACAGTTGAATCTGACGGAGCAGATGTGACGGCTCTGAATTTAGGCACTAGTTTTCCTAATGGAATGTTTGTAGCAATGAGTAACGGAATGACCTTTCATCTGTATGAGTGGAATCTCATTCAGGCCTTAATTGACAAAAAAAAGATAAAGTAAATAGAGTTTGGATTTAGTTACAAGGTCAATTGGTACTCTTCTTCTACGTATTGTGCTAATAATAAATTTTGCAATATCAAGTTCTCCTCTAGAAATAATTCTGTAGAATATTCTTCGGCTTGTTTCAAGTAAAAAGCTCGCTTGGCTTACACTAAAGAAATTTATTACTCGTACTATCGCAAGTTTAGAATTTTTGATAATCTCGGTCTGCTTGTCGTTTTGTGTGGTCTTTGACCGCCTTACGGTCGATTAAAAGCCGTAGGCGTTATTTTGATTAAATTTGCACCTCATTTATACCTCAAAATTTGAGGTATAAAAAATATTTTTTTGCCAAATTATGGCACACAGAGACACAAATAGTCACAGTGAGACACCTAAAGTGACATTTCTATGAGTACAAACATGAAGATTACGTGCATCCGTGAATGCTACAAAAAAGAACTTATCGCACGTAGAACAAGAACCCGCTATTATTTCTAAGCTTTAATGATCAGAAAATTTCATCAATATAACAAAATCTATAAATCGATGTTTAAGATTTTTTTTAAAAACTGCTGCCGAGGAAGTTATTGATTGATAGTATTAGATGTAGTTACAGCACAAATAGTTGGTGCTGCTGTTGTTGGTGCTGCTAAATAATTATATCGTTGTTCACCAATATGAAGTGTTTACGTTTTCGTGAACGTAAGTATAATTTGAACAAGATGAATGAGCAGGCAAATGTTGTATCTCTGATGATGATTCACAATCATCCTTTAGGAAACCTCACAATCATTATTAGCAAAAATATTGATTAATTTATTACATTTGCATTGTAGGCTAATTTACGCGCAACAATATAAGCTAATTTAAATACGACGCAATAGACTAATTTATGTGCGACACAATAGGTTAATTACGATGCGAAACTGGTAATCTTTTGCTTTTAAAAAATAGTAGGTAAATAATTCAAAAAAAAGAATAAATGGCGACACCTGGAGAAAAATTGGCGGCATCCCTTCAGACACTTCGTAATTTTCAGGAAGATCAGAATATTGTCGCAATAAAATCATCGGAAATAAACAGGACTCATAGAGCGTCTGATAAAAAATGGCTTCTTGAAGGGAGTATCCAGAGGTTGGTACATTGTATCAAATCCCCACGAAACCGCAGGTGACACTACTTCATGGTATACATCTTATTGGCAATTCTGTTCACGTTATCTCAGGGATAAATATGGAGAAGCCTACTGCATTTCAGCTGATCAGTCCCTCATGATACATACAGGAAATAGTACTGTACCTACACAGTTAATTATCCGTGCATTGCAAGCTTCAAACAAAGTCATACCATTGTTGTATAATACGTCATTACTGGAAATGAAGTCACCACTTCCATATATGCCCGATATTGTGGAGATAAATGGTATCAGAATGTTACCACTGCACTCCGCTTTAATAAACTGCTCTATAGCAATGTTCGAAAGGAATGCGGTCGATGTGCGGGCCGCGTTGGCACTGGTTCAGGATGCATCCGAAATTCTCGGCTCACTTCTCGAAGGCTCACATTCAGTAGTAGCCGGAAGGTTAGCCGGTGCGTTTCGAAATATCGGACGAGACCGTATCGCTGATGACATTTTGAAAACAATGAAAGCCGCTGATTACAATGTACGCGAAACAGATCCTTTCCAAAGTAAATCTCCTGTTGCTCTATCATTCAGAGAAAGATCACCCTATGCAAACCGTATCAAGCTCATGTGGGATGAATGGCGAAAAGTTGTTATAAAGTATTTTCCCGATGAACCAGGTCTTCCAAAAGACAAAGAAAAATACCTTGAAGCTGTAGAACAGATTTATGTCACCGATGCCTATCATTCCCTTTCTATCGAAAGATACGTGGTATCGGTCGAGTTGATTGAAAAAGTCCGCATTGGCGATTGGGACATCAAGGGGAATGAAAATGATGGAAACCACAGGAATGCAATGGCAGCAAGAGGTTACTGGCAGGCTACAAAAGCTGTAAAGAAAAGTCTCGGTAAAATTTTAGAAGGCGACAATGCAGGAAAAGTAGCTGACGATGACCATAGAGATTGGTATCAGGAATTATTTGCGCCCAGTGTGGCCGTTGGAATTTTAAAAGCTTCGGATTTGGCAGGATACAGAACCAATCAGGTCTATATTTCTAATTCTCTGCACGTACCTCTAAACAGAGATGCTCTGAGAGATGCAATGCCCACGCTTTTTGAATTACTCGAAAACGAAAGCAGTGCCGCAGTGCGTGCAGTGCTAGGGCACTTTATATTTGTGTACATACATCCCTATATGGACGGCAATGGCAGGATGGCAAGATTCCTAATGAATGTGATGCTGGCCTCGGGAGGATTCCCTTGGACTGTTATTCCTGTTCAAGAACGTGATCCTTACATGGCAGCTCTAGAAAGCGCAAGTGTGAGAGGTGATATAGAGCCCTTTACAATATTTCTTTCAAAACTGGTAAGTGAAAGCTTAAAGGGAAAACCAATCGCAACAATATAAATAGTTATGCGTCATTGCAGATAATCAAGCTCTCATTTTGAGGGCTTTTTGCGCTATGATATTAAGGGTAACAGGTCCTAAACCCAAAAATTATAGTAATTTCTGGAAAAGTTGTTCAAATAAGTAATCCATGGTTCAGTTATTACGTGAAAATTCATGCATCAAAATAAAATCTGCCTTTGACATACTATGCCCTGCCGTTGAATCAATAGATAGAGCGCTCCTGAAGAAATATTATACTTCTCTTGAATTTCCGTTATAGTATAGCAATTGTCAAAACCAGGAAATTGCTGTCCAGTTTTCAAGGTTACATCCTGTATAGGAATTGCAAAAAAAGCTTCAAGATCGCATCTTCGGATAACAGTTCGTTTGCCAAACTTTGCAATGTCCAGCTATCCATTGTTAACTAACCTGTAAAGCGTACTTCTGCTGATTCTAAAAAAAGGGTTGCCTGAGTAATTTTTAAAAACTCAAGTGGCTTTATTTTTTCCAAATCTGTATTTAAAAGCTGAACGATCTCGTTATTGCTTTTTTCTACTTTTCCTTTGCGTACCAGTGATTTATAACCACGGCTGTTGCAAATGTGCGAACAATATCGTGTGCGCGTTGTTCTGGCTGTGAACTGTTTTTTGCAGTGCTCACAAATTCTGATAACCTCAATATTAGAACTCATAATGTGACTAATTTTGTGTCTCATTGTGTTTATGTGTCTCTCTGTGTGTCATAATTTCGCCAAAAAAAAATCCAATAAGGAAAATTATTTTCGTGGTACAATAATGGTACAAAAAGGAACAAACTATCTGCAAATAAAGCTAAATAAACAGAAAGAAGAATCCCAGTTAAAATGCCTTTTTATGACATTTTAACTGGGATTCTTTGTTTTATTTTGTGATGTTTTGTGAAACCTACTTTCCGATACAGAAATTAGCAAAAATATTCCCTAACAATTCGTCGTTAGTTACTTGTCCCGTAATCATTCCAAACTGGTACAAAGCTTCTTTAATATCTAATGCCATCAAATCGGAGGACAAGTTCGTTTCAAGACCAAATTTTACTTTTTGTATTTCATCCAAAGCTTTCAGTAATGAATCATAATGTCTTGTATTAGTGATTATTGTTTCATTATTTCTTAATGCTCCGGTATTGACAAATGAAAGTAATTGATTTTTTAAATCCTCAACGCCTAGTTTTTCTTTTGCAGAAATTAGTATGATTTCAGGAATTTCAGCTTTCAAATTTCCTATTTCACTTTCTTCTAATTTATCGGCTTTGTTACCAATGATTACAAGAGGTTTCAACGGAAACTGGTTTTTAATTTTTTCCAGTTCCACTTTTAACTTTAAACCAGAAACTTTAAACTCAGAACTGTCAAATAGAAAAACGACAACTTGCGCTTGTTCAATTTTTTCAAAAGTCTTACGAATCCCGATGCTTTCTACCACGTCTTCCGTTTCCCGGATTCCAGCCGTATCAATGAATCGAAAACCAATGCCGCCAATCACTAACTCATCTTCAATGGTATCACGCGTGGTTCCCGCAATTTCCGAAACAATGGCGCGCTCTTCATTCAATAAAGCATTCAAAAGTGTCGATTTCCCTACATTGGGTTCGCCCACAATAGCTACAGGAATTCCGTTTTTAATCACATTTCCTACGGCAAATGAATCGATTAATCGTTTTAGGACAAATTCGATTCGGTTTAGTAATTCATGAAATTGGGTTCGGTCAGCAAATTCTACATCTTCTTCGGCGAAGTCTAATTCGAGTTCGATTAGTGATGCAAAATTCAAGAGTTCTTCTCTTAATTTTGCTATTTCATTTGAGAAACCGCCACGCATTTGCTGCATTGCAATTTGGTGCGAAGCTTCATTATCTGATGAAATTAAATCGGCAACAGCTTCTGCTTGGGACAAATCCAGTTTTCCGTTTAGAAATGCTCTCAACGTAAATTCGCCAGGATCTGCCATTCGACACCCTTTTCGAAGCAATAATTGAATAATTTGTTGTTGTATATAAGTAGAACCGTGACAGGAAATTTCGATCGTGTTTTCGCCAGTATAGGAATTTGGTCCTTTAAAAATGGAGACCAGGACTTCATCCAAAGTTTTGGAACCATCCATTATATGCCCTAAATGTAACGTATGCGTTTTTTGGGTTGTTAATTCTTTGTTTTTGATGGATTTAAAAACAGAATTTCCAATAGTAATGGCATCTTGTCCGGAAATCCGAATTACGGCTATAGCACCCGCCCCCGAAGGAGTTGCCAGTGCCACTATGGAATCGTGAAGTATCATATTTAAAGTCAATTTGGTGTAAAAGTAAGTAAAATTGACATGGCTACAAGTCTCTTGTACTAAACCATTGACGCTATTTTTTGTTAAAAATTAGCCAAAGTGATAATTATCGTACTATTTTGTTTTTTGTTTTGTAAATTTATATTAATAATTAATTTGCAATAAATTAACTATAGTATGAAGAAAATCTTATTTCCTACCGACTTTTCAGAAGTGTCTAAAAATGCGTTTATCTATGCATTAAAATTGGCAGAATCCGTTAATGCTGAAATAGTTACAATTCATGTGTACCAATTTTTACAAGCCAATTATGTAAATGTTTCTGAGTATTTACATGAAATTTATGAGGTTACAGAACTCAGTAATTTTGAAAATTATAAAGATGAAGTGCCACTTTTAAGAAAAATTGCGGAAGCAAATAATTTAGGTCATATCAAAATAAGCCATGTTTTGATTTTGGGAAATTTGGTTCCCGAAATAAAAAAAATAACCGAGAATGAAAATTTTGATTTCGTAGTTATGGGGACTAAAGGCGCCACAAGTATAAAGGAAACTTTTTTCGGTACGACAGCCACAAAAGTAATGAATGATGTCAAAGCATTAGTTTTGGCAATACCGGCGCATTGTACATATCATCCTATTGAAAAAATACTGTTCATTACGCAATATAAATTGGAGGACACAGGGTCTTTTGTAAGAGTTCTGTCTTTGTCTAAAATATTTCAATCACATATTGATTGCCTGCGTGCCGCATCCCCGCATCATGAAGTTAAGGAGGATAGCAGAGAGGATTGGAAGGTATTAGTTGAAAATAATGAAGTTACATTCCACTCCATTAAAGGAGAAGATGTAGAAGGAATTATTTTAAATTTTATCGATTTGTATAAAATTAATTTGATTGCAATGCATGTGTATCACAGAAATTTATTTGAAAAACTTTTCAAAATTAGTCTTTCAAAAAAATTATCCTTTCATATCAATGTACCCATTCTTGCTATTCATGAATAAAAATATTCTGATTTGATTACGTAAAGACATCAATAATTTATTTTAGTAAACCAATTATTTTAATAAAAGATAAAATGAAAAAAATTCTATTTCCAACCGACTTTTCTGAAGTGGCTACTAATGCTTTTGTACATGCTTTAGAATTTGCAAAAATAGTTCAGGGTGAACTCGTTTTATTGCACACCTTTGAATTGCCCATTTATGACAATCAGTTTTTTCCCGAAAATTACGCCGTCATTTATGATTCCTTGGCCTTAGCTCAATTTGATATGTTTAAAGATGAAATCCCAAAATTGCGCGCCATAGCCGATGAACGGCATTTGGACAAAATAAAAATGTCTCATAGGCTCATGGATGGAAATTTACTTTATAATATTAAAAAATCAATTAAAGAAGATAAAATAGATTTTTTGATCATGGGTACTTCAGGAGCTACAGGATGGGAAGCTTTTTTTATGGGTACCAATACAGGTGCTGTTATTTCTGGAATAGATATTCCTATGTTGTGTGTTCCGTTAGAAGCAAAATTCAAAAAAACAGAAATTATTGGATTTACAACCCGTTTTAGAACTAAAGATAAAAAAGCATTGAAAATGGTGTTAGATATCGCTAAAAAAACGAAAGCTAAAGTAAAATGCTTGTATGTAAAAACTAGTGATTCCGATGTTTCAAATGATACAGTAACTGCTTGGGAGGAAGAATTTATTAATGAACCCGTTGAGTTTTTTGTGATCAATAGTGACGAAGTCAAAGAAACAATTCTGGATTTTATAATGTACAAAGAAATTGATGTACTGACTATGCTTACGTATAAAAGAGGTTTTTTTGAAGGGATTTTCAAACCTAGTTTAACAAAAAAAATAGCTACGAATTTTGATATCCCAATTTTAGCGATTCCTATTGATTGATTCAGTTTTAATTCAATTGAAATCTTGAATTCTATATACTGCGGCATCACCATTGCCTTTTAATTTAGCCTTCAAAGTAATCTATTTCGTTATATTTGCAATTCATTAATTGAATTATGGAAATATACAAAGCAAAAAAGATACGCTTTTCAACAGCATTGACTGCAATCAATAAAAAGTACAATAGTATAAGTATTTTAAGACTTCTTTCTATTGTACTTTTTTTGGTTTCTATTTATTACTACATCAAAAACAGCGAAATTATTTTCATAATTGCTGCCATTTTTCTTTTTGGACTATTCGTAGTATTTATGCGCATTCATTCTAAATTAGTTTTCGAAAAACATGTCAATCAAGCCTTACTTGATATTAATGAAAATGAAATTTCCTACCTGGAAAGAAATAAAATCCCTTTTGAAAACGGACAGGAATTTAATGATTTTCACCATCCGTATGCCTATGATTTAGATATTTTTGGCGAGCATTCTTTGTTCCAAAACTTGAATAGAACCGCTACTTTTATTGGTAAAAAAACATTCGCAAACCAGCTTTTATCAATTTTGCCCAATGAAGATATTCTTAGAAATCATCAAGCGGTAAAAGAATTAACCAAAAAATTAGACTGGCGTCAGGAATTTTTGGCTTTCGCCAAAATAAGCAACGACAATCAATCGAATTATGAGACTCTGCTCGAGTGGTGTACATTTAATAGTACGCCCTTGGCTAAAATGAGTGTTTTCATTTCTTATTTTTCACCACTTCTTTTTCTGGGAGTTTTGATTGCCTATTTAGTAACTTCGACTACTGTTTTTGCTTCCGTCTTATCGTATTTATTTGTATTTAATTTAATTGTTTTGGGTCGGTTTATGAAGCGTATCCAGGCAGAAATTGCTAATTCCACGAATATAGATAAAACCATTCATCAATATAGTTTATTGTTGCAAAAAATAGAAAATGAATCTTTTCAGTCGAAAAAATTAATCGATTTACAACAAAAATTAATGTTCAAAAAAGAAAATGCCAGCGTGCATTTGAAACAGTTAGCCGGTTTGTTTTCTAATATGGACAGTATCTCAAATTTTGTTACGGCTATCGTATTCAATGGAACGTTCCTTTTTAATTTACATGTTTTAAAATCATTAATTCAATGGAAAAAAGATCATGCCCAAGCTTTAGAAAATTGGTTGGAAGTTATTGGTGAATTCGAATTATTGAACAGTTTGGCCAATTTTTCGTATAACAATCCGGAGTTTGTATATCCAACATTGAACAGTAATTTCGAAATAGATTTCAAGGATTTAAGCCATCCTTTATTAAATGAAAAAACTAGAGTAGGAAATGACGTGCGTTTTCATCCCGAATCGTTTATGATTTTAACGGGTTCTAATATGTCCGGTAAAAGTACTTTTCTAAGAAGTTTAGGAATCAATATGGTTTTGTCAGGAATAGGTTCGCCGGTTTGTGCTCGTCAGGCTAGTGTACATCCGTTACCCGTTTTAGTTTCCATGCGATTATCTGATTCGTTGTCCGATAGCGAATCGTATTTCTTTGCCGAAATCAAACGCTTAAAGCAAATTATGGACGAATTGGAAAATAGACCGGCATTTGTTTTATTGGACGAAATATTACGTGGTACCAATTCAGATGATAAACGCAACGGAACAATTGAAGTGGTCAAAAAAGTGATAGGTAAGAAAGCTGTTGGAGCTATTGCAACGCACGATATTGAAGTTTGCTTGACAACAAATGACTTTCCAAATACACTAATCAATAAATGTTTTGAAGTTGAGATTATCAATAATGAACTCCATTTTGATTACAAACTTCGGGACGGAATTTGTAAAAATAGAAGTGCTACTTTCCTGATGAAGAAAATGGGAGTGATTTAAATTAGTATTCAGTGTTCAGTTTGTCTTTGCGAGGAACGAAGCAAACCCACTAACTGATAATTATAGGTAATCGTCGAAACTGAAATACTATAAGATTCCTCTTTCGTTCTGATAACAAAAGAGTGATGAACATAGACAAAAAACCGTCCCGATTTATCGGGACGGTTTTTTAAATATAAAAATGGTTTGGTTAATAGCGTATTTTAAACTGAACTAGCTGTTCAACATTACTGGCATTACAAGCATCGTTACCGTTTCTCCTTCTTCTAATCCATCAACAGGAGTTAGAATTCCGGCTCTGTTTGGCAATGACATTTCAAGCATAATCATATCCGATTGTAAGTTAGTCAACATTTCAGTTAAGAAACGAGAATTATATCCTATTTGCATATCATCACCTTGATAATCACAAGTCAATCTCTCTTCGGCTTTGTTTGAATAATCAATATCTTCAGCAGAAACATTCAATTCAGCACCTGCTATTTTCAAACGGATCTGGTGTGTAGTTTTATTCGAAAAGATAGCAACACGACGTACAGAACTCAAAAATTGAGAACGGTCAATCATTAATTTATTCGGATTTTCTTTTGGAATTACTGCTTCGTAATTTGGATATTTTCCATCAATTAAGCGGCACATTAAAATATAATTGTCAAAAGAAAAAGTAGCATTCGAATCATTATATTCAATTTTCACTTCAGCATCTGAAGTACCTAGAATATTTTTCAAGATATTCAAAGGTTTTTTTGGCATGATGAAATCAGCCACCTGAGAGGCGGTTACATCGGTACGCGCATATTTTACTAATTTATGCGCATCAGTTGCAACAAATGTCAACCCTTGTGGCGAAAACTGAAAAAATACACCAGACATTACCGGACGTAAATCATCGTTACCGGCTGCAAATATAGTTTTACTTATAGCAGTTGCCAAAACATCAGCAGGAACAAGCGTTACAGATGGATCGTCTAAGTTAACCGATTTTGGAAATTCATTTCCAGGAGCATAAGCCAAAGCATATTTACCAGAATTAGAACTGATTTCTATCGTACTATTTTCTTCAACTGTAAAAGTTAGCGGTTGTTCCGGAAATGTTTTAAGGATTTCCAAAAGCAATTTCGCAGGCACAGCAACGCTTCCTTTACTTTCTGAATCAATTCCTAACGTCGCAGACATGGTTGTCTCTAAATCAGAAGCAGAAACTGTTAGCTCATTATGGTCTAAATCAAATAAAAAATTATCTAAAATAGGCAAAGTATTACTGCTGTTGATAACGTTACCTAAAACCTGTAATTGCTTCAATAAGTACGAACTCGATACTATAAATTTCATCTGTTTTGTTTTATTTTTTAAGGTATTTCTCTAAATTCGAAATACGTTACATTTTACAAATATATCGTAAACTATTCTAGTTTCGAAACTTTTTTATTAACATCTATTTGCTGTATTTTCTTTTTCGAAGAAAAGTAAATAAGATCCCAAAAAGTACCAAAATAAGAATTGGAAGTCCGATAGTTAGGATTTGTATTCGGGTATAGTTTTCATAAACTTTTTCTTCTTCCAATAAAGGTAAATCAAGATCTTTGCTTCGAATGTTAATAAGTCCCGTATCATCGAGTAAATAATTCACGCAATTTATCAGGAAATCTTTATTATCATACAAATTTCCAGACCTTTGGTCATAACCCAATTCTACGGGTTGAAAGTTTTTATCCAATTGGTTTTTTATCAAATCTCCATCCGAAATCACAATCATTTTGTTCTCTTTTCCTGTCGTTTGAAATGTTTTTTGTTCAAATGGCAACACTCGATTTTCAAACATAGAACGAAACGAACCTTCCAATAAAACAGAAAGCGGAATCTTTCCTTTGTTCAAGTAATCATTTGGCGAAGTTTCTTCGGCAACACTATTCAGGTTGATCTCTGTTGGAGTTCCTATTTTTTTCGAATATTGAGACGATTCCAACAGAATAGTTTTCTTAATTCCATTTTTCAAAGTATCGATTGGATTCGCAAAATCAAATTTGATTCCTCCTAAATTTTTAACTATCGGATGTACACTATTTGGATACACTTGTGGCGCAAACTTCCAGTTGAATTCCTGAAATTGTGTCGCACTTCCTTGTTCTCCAGTGGCTAGTTTTATGGAGCTTCCCTGTTCGTCTTTTACTAAATCAGGATTGATTCGGATGCCGTATTTAAAGAACATATCATTTAAATTTAAATCTCTTGGATACGCTAAAGTAGCTCCTGAAGCATTGTACAAACTGTCCATTTCAGCCGTAACTTGGTCAATCAACCATAATGTTTTTCCCCCGTTGATGATAAATTGATCCAAAACTTGTTTCTCCGCATCGGTAAACGTTTCAGTTGGTTTAGCGATAACTGCCAAGTCATATTTTTCTAAAGCTTCTAAACTTCCAATAGGGTTTTTGGCAACCGAATCTAAAGTAAAAGGACCAATATGGTAACTTTCGCGCACTTGCAAAAGAAATTTAGCCATCATGATATCTTGCAATTCACCGTTTCCTTTGATAACAGCAATTTTCTTTTGTTTGGCTTTGGTAATTTTATTCAATCCTTCAGCAATAGAATATTCCAAATGCTGAACAGATCCAATGACTTTTTGGGTAGTTGACGCACCCATAATGTTTTTCAGCAAGGGGATATTAACTTCTTTATTGTCATAAACGGCTGTGGCCCAAGGAAAAACCATCGCTTGAGATTGCTTTCCTTTATCGTCAACGGTTATGTTTATTGGCGTAAGCCCTTTTCGATACAAGTCTTTAATATTGTCCATGCTGGTGTCATCATTCTCCAATGGATCTGCGAATTCAAAAATAATATTTGAGTTGTACGCCTGAAATTCTTCGAGTAATTGTTTTGTTTCTTGTTGTAAACGCTTGAATTCAGCCGGTAAATCACCTTGCATATATACTTTTATAGACAACGGATTTTGGACTTGCTTTACGATAGTCAAAGAAGTAGGAGAAAGAGTATATCTGTTGTCTTTTGTTAAATCAAAACGATGAAAAAAGGAATTTCCTATGACATTCGCAAGAACTACAAGGACAAGGACAATCAATACCGATTTTAGGTTGTTTTTCTTAGAAGTAGTCATTACGATTTGAAAGATTTTAGATTATAAACAGTAAATGAAAGAAAGACAACGGTTATACTGGTAAAATAAAGAATATCTCTGGTATCTAATACGCCTCGGCTCATGCTTTTGAAATGATCTTGCATTCCTAATGACGCGATTATGGAAGATACATTTGGAACAACAGCAGCTAACCCTTCAAACCCAAAATAGAAGAAAAAACATAAAAATACGGCAATAATAAATGCCACAATCTGGTTATCCGATAATGTTGAAGTGAATATCCCAATGGCAGAATAGGCTGCAATTAAAAATAATAATCCAAAATAAGAACCAATTGTGCTTCCCATATCGATATTGCCCTCCGGCATTCCTAAACTAGAAATAACGGCTACATAAATGAATGTTGGAATAATCGCCATGACAATTAAAAGTAAAGCACCAAGAAATTTTCCATTTACAATTTGCCAAATACTCAATGGTTTCGTCAGTAATAATTCTAATGTTCCTTGCTTTTTTTCATCCGAAAAACTGCGCATGGTTACTGTAGGAATCAAGAATATCAAAATCCATGGCGCTAAGGTAAAAAACGGAGTCAAATCAGCAAAGCCGGTATTCAAAATATTATAATCTCCTTCGAAAACCCAAAGAAACAATCCATTAATAATTAAAAAAATGGCAATAACTAAGTAGCCGATGGGCGAACCGAAAAAGGATTTTATCTCTCGTAAAACTATTGATTTCATGTTTTATTTTTTGTTTAAAGTTTAAAGTTTTTTTAGTTTAACGTTGCTCAACTTTAAACTAAAAAACTTTAAACCAAAGTAACTAATTTATCCACGCTCCACGCTTCTGGTTTGTCGTTGAATAATTTCTTGGTGAATGTCCAAACATCGTAAAAAAGTTCAGAATTCCTGTAATTTTCTAAATCAGTTTCTGTTTCCCAATAACTATAGGTAAAGAAAATGCTTTTGTTGTTTTTGTCCTGATACAATTCTAAGAAACGATTTCCGGGCGCATTTCGTATTTTATCTTTCATTAACTCAAAGTTTTCTAAAAATGCAGGAATATGTTCCTCGTGAAAACTCAATTTTACTATTCGTACAAGCATTTTGGATTTATGATTTTAGATTAACGATTTATGATTTCAGATTTTTTTTACTGATTACTGAACACTGCTATCTGAATACTATATTTATTATATCTCTATAATTCAATCCCAATAAGCTATTCGCTGAACCTACTTTAGAAGGATTGCTTCTGAAAATTGCAATTTCAAGAAAACCGGCTTCATTGAAAATGGCTAATTTTTCGCCTTCATACGATTTAATCGGATATTTTTCAGAACTCGCAATCGCTGAATAGTTGGGCAAAATTGTTTTGATATTTTTAGTTTTCAGAACAATTTCATATGGCCTTCCTTTGGCAACTTCAATAAAATATTTTTTAGAGATATTGGTAATTACATTCCCAAAATGATCGATGTAAATCACATTTCCTTTTAGTGAATTCCCATCTTCTGAAATTGTGGCTTGTAGATTTGTAACGTGCTTAATCGTATTGATTTCTTTACCAATGACATTCATTAATCCCCCTTTGGCTAAATGACAGGCTACTTTTACAAAAACATCCAGATCAGTAGCTTCACTCGGTAAACGATCATGAATATTAATTGCCACCATTTTTTTCGGAACAATTTTTTGCGACAGCATGCTTAAAATCCCATTATCGGCAGCAATAAAATAATTATCGTTCCATTGCATGACAATGTGTTGATTCTCTTTATTGGATTCCATATCTACTCCTACAAGGTGAACGGTTCCTTTTGGAAAGCTCGCATACGATGCTCCAATAATGTAACTAGCTTCTAACGTGTTAAATGGATCAATATCATGTGAAATATCAATAATTACAGCTTCGGAATACTCAGACAAAATTTTCCCTTTCAGCGCACCTACAAAGTGGTCTTTCAAGCCATAATCGGTAGTTAGGGTAATTATTGACATAAATTTGTTTATAACTATTGGTGTTTTGTAAACCTAATTTTCATTAAATTTGAGAAACGCAAAGCTAATAATAGTAAATTCAAAAAAGCAAAAAACAAAAGACAAATTCAAATTAATACTACAATTATTCGCATTGATAACAAATTTATTGATTTACTTAATTTAATTTAAAAACAACCTCATTTGAACGAAAGAATAATCGAGCTCATAGACATCGCTCCAACAGACTTTTGGGGCGCTCAAGACACTCATCTTGAAACAATTAAAAAATATTATCCAAAATTAAAGATTGTCGCCCGGGGAACAACCTTAAAAGCTTTTGGTGAAAAAGAAGTTTTAGACGACTTTGAAAAACGTTTTCAACGATTAATGGTGCACTTTTCAAGATACAATAACATTGATAATAATGTAATCGAGCGTGTTATTCGTGGTGATGTTCAGGAAGACAAAAAATTTCAGGGACAAGATAAAATATTAGTACATGGAGTAGGTGGTAAAATCATCAAACCTATGACGCCCAATCAGCAATTGTTGGTAGATACCATGGAAAAAAATGATATGGTTTTTGCAGTAGGACCTGCCGGTACAGGAAAAACGTACACCGGAGTTGCTATGGCAGTGAAAGCGCTAAAAGAAAAGCAAGTCAAACGCATTATATTGACAAGACCAGCGGTAGAGGCAGGGGAGAACCTTGGTTTTCTTCCCGGAGATATGAAGGAAAAACTAGATCCGTATATGCAACCACTTTACGATGCTTTACGCGATATGTTACCCAACGAAAAACTGGAAGATTATATTTTAAAGGGAATTATCCAGATAGCACCATTGGCATTTATGCGTGGTAGAACACTGGATAATGCTTTTGTAATTTTGGATGAAGCCCAAAACACAACGCATTCTCAAATGAAAATGTTCCTAACCCGTATGGGAAAAAGTGCTAAATTCATGATTACAGGGGATCCCGGACAAGTCGATTTACCGCGAAGAACCATATCCGGACTCAAAGAAGCGCTATTGGTTTTGAAAGACGTTGAGGGAATTGGAATCATTTATCTGGATGATAAAGACATTGTGAGACACCGATTAGTTAAAAAAGTAATTGATGCCTACAAAATGATTGAGAATAATGATTAAAACAAAAGGAGGCTTTGTGAAAAAGCCTCCTTTTGTAATTTTTTTTATTAATCCTGAAACATAGCACTCCAATTCTTGAATTCTATATCAGAAAGTGTGTACTGATTTAAACTTTCAATAAAAGCTTGATAAGCGGTATTGAACAATGATTTTAGTTTGCAATCGTGTGATTGAAAGATGCAAGGTTTTGAATCGCAGTTGACGATGGGCGTATCGTCTTGTTCTAATAGGTGAATCAAATCGCCTAATTGAATTTCTCTTGCTTTTTCAGAAATCACTATTCCACCATTTTTTCCTCTTTTGGTGAGAATTAATTGATTTGCCGATAAAAATTGAACCACTTTTATAAGATGGTTTCGCGAGATTTTAAATGTAGTCGCTAAATCATCTAGAGAACTTTGTGGAGTATCTTTTTTTTGATTTAGATACATCAAAACGCGCATACTAAAATCGGTAAAGTGATTCAATTTCATATTAAAATTTACTAATTAAGGCTTAATAATTGAGGACCAAATTCTTCATACAGAATATTTTCTCTATTTACGCCAAGCGCAACCAAAGATTGATATTGAACTTTTATAAAAATAGCCGGTCCGCAAATATAATATTTTGCATCCTCAATAAGGATTTCTTCTTTTATTTGCTGCAAATCAATTCTTCCTTCGATAGCATTTGTCTCTGATTCGGGCAAAGTTTCATAAAAAACGAAAGAAGTTAACCACTCATTTTGGTTGTTTAATTCCTCGATAGTATCTTTAAACGCGTGAACATTTTCGTTGCGACAACTGTGAATCCAAACTGTTTTATTTTTTTGAAGTGAATTTTTATTGGTTTCAACCATACTCATCATAGGAGTAAGTCCAACACCGCCACTAACCAGTACTAAAGGATTTTTTGCGTCTGGATCTGCAAAAAACACCCCCGCTGGTGCACTAACTTCGATACTACCACCTTCCTTTTTGTTATGTAAAGCATTGGAAACAATACCATCGGGAGATGTGTTTTGACTAATTTCTTTTTTTACTGAAATTCTATAATATTCATTATTAGAATAAGACGACAGACTATATTGTCTAGGCTGTTTATGACCTAATTCAGGAATATAAGTACTCACAGATATATATTGACCCGGATAGAAATCAGCAATTTCTTTGTTGTCTTCTGGTTTAAGGTAAAATGAATTAATTTCGTCGCTTTCTTTTACAATTTTGGAGATTATGAAGTTTCTCCAGCCATTCCATCCTCCTTTTTTATTAATTGTTTTTTGGTACATTTCAGCTTCAATATTAATCATTATCTGAGCCAATTCATTGTAAGCACAGGTCCAGGCTTCAATTAATTCTACTGTTGCGAGATCACCTAATACTTCTTTTATCGATCCGATTAAATGGTTTCCAACAATATCATATTGCTCTGGTTGAATATTTAAACTTACATGTTTATTTCCAATTGATTTCAACGTATTGATCAAAACAGTAGGATTTTCTATGTTTTCAGCATAAGCAAGTACAGCTCCACTTAAAGCATTTTGTTGTTTTCCACTAGCTTGATTTGCCATGTTAAAAATGTTTTTCAACTCTGGATTATTGGATAACATTCTTTGGTAAAAATAGGTTATCAAATCATTTCCATTTGTTCTTAAAATTGGCACAGTTGCTTTTATTAATTCTTTTTGACTTGCATTCATGGTATTGAAATTTATTTTTTACAAAGATAGCAATCATTTTCTATTTGTTGTATTTTAAATACAACAAATAAAATAGCTATATTTATCAAAATATCGTCAAGAAAGGATAACCTAAACTTTTTATAAATTTTTGCGTTTCTCTTTAAAATTGAATAAATTTGGAAATATTAAAAATGATAGTGAAAACCGAAAGATGCTACAAGAAAAAATAAAAGTCGTAATAAGCGATTTAGACGGAACGTTACTCAACTCAGATCACAAAATATCCCAATACACCAAAACTGTTTTTCAAGAACTCCATAATCAAAATTACCTAATAATTATAGCAACTGGTCGTCATCATCTGGATGCAATGCCTATTGTAGCAGGATTGGATGTTCCTGTTTATTTAGTCACTTCAAATGGAGCACGGATACATTCTCCTGAAAAAGAGCTGATTTTTTCTTATAATATGGAAAGTGAGGCCGTTAAATCCGTCTTGTCCTTAGATATTGATCCTGAAATTACAACCGTATTATTCAGAGAAAATGTTTGGCAAACGAACAAGCACAATGAAAAATTAAATGAGTTTCAACCAGAAGTAAATTATCATCCAGAACTCGTTGATTTTGAAAACTTAGAGGATTTGAGTGCTATAAAAGTATTTTTTACGCACGATCGACATTCAAAATTAATCGAATTAAGAGATCAAATTTTAGAAAATCATACCGGACTTTTTAGCCATGCTTTTAGTCTTCCGCTTTGCCTGGAATTTATGGACAAATCCGTAGATAAAAGTGTTGCGATTGCCAGAATTTTGGAACTGGAAAATTTTGTTTTTCAGCAAGCACTATCTTTTGGTGATGGCTACAATGATGAAAAGATGCTTAATTCTTCCGGGAAAGGTTTAGTGATGGGGAATGCACCTGATAGTTTGAAAAATAAATTATCTCATTTAGAGGTAATTTTAACTAATGATAATGACGGAGTCGCCAAATATATAGCGCAGGAATTATTGAATAATTAATGTTTTTAACTAACCATATTTTCCCATTTTCAAAAAAAACTAAAACTAAATGAACAAAAAAATAATCTTCGTTATCTGTATCTTATTTTTCATAACAATTCAAAGTCAAACGCTAAAACTGGAAGAAATCATGAAAGGCAACACTTTTATTGGTGTTTCGCCTGAAAATGAAAGATGGTCTTTAGATGGTGAGAAAGTGTATTTTGATTGGAATCCAAACAATGAGTTGGGCACAAGTACTTATTTTTGGAAAAATGGATTAACAAAACCAGAATTAGCTTCTCCAGATGAAGCTGCTTTTTCAAAACTAGATTTTAAAAAAACAACTAATCCGGATTTATATTATTACATCGATAAGGGAAGATTATTTTCGTATGCTGTAAAAAGTAAAATCTCGAAAAAACTGTACCAACAAAGCAGTCCGATTGCTAATTTACAAATGGGTTCTGTACCAGGAGTGCTTTATTTCAGGCAAAATGAAAATCTTTTTCAGTTCAATACCAATGAAGGTTCTATCATTCAAATCACAAACTTTCGTAAAGGAAAATCAGATGAGAAAACCACTGAAAAAGAGTCTTTTTTGAAAAGCCAACAAGCAGAATTATTCCAATTTGTCAGAGATCAGGAAGCACTGAAAAAATGGAATTTGGCAAAATCAAAAACTACAAAATCTGATTTTCCAAAGCCTTATTATTATGGAAAAAATACCTTTGGAAGCTTAAAAGTGGATCCAAAAGGAAACTTTGCCACCTTCAGATTAATAGAAGATTCAGAACGTAAAAGTGAAAAAATGGAACTTTTCATAACTGCTGATGGCTACAACCAAATTGAAGATACAAAGGAGAAAGTTTCTGTAGATAATTTGTTGGCAACTAAATTTGGAGTCTATAACATTATTAAAGATTCTGTTTATTTCGTAAATTTTTCAACATTAAGTCATATTCAGGATGTTCCTAAGTATTTTGAATGGTATGAAAAATCAAAAACGACAGAAAAAAAGAATAAACTGATTGTAGTTCAGGAACCTGTTTACAATGAAAATGGTTCGTATGCAATTAGTGAAATAAGAAGCCAGGACAACAAAGATAGATGGATTGTCAGTTTAAATTTAGAGAAAGGAACTTTTCAGGAATTAGACCATCAACATGATGAAGCTTGGATTGGCGGGCCCGGAATTCCTTCTAATTCGTATGGAAGAGGAACGCTGGGATTTTTGGGAGACAATGAAACTGCTTATTTTCAATCCGAAGAAACTGGTTATTCGCATTTGTACAGCTATAATTTAAAATCAAAAAAGAAAACTCAACTGACTAAAGGAAATTGGGAAGTGCGCAACGTGAGTTTAGCAAAAGATAAAAAGTCTTTTTATTTAACCACAACGACTACGCATCCCGGAAACAGAAACTTTTATAAATTGGAATTTATAAATCCGGTTTTACAACCAATTTTGACTAAAGATGGTGCTCATGAAGTGAGTTTGTCTCCAGACGAAAGCAAATTATTGGTTCGTTACTCGTATAAAAATAAACCTTGGGAATTGTATGTAGCGCCTAATAAAAAGAATACAAGCTTAAATCAGATAACGGCTTCAACATCGGAAAGTTTCAAAGGATATTCTTGGCGTGAACCGGAAGTGATTACTTTCAAAGCGCAGGATGGAACTCCCGTAAATGCGAGATTGTATAAGCCGCAAACTGCCAATGCGAATAAAGCAGCTATCTTGTTTGTTCATGGTGCCGGTTATTTGCAAAACGCCCATAACTATTGGAGTAACTACCACAGAGAATACATGTTTCATAATTTATTGGTCGATTTAGGCTATACTGTTTTAGATATTGATTATCGAGGCAGCGATGGATATGGGCGTGATTTTAGAACAGGAATTTACCGTTTTATGGGCGGGAAGGACTTAACAGATCAAATTGACGGAAAGAAATACCTAGTTGAAAATCATGGAATCGATGCGACAAGAGTTGGGATTTATGGCGGTTCTTACGGCGGTTTCATCACGTTGATGGGAATGTTGACTACGCCTAAAGAGTTTGCTTCTGGAGCTGCATTGCGTTCCGTTACAGATTGGGCGCATTACAATCATGGTTATACTGGAAATATTCTTAATTTTCCAGAAACGGATCCGGATGCTTACAAAAAAAGTTCTCCAATCTATTTTGCAGATAATTTAGAAGGAGATTTATTGATGCTTCACGGAATGGTAGATGATAATGTAGAGTACAAAGATATTGTTCGTTTGTCTCAGCGTTTTATCGAATTAGGGAAGAAAAAATGGAGTTTATCCAGTTTTCCAGTGGAGGCACATGGTTTTAAAGAAACCTATTCTTGGGTTGACGAATACGGCCGAATCTTAAACTTATTCAACGATACGTTGCTTAAAAAATAATTTTAGAGATAAAAGTTAAATTTATGAGTTCGCTTCTTTGCAAAACTCTATGAAATAGTTTTAAATTTGCAAGAACAAAAACACACACAACTAGTATAATGAGCAACACCATCACAACTACTGATTTTAATTTTCCAAACCAGCAATCTGTTTACCGCGGTAAAGTAAGAGAAGTATATAATATCAATGATGAACTTTTGGTAATGGTAGCTACGGATCGGCTTTCGGCTTTTGATGTAGTTTTGCCAAAAGGAATTCCATATAAAGGTCAGATTCTAAACCAAATTGCTACTAAATTCATGGAGCTGACTCAGGATATTGTGCCTAACTGGTTAATTGCAACTCCTGATCCTAATGTGGCGGTAGGGCATTTATGCGTCCCTTTTAAAGTAGAAATGGTCATTCGGGGCTATCTTTCTGGTCATGCTGCCAGAGAATATGCTCTTGGAAAAAGAGAAATTTGCGGAGTTTCAATGCCTGACTATTTGAAAGAAAATGATAAATTCCCGGAACCTATTATTACTCCGACTACCAAAGCGGATAATGGCGAACATGACGCTGATATTTCTCGTGAGGATATTTTATCGAAAGGAATTGTTTCTGAAGAAGATTATTTGGTTTTAGAGAAATTCACGAGAGATTTGTTTCAAAGGGGAACTGAAATTGCAGCCAGTCGTGGTTTGATTTTGGTTGACACCAAATATGAATTTGGAAAAACCAAAGAAGGGGTAATTGTCTTGATTGACGAAATTCATACGCCGGATTCTTCTCGTTATTTTTATGCTGAAGGATATCAGGAACGCCAAAACAACGGTGAGGAACAAAAACAATTATCGAAAGAGTTTGTTCGTCGCTGGTTAATCGAAAATGGTTTTCAAGGATTAGAAGGACAACAAATTCCTGATATGACGGATGAATACATTCAAACCGTTTCTGAAAGATATATTGAATTATATGAAAATATCTTAGGAGAGAAATTTGTAAAAGCAGACATCAGTAATATTGATGAACGAATCGAGAAAAATGTTTTGGAATATCTAGCCAATAGATAATTATTTTAATAAAAGTAAAATAGAAAACCGCAATTCATAATTTTGAATTGCGGTTTTTTAGCCCCGATAAAAAGGAAAAGATTACTTCACTATACTTTTATTTTTATTTGAGTTCAGTGAATTTCATTTAAAACGGATAGCGGGATTAGCTCCTAAAACTATTTAAAATAAGAGAATGTTTCTTCGTTTTCTAACTTCAATAAGGTTTCATAAATTAATTTAATTACATTTTCAACATCGTCACGATGCACCATTTCAACCGTGGTGTGCATATATCGCAACGGCAACGATATTAATGCAGAAGCTACGCCGCCATTACTATACGCAAAAGCATCGGTATCAGTACCCGTAACACGAGATGAAGCTAATCTTTGGAACGGAATTTCGTTTGCCATGGCGGTTTCTAAAATTAATTCTCTCAAATTATTTTGAACAGCAGGAGCGTAAGTAACTACAGGACCTTTACCAATTTTTGTATCTCCTTCAATTTTCTTTTCAATCATTGGAGTAGTAGAGTCATGACAAACATCGGTTACGATCGCTACGTTTGGTTTGATGGTTTTGGTAATCATTTCGGCACCGCGAAGCCCTACTTCTTCCTGAACTGAATTCGTAATATACAATCCAAAAGGAAGTTTTATTTTGTTTTCGTGTAGCAAACGAGCCACTTCGGCAATCATAAACCCACCCATACGGTTATCAATGGCGCGACAAACAAATTTATTTTCGTTCAAAATCATGAATTCATCAGGATAGGTAATCACGCAGCCTACATGAACCCCCATTTTATCTACTTGCTCTTTTGTTTCACAGCCGATATCAATAAATAGATTGTCTACTTTAACCACTTCTTCTTTTCCTCGATTGCGGGTATGAATCGCTGGCCAGCCAAAAACACCTTTTACAATTCCTGTTTTAGTATGAATATTGACGCGTTTTGAAGGGGCTATTTGGTGATCGGAACCACCATTTCTGATCACGTAGATTAATCCATCGTCTGTAATGTAATTTACGTACCATGAAATTTCATCCGCATGACCTTCAATTACTACTTTATAAGGTGCATCAGGATTTATAATTCCTACCGCTGTGCCGTAAGTATCTGTTATAAAAGTATCAACGTAAGGTTTTAAATAATCCATCCATAATTTTTGTCCACCACTTTCATAACCGGTAGGCGAGGCATTATTTAGATAGTTTTCTAAAAACTCAAGTGACGACTTGTTTAATATTGATTTTGTGCTCATAAAATTATTTTTTTGCTAAATTATAAATTTGGCATTACAGTTGCGTATATAATGTATAATTTTGGCAATTAAACTTTCCTAATATGAAGCTAATTAAATTTTTGTTGTTTTTTCTATTGATAACTTTGTCTGTTAATGCACAGGTAATACCGCAGGATACTACAAAAATGGGGCATGAGTTAGAAGATGACGAATTGATTCTTAATGACACCATTCAATTACCAGAAATAATAATTTATAAGGGAAAAATGGATCCTGAAGCAAGAAAGCAATTTTTATTACTTCAAAGTCGGGTTTATAAAACGTATCCTTATGCAAAATTAGCTTCGGAGCGATTGACGATTCTTAATAAAGGAATGGCAAACCTTAAAACAAATAAGGAGAAAAAAAAATACTTTAAGATAGTAGAAAGTTATTTGAGTGAGGAGTTCGAAGCTAAACTTAAAAAGCTATCTCGTAAACAAGGTCAAATATTGGTAAAGTTAATTCACCGTCAAACAGGCACTACCACTTATGAGTTAGTAAAAAACCTTAAAAGTGGCTGGAAAGCTTTTTGGTCCAATACTGCAGCAAGCATGTTTGACATTAATCTAAAAACAAAATACGAACCCTACTATGTCAACGAGGATTATTTAATAGAAACTATACTAGTACGAGGATTTGATTCAGGAAGATTACAAAATCAAACTCCGGCACAGCCTATTAATTATGACAGCTTGAACGATGCTTGGGTTAGCAGGGCAATTAAATAATACCATCGTTTTCTGTTCCTATTTCTATAAAGATAATGTTGCAGCATAATTAGCACGCGAACACGAAATTATTAAAATAACACCCACAAAAAAATAAATTTTGTCCTAAATAATATTGATCATCAAATCAAAAATGCGACGGAAGTGGTTCAATTAGCGAGAAAAACTTTTTATAATTAAATACATCAGTGTTCCATTCAAGCATTTAAAGAAAGAAAATTCAATTATATTGTCAGCAGTGTAGGCGCTATTGTGATATTTTTTTTATAAATTAGTATTAAGTACATGACAAAAAAACCACAGAGACTGTATTTTATTGACTTAAAACCATTCAAAAGAAATTATGACAAATAATCTTATCTGTATTTAAACGCACTTGCTGTTCTTCTATCGTTTTTTTTTGGATGTTCTTATCTAAATACTCACCAATTTTATAACTATACAAAAGCAATCATCGTTTGGAAAAAGAGTTTTTCTAATCTTTCTAAATCGGTTACATGAGTGTCTTCTATATTAAATCCACTGTCTTTTTAATCCTCTAAAAAGTGTTTTGATTTGCAAGCGTTGTCGATAATATATCAGTGCTTGTTCAGGTTTAATGAATGAAACTATAATTAAAAACTACCTATTTTCCATCTCTGCCAATTTTTTTATTTCCAGAGAGATAACATTGTTGTCCATGCAATTCTACTATTTTTGGATCGTGATAAAACTCTCCGAATTTCAAATTAATAAAGAACCAAAATGCTT
Organism: Flavobacterium sp. RSP49; assembly: GCF_003968735.1. NCBI lineage: Bacteria > Pseudomonadati > Bacteroidota > Flavobacteriia > Flavobacteriales > Flavobacteriaceae > Flavobacterium > Flavobacterium sp. RSP49. The sequence goes on along the minus strand of NZ_RYDN01000001.1, from coordinate 307,906 downwards.
TTATTTCTCCCTGTTTTTTGAAAGAATAAATTTTGAAATTATTTCTAATTTCGATGTAATCTCTAATATTTTCGTTGTTCAAAAATCCATCCATTTGCTACCAACAAATTATAAGCAGTAAACACTTTTTTTCCAAACCACTCGATATATTTCTTAATCAAATAATTCGCTCTTCTGTGCCTAAATTCCTTGCTTTGTCTAACATTTTGAACAGTAACGGAAAAGCTACGTTTTTATAACTGAAACCAAGCGTTAGTCTATTGATATTTTTCGATCCAAACTTCCAATTAGCTCTATCCCAAACTAGCATCAAGTCGTCTGTGATAGACAGTAAAATATTTTTGTTAAGTACTAAAATTTTTGTTAATAACTTAACGATCAATTTACTGGTAAACTTATTAACGACAACTTGTTTTGTAGACTGTCTACTAAAAATATTTTACCTACCAAAAAGTTACTCATTGATGCTTTTTTGATATAAATAGCATAGATTTTAACAAAATTATTTAAATAATAGACTTAGTTTTTGTAAATTGTTTTGATTATGTGATTTCTTATGTTTAGAGACCCCAAATTATTTTACATTATGAAAAATTTAATTATTGTACGTCATGCAAAATCAAGTTGGGAGGCACCGTTACACGATAAGGATCGTGCTTTAACGAAGAGGGGCATACAAGATGCGCATCTAGTATCTTCGGATATAATTCATTTTATGCCTAAAACATATCTAATTTGGTCGAGCACTGCCAAAAGAGCAACAGACACTGCGTTAATTTTTGCTCAAAATTTTGCCTATCCCATTGAATGTATCGTTTACAAAGACGACCTTTATACCTTTGATGAAAAGAAGCTTGAGGAAGCTATTAAATCCTGCAGTAACAGTTTCGAAAATATTATTCTTTTTGGACACAACGAGGCAGTTACAAATTTTGTTAATAAATTTGGGAATGTTTTCGTTGAAAACATTCCGACAACCGGATTTGTATCCTTAGAATTTGATACCGATGATTGGAAAAAATTAAAAAAAGGTAAAATTAAAAAAATTATATTCCCCAAAGATTTAAGATGAATAAAGTAGTAGCACACAAATATATTGATAGAGAAAAAAGTTGGTTGGCATTCAATGCTAGAGTGCTTCAGGAAGCTGGAGATAATTCAGTTCCATTACTAGACAGATTGCGGTTTTTAGGTATTTTTTCAAATAATTTAGATGAGTTTTTTAGAGTTCGTTTTGCCGCCATCAGACGATTAAGTTTAACAGGGATAACCGGAGAAAAATATCTTGGGGGTATTTCCGCACAACAATTAGTCAAAGATATCACTGAAATTGTTATCCAGCAGCAATCCGAAAGTTTGCGAATTTTGAGTGTAATTGAATCGGAACTCGAGAAAAAAAATATATTTATCATTACTGAAAATGATATCTCCACACAACAAGAAATTTTTTTGAAGGACTTTTTTATCCAAAAATTAAGTCCTGAATTAGTCACTATTATATTAAATGATTTAGCAGAATTTCCATTGCTAAAAGACACATCCGGCTACCTGGCAGTCAAATTGGTGATGAATCACACCTCAGAGATTCGCTATGCAGTTATCGAAATCCCTAAAACAATTAACCGTTTTGTCGTTTTGCCCTCTGATAATGAAAAACAATATGTAATTCTTATTGATGACGTGATTCGACATAATTTAAGCAGCATTTTTAATATTTTTGATTATAAAAGTGTTTCGGCACATATGATCAAAATTACCAGAGATGCGCAATTGGATATCGATAGTGACTTAAGTAAAAGTATGATCGAAAAGATATCCTTGAGTGTAAAAGACCGAAGAATTGGAGAACCGGTTCGCTTTATTTACGACCAATTGATTGAAAAAGATACCTTGCAGTTTTTTCTTGATGAAATGAAAATTGAATCAACAGATAGTATTATTCCAGGAGGGCGATATCATAACAGAAGGGATTATATGAATTTTCCTAATCTTGGGCGATTTGATTTATTGTACAAAACAAATGATCCTTTACCCATTCCTGGGCTAAGTCTCGAAGGAAGTATCTTAGAAAAAATTAGCCAAAGAGATTATTTATTAAACGCTCCTTATCAGTCTTTCTCTTATTTGACACGATTTTTGCGTGAAGCGGCATTGGACCCAAAAGTGACTTCGATTAAAATCACATTATATCGTTTAGCTAAAAATTCTCAAATTATTAGCTCTCTGATTAATGCTGCTAAAAATGGAAAAAAAGTAACGGTTCAAATCGAATTACAAGCCCGTTTCGATGAAGCTTCAAATATTTCCTACGCTGAACAAATGCAATTAGAAGGTATTGAACTTATTTTTGGAATAAAAGGGCTAAAAGTCCACAGTAAAATATGTGTTATCGAAAGAAATGAAAATGATAAGATAAAACGATATGGTTTTATTTCAACAGGAAATTTCAACGAATCTACCGCCAAGGTCTATACTGACGTGACTCTTTTTACCAGTCACCAACAAATATTGAAAGATATCATGAGGATTTTTGAGTTTTTTGACATTAACTACAGGGTGAATCGTTACAAACATTTGATTGTTTCGCCTCACTACACAAGAACCCGATTTGTAAAATTAATAGACCGTGAAATTACACATGCATTAGCCGGGAGGAAAACACATATAAAACTAAAAATGAATAGTTTGTCTGATTTTGAGATGATTGATAAGTTATATGAAGCCAGCAGGGCTGGAGTAAAAATTCAACTTGAAGTGAGAGGAATTTGTTCCTTGATACCCGGTATTGTCGGAATGAGCGATAACATAGAGGCCATAAGCATTGTGGATAATTATTTAGAACATTCTAGAGTTTATATTTTTGGAAATGCTGGTCAAACCGAAGTTTATATTTCATCCGCGGATTTCATGACTAGAAACTTAGATGACCGTGTCGAAGTAACCTGTCCCATTTATGATCAGGAAATAAAAAATGAATTAATCGATAATTTTGATATCGGATGGAAAGGAAATGTAAAAGCGCGTTTTCATTCCTATAAATTAGATAATAAATACAGAGGACGAAATCATAATCCTATTTTTAGGGCACAATTAGAGACCTATAAGTATTACCAAAATAAGTTAGAATTAGCATCCAGAAAATAAGTAGTGTCATCACGAGTGTCATTTGTTTGATACATTAAATCGAATAATGATCTTTTATAAGGAATAACGAATCCAAGCAAAATGATTAAAATAAAAAAATATGCAGCAATCGATATTGGATCTAATGCAATGCGGTTGCTGATTACAAATATAGTAGAACAAGAAGGCAAAGAACCACAGTTTAATAAAAGTTCCTTAGTTCGTGTTCCTATTCGTCTTGGGCAAGATGCTTTCACCGTTGGTGAAATTTCAGAAGAAAATATTGAAAGAATGTGTGATGCTATGAAGGCATTTAATCTCCTGATGAAAGTTCACAAAGTAGAATCCTACAAGGCTTTTGCTACTTCAGCCATGCGCGAAGCCTATAACGGTAAGGAAGTTGTGGCAATAATAAAGAAAAAAGCCGATATAAAAATTGAAATTATTGATGGCAAAAAAGAAGCAGCCATAATTGCTTCTACTGATTTACATCATTTATTAAAGACGGATCAAACCTATCTTTTTGTAGATGTTGGTGGGGGAAGCACCGAGTTTACATTGTTTTCGAATGGAAAAATGAAAAATTCAAGATCATTCAAAGCCGGAACCGTACGTTTATTAAATGACATGGTTTGCGATGTAGTCTGGGATGAAATAGAAAAATGGATTAAAACAAATACGCAGGAATTCGATGAAGTTACTTTAATAGGTTCTGGCGGAAACATTAATAAGCTTTTTAAAATGTCCGGAAAAATACAAGAAAAGCCCTTATCGTATATTTATATGAATTCACAATACGCTTTCCTGAATTCCCTTAGTTATGAGCAAAGAATATCTGAGTTGGGATTAAATCCGGATCGTGCCGATGTAATTATTCCTGCAACAAGAATATATCTGAATGCTATGAAATGGAGTGGTGCCAGAAATATTTATGTTCCTAAAATTGGACTTTCAGATGGTATTGTAAAAGCCATGTACTACAATAAAATTTAAGTTTCCAATCTAAATTATGTGTATTATGCATCTAAATCTAATCCAAATGTTGTTCGTAACAGATCAATATTTGGATTTATTTCATGAAGTCTGTTGTAACGGTCTTGGTCATTAAAATTTTTTCTGCTTTGAATACTTTCATTTACAATCACTTCAATTGTAATGTCGTGATTGTGTAAATGCCCTTTTAAATATCCCAAAAGCCCATTTAATTCTTTTTCAAAATCAAGTTTTGATCCTTCATTGGGCAACTCAATTGTGATGGCAGTTCCACTTAATACCGGATCATTAATGAGCAGGAGTGATTCCATAATTCGAAACCCTTTCTCTCCTAAGCGTTGTGCATATTTATTCCAATACAGCAACATTTCAGTCTCACTAAAAGTTTCTGTAGGCAAATTAAGAACTTCTTTTATTATTCCTTTATTGCTTTCTTCTAAAGCTTTTTTTGCCCGAATACTGGATAACGAAAAAGCTGAAATCTTAGGCTCGTTTCCTGATGGGTTATGGGTTATGGGTTTTGGGTTTTGGGTTTCAGGTTGAACAACTTCAAGTTTAAACTCTTCGGCTGAGTTCTGGGAAACAGTTTCAGATTTGGAAACTGGAACTTGATTTTTGACATTGCCATTTTCATTGCTATTGTCATTGTTTTTTTGAATTTCTACTATAGCGTAATCATTCTTCCTGTAATAAGTAGGTGGAATTATAAATTGGTCAACTTTTTTTTTTCTCCATCAAAAGTGATAGAGGCCAGTTGCATAAGGCAAAGCTCAACAAGAAGTCGTTGATTTTGACTCAGTTTGTACTTTAAATCACAATCATTTGCTATTTCGATTCCTTTCAAGAGAAAATCTTGACTGCAATTTTGTGATTGCACGCCATACATTTGTTGTGCTTGTTCTCCAACTTCTAATAAAGATAAAGTTGCAGGTGTTTTAGAAACCAGTAAATCTCTAAAATGAGAGGCTAATCCGGATACAAAATGGTGTGCATCAAATCCTTTGGCAAGAATTTCGTTGAAAGCGATTAATAATTCCGGAATTTTGTTTTCCAAAATCAAATCTGTTACATTAATATAGGTTTCGTAATCCAACACATTCAAGTTTTCCGTAACGGCCTGACGTGTCAACTCTTTTCCACAAAAAGAAACTACTCGGTCAAAAATAGACAACGCATCTCGCATGGCACCATCAGCTTTTTGAGCAATGATATGCAAAGCGTCATCTTCAAAATTTACACCTTGACTGGCAGCAACTTCAGCAAGATGTTCTTTGGCATCCTTTACGGTAATTCTTTTGAAATCAAATATCTGACAACGAGAAAGTATCGTTGGAATAATTTTATGTTTTTCGGTCGTAGCCAAAATAAAAATGGCGTGTTTTGGCGGTTCTTCCAATGTTTTCAAGAAAGCATTAAAAGCTGCCGAAGACAACATGTGAACCTCATCAATAATATACACTTTGTATTGTCCCGTTTGTGGCGGGATCCGAACTTGGTCAATCAAATTACGGATATCATCAACAGAGTTGTTTGATGCAGCATCTAATTCGAAAACATTAAAGGCAAAATCTTCATTTGGATCATCGTATCCGGGCTGATTTATTTTTCGAGCCAAAATACGAGCGCATGTCGTTTTGCCAACGCCACGAGGCCCTGTGAATAATAGGGCAGAAGCCAAGTGATTGCTTTCTATGGCATTCAATAAAGTATTGGTAATGGCTTTTTGTCCTACAACATCTTTAAATGTTTGAGGACGATATTTACGGGCCGATACTACAAATTGTTCCATAGAATTTTATTCGAAAGCAAATATAGGTTTTAATTTAAAGATGGAAAAATTTAAGTATTGAAAGATTTTATAATTTTTCAAATGGTTTTTATTTCCCAAATTCCCTAGCCCAGATAGAAGAGAAAATCAGATTTTTAAGTGTTTTTTTTAACGATATTATGTGTTACCTAAAGTTTGGATTGTCCACCGGTTTCGATGCATAATTTTTCTAAAACAATTGCTGCGTCATTATTTGAATTTGCCGAAAAACCAGCTACAAAAACTCCTTTTTTACCAGAATCAGAGCTGATTCCATATACTACAGATTCTTCGCCAGGATCAGTATCCCCTTCGTAGCGGTAGACATGATTTACTGCAAATTTATGTGGATTAGATTTAATATCATCTTGATGAATATTAAAATCATAAGTAAAACCTTTTTCTTTTAGATCTTCTAAGGCTTCTATTACGGTGGTATAATGGTACGTTGGTTTCATGATTAATGAAAGATTTATTGTTACTTATAAAGGTAACTAATTTGTTGTTAGGTCATTGCGAAAAGGATGTTAAAGTAAATAATCTAAAATGGCGATACATGAAAAAATATTGTAATTTTGCACCGCAGACCGCCTTATCGCTGTTTTGAGCAATCAAAAGAGAGGAAAGTCCGGACACCAAAAAGAAGCATAGCGGGTAACACCCGTCGGTTCAAGTAATTGGATTAGGACAAGTGCAACAGAAAGTATGTACAGATAATGCTGTAGTGAAACCAGGTAAACTCTATGCGGTGAAATATCAAGTATATCAGCATTTAAGGGCTTCTCGTCCGTTGTTGAAGGGTAGATAGCTTGAGTCACGCAGTAATGCGGGATCTAGATAAATGATAAGGCTCCGACCCGATAGCTATCGGGATTAGGAGACAGAATCCGGCTTATAGGTCTGCATTTTTTTTATTAAAAGATTTAATAAAATTTAGGATTGTGAAATCTAAAAGGAAACCATTAAGATATTAATTTTCATTAAGTTCCCGGGCTTAATTTTCTAAATTCCTTAATGGTTTACTTTTTAAATAGTGCTTATGATAACACGAATTGGAATTTTAGGATTAGGTGGAGTAGGCGGTTATTTCGGAGGATTATTAGCCAAAGCTTATTCTGAATCGGATGCAATCGAAATTGTCTTTATTGCTCGTGGCGAAACCCAAAAAGCAATAGCCCAAAAAGGATTGAAAATTATTTATGAGGGGAGTGAAACCATTGTTTTCCCTAGTTTAGTTTCTAACGATCCAGAAGAAATTGGGGAGCTGGATTACCTTATTTGCGCCACTAAAACCTATGATATCGAAAAAAGTTTTGAATCTATAAAAAACTGTATCACTCCAAATACGGTAATTCTTCCTTTATATAATGGCGTTGATGCCACGACACGCATACAAATACTATTTCCTGAAAATGATGTTTTACAGGGTTGTGTGTATATTGTTTCGATGATTGTTGCTCCCGGTGCGATCAAAAAAATTGGTGCTTATGAAAAATTATTCTTTGGTTCACAAAACGCTCCAGTTTCTAAATTAAAGGAATTACAATCTATCTTCGAAAAAGCAAATATCGAAAGTTATCTTGTTGAAAATATAGAAGAAACGATTTGGGAAAAGTTTATTTTTATTTCAGCTCTGGCTTCAGCAACTTCATATTTGAACCAAAACATTGGCGGAATTTTAAATAATCCTGAAAATAAGGCAGTTTATAGTTCATTATTAAACGAGATTTCTGCTGTTGCTTTAGCAAAAGGATTAGCGATGCCAATTGACATTGTTGCTCAAACTATTGCTAAATTAGAGAAGTCCCCACAGGACAATACATCATCCATGCACAGAGATCTATTAGCAGGGAATAAAACGGAAGTGGGTTCCTTGACGGAATATGTAGTTAATGAAGGTTTGAAATACGGGGTTGATACTCCAATATATAAGCAAATATTGGAGCAATTGTCTTAAAAATCGGATCCTGAATTATTCTTCGTCACTATCGTTTTGGTCTGATTCGTTTTCAGAATCTTCTTCACCGGAGCCGATTTCGAAGAAACTAAAAATGGAGCCACCATAACTTTTTTTAAATGAAAAGTGAATCATGTGATCCAGTTTGGTATATTTAGAATGTTCAATTACCATCATTCCCTCTTCATTGAGCAGTTCTTTTTCAAAAATCAAAGAAACAATTTTTTCAAAAGTATTCTGGTCTAATGCATACGGTGGATCTGCAAAAATGATATCGTACGAAGTTTTACACCGTTCTAAATAGGTAAAAACATCACTTTTTGTAGCAGCTATATTAAAATCATATTCGGTTGCCACTTGTTTGATGAATTTCACACAACCAAAATCCGCATCAACAGAGGTAATTGGGGTGCTGCCACGAGAGGCAAACTCGAAACTGATATTCCCGGTTCCGGAGAATAAATCTAATATTTTTAGTCCTTCAAAACTGAAATGGTTGTTTAAAACATTGAATAATGCTTCTTTAGACATATCGGTTGTGGGACGAACGGGGAGTCCTTTTGGCGGAAAAATGCGTCTTCCTTTGTATTTTCCTGAAATGATTCTCATGAGTTGAAAAGTATAAAATGATTTCTGTTTTCGGCCTCAGAAAAATAATTGTTCCATCGCAAATCCTCTACCTCAATTAGGGAAACGTTGCGAATGTATTTGTAAGCTATTTTGAAATAATCACTTTCAGTATCAATATTCCCTATCATTTCCAGTTGAAAGTTCTCGGGATTTAAATTCAATTGTTCGGCTGTGAATAAGATATAATACATGAAATCTTCAGGTGTGCTGTATTCAAAAGAATTGAAAAGCAATAATTTTTGGTTTTGAACCACAATGATTTCAAAATGACCCGAATTGAAGTGAATAAACATCTTTTTTTGGTCAATGTTTTTGGAGACAACCAAAAGTTTCGAAACTAAAATACTATTAGCATGCTTGTAATCGAAAGAGCCAAACTGGTCAATAAAAAAATTATTGATATTTACGTATGGAATATAAACGGCATTCATTTGATAGTTTGGTATATCATCAAACGCAAAAAAATCAGTTTCAAAAACCTTTATATTGTATTGTAAGTAACTTCCTAAAAAGTTTTCATCAAAAAGTGCTGTAGGTACAAACGTAGAAAGATTGTTGTTGTGGATCACCAGAACGGCGTCATAGGTATCCTTTAATTCTGGATAATTCTGAAAGGCATTGGCAAACAAATCTTCAATTTTGGTAGTGGTGTCAAATGGATCAAAATGTATCTCATTGAATGAAATAACAGTGTTGTTCAGCGTATCAAATGTACAAAAAGAAAGTCCCTTCAATGAAACTTGAATGGAAAGTTTTTTATAATTTTTTTCGACTATGTTCATAATAAGATTGCTTTTTCTAAACAACGCAAACTTACAAATTTTAAAATCAATAACAATATCAATTGCAATGTCAATGGCCAAAATCAATAGTAATAATTGAAAATTGAAATTGCTATTGACATTGAAATTGAAAAAACATTCTCTACCTTGCATGTAAATTATACCAAATGAATTCCTCCTCTTTTTATAGTCTTTTACAAAAAAAATTTCCTTTTCAACCGACATACAAACAGGATATTTTTTTTCAAAAAATAGCTATTTTTTTAACGGACACGCATAACGATACCATTTTTGTTTTAAAAGGATATGCGGGAACCGGAAAAACTACAGTAATATCTACGATTGTAAATAGTTTAGTAGAAATCAATAAAAAGTATGTTTTATTAGCGCCAACAGGTCGTGCGGCCAAAGTAATTGCCAATTATTCAAATAAACCGGCTTTTACAATTCATAAAAAAATCTATTTTCCCAAGAAATCTTCTGGTGGCGGTGTTTCGTTTACATTGCAACAAAACAAACACAAAAACACCATTTTTATCGTCGATGAAGCTTCTATGATCTCAGATACCAATTCGGATTCGAAATTATACGAAAACGGATCCTTATTAGATGATTTGATTTCGTATGTCTATTCGGGAACCAATTGCAAAATGATTTTATTAGGAGATACGGCTCAGTTGCCTCCAGTAAATTTAGATATTAGTCCTGCATTAGATATTCAAACTTTGGGAATGAATTATGATAAAGAAGTAGCACATATTGAACTGGATGAAGTCATGCGTCAGGAAGAAAATTCCGGAATTTTACATAATGCAACCGAGCTTCGGGAATTATTAAAAGATTCCTTCATCGATGAATTCAAATTTGATCTTAAGAAATTCAAAGATATTGTACGGTTGACTGATGGTTACGATATTCAGGATGCCATCAATTCTGCTTACAGTAATTACAGTATAGAAGATACCGCTTTTATTGTTCGTTCCAATAAAAGAGCCAATCAATACAATGAACAAATCAGAACCAAAATTCTCGATAAAGAAAGCGAACTTTCTACAGGCGATTTTCTGATGGTGGTGAAGAACAATTATTTTTGGTTAAAAGATTCTGATGAAGCAGGTTTTATTGCCAATGGTGATATTATCGAGGTCTTGGAAATTTTCAATATCAAAGAATTGTATGGTTTTAAGTTTGCCAAAGTAAAAATAAGAATGATTGATTATCCCAATCAGATTCCGTTTGAAACAGTATTGTTATTAGATACCATAAAAAGCGAATCGCCATCATTAACCTACGAAGAATCCAACCGATTGTATCAGGAAGTGCTGAAAGATTACGAAGGTCAAACAAAATTCAATCAATTCCAAAAAGTAAAAGCCAACGAATATTTCAACGGCTTACAAGTAAAATTCTCGTATGCCATAACCTGTCATAAATCACAAGGCGGGCAATGGAATACCGTTTTTATAGAACAACCGTATTTGCCGGACGGCATCAACAGAGATTACATTCGGTGGTTGTATACCGCAATGACCCGAGCCAAAAATAAATTATATTTGATCGGATTTAAAGATGAGAATTTTGTGGAGTAATTTTAAAAATAACCGCAAATTCGCAAATTTTTCAATTTAATTTTAAAGTATATAATTTGCGAATTTGAGGTAAAAAAATAGCTATGAACACACTAAACGACTTGCTTAAAATTTTTGGCTCTTTTTTGAATACAAGTTATTGTGGATTCTTCTCGTATGACGCCGTTAAAGATTATGTAGATCTACTTATTTTGTTTTTTCGAGTACAAATTCCAAAGTATCTATAAAAGCACCATCGATACCATTATCGATTTCAAAAGTCTGGTAGGAGGGACTTGCCTTTATCTGTAAATTTTCCAATTGAAGTGAATCCATTTTCGCAACATATTGTCCTGATTTTAAACCCAAATAACTAAAATAACCATCGGGTTCCGAAAGAATACTGGCGATTAATGTATCGTGTAAATCATAGATTGCGACTTTAAGACCTCCAGTTCCCAGAAGTTGCTCATTTTCTTTTCGATACACCATTCCGGAAACTTCTCCCACAACCACAACCGGAATTTCAATTATTTTTAATTGATTGGGATTTAGTGTACAATTTAAAGTTTTGTTATTTATGCGCCAAGCAATAGAATTAACTTTGGCGGTATTAAGTTCCACATAATTATTAATATAGGGTTCTAATCCGGTTATAATGGTGGTGCCATCGGGATTAACGAGCTGACGGTCACCGCCCATTACTATGATCTGGACTCCTTTTACCAGAGGTTCTTTGGCCTCTTTTTTTCCATTTCCGTTGATGTCTAAAAACGGAACAAATTTTACACTCGCTCTGCCCACACTTATTTGGTTATTAAAACGTACAAAATTAGCTTGGGGTTCAAAGATTAAGCTTCCGCTGGCAGATTGCGAAAAAGAAGCACTATTTTTATAAAAAACACTTGAAAATCCAGTATTGATATGATCGAAATTATGTGTAAAACTAATTTGAAAACTACTGTTTTGATTCTTAAAATTATAATCTAAAGAGGCTTGAATATAGCCTTTTTTAAAAATTGGCTTTCTCAATTGTGTTTGCAATGTCGTCATGGCATTGGCATCATATCCATAGCGAAATTGGGGAACAAGGACAAATCTTTTAGGAAGTTGGAATGAGGTAGAAATATTGCTGTATACTGATGGTTTTTGGTTTTTGGTAAAAAAGGCATTGGTGGTAAAATTAAAATTAAATCCAAATGAATTTCCCGAGAGTAAAAATTCAGAAGTGGTAAATTTAGTGGTACTAAATAGGTTTTCTTGAATGGTAAATCGGGAAGTTCCCGAAAAAAAAGAACTGCGATGTGGCATGGAAATACTTGCTTTCCGCATTTCGGAATAATTGAATCGAACGGCTTGTTGGTTCTTATCGTATTTACTATAATCAAAGTCAAAACGAAGGTTTTTGGGTGTCGTATAATTCAAATTGAGATCATACAGCACTTTTGAATAATAGCTTGCCGTAAGAAATAATTGAGACGAGAGTCGAAAGGATGAGTTCAAAAACGGAATACTTTTATTCGATTCTAATGAGGATACATATTCTATTCCACCTCCCAAAGTGACGTGATTAGAAAGTCCATAATTTACTTTTGCACTCGTAAAAATACTGCCTTTGCTATCCTCAATAATTCCAGAACTGATTGTGTATTCTATTTCCTTTTTTGGAAGAAAAAGAGCCGGAACTACAAATTGATTGCTAAATAACTGCTCTTCACCCCAAGGTCCATAATATCGGAGTGTAACTTCGGTACGACCGTACATTAAAGGAACGTTGAACGAAAAGAAACCGTTGGCATCTGCCTGAAGATAATCGATTAATACATTGTTGATGTAGAGTTCCACCGTCCAATTGGCCTGGGTATGATCGCTCAAGATATACGTGCCAAAAGATTTTCTGATTTGGGTAGAGGCATTCGTGATCTGAGCTCCGATAATGGGAAACAAAATTGTCGCTTTGGAAGGAGCTGAAATTTTTCCTAAAGTGAACTGTTTAATATATTTGTTTTCATTGTTCACATAGCGCCATCGATAAAACTGGTTTTTGGCCACTATGGGTTGGTTGCTGGTGTAATTTAGCATAGTGGTCAATTCACCTCCAGCTACAATGTCGCCTAAATTGAGGAGTAATCGTTCTGAATGACTTCCTTCAGATTGTTGTATGGTATTAACAGCCCAATTAGCTGTTCCAAAATGAAGTAGTGGTTTGTCACGTACGATAGTAGTGTCCGCTTTAAATTCCATTTTCATTTTGTTGATGTTATCGCGCATTTCTAGCAATCGGGCTTCTCTAATGGCGGGAAGTTCGAGTTTTGATACCATTTCAACGGATAAACTCCTAAAGCTAAAATTATTTTCGAGCCCAAATATTTGATTGAAATAAGAAGCATTTAAAAATAAATTTGTTTTGGTACGAATAAAATCGCTTGGTTTCAGGGTGTAAACTTCCTCTTTGTAGCTAATGGTGTTGGTGTTTTGGTCAATTTTGAAGGTGTTATTTTGATTAATAAAAAAACCTTCAATAGTAGTAAAATTAGAATTGGGTATATTTCGTATTTTAATATAATCCAAAACTTCGGATACCGAAAGATAGATTTTAGATCCGCATATTACCGAGGAAATTTCGGTGGCACCAATGTATTTTACCTGAAGCAGCACTAAAACTTCATCGCAATCTTCCTCTTGTGCAGCAGCAGAAAAGGCTATCATGGATAAAAGGAATAGAGATATGATGTTGTACAATTTAGTCATAAAGAACGAAGAGTAGCAAGTACTTTTGCTAAAGGGAATTATTTTTTTAGAGAACTGCCTGAGTTGCGTCTATGAATATTAATTAGAATTTGTTTGATCAATAGTGTTTTGAATTCGGATTTTTTCTAAACTAGCTGTCAAAGTTCTTGTGAAGATGTCAAGTTCAGTAACAGAATCTTTTAAATAGATACTTAAACTTTCTAACTCTTCTTTTGATATCGCTTTAGAATCAATATGATTTGTCAAACCTTGCATTCTAGAAATAGGACTTCGAACTTGATGGGAAACTTGAAAAAGCATTTCAGTAATGGATTTTAGGTATTTCTGTTTTTCTGTATCTTTTTGTAACAAGATATCTTTGTATCGTAGAATAATAAAGCACGATATCCAGATAGAAAGGATTGATAAGAATTTGTTAGTAAAAACACTATAATACATTTCGATATGGTAGTAATCGGTGGTATCAATAAGTGTTAAAATAGTACATATTATGGAAAGCCTTATTATTTTATATTTGTCTAAAGTATATGAAATAACTAAAGGAATTATATACAAAACAGCTATTGCTACTCCTAGAGGTACTATTAAGTCTACTACGAATATAATTAGAACGATACTTGTTGTAAGAATTTTTGGCATTAATAATTTTTCCGTTCTATTAAATAATATGTATATAAAAACGTTTTTATGTAACATAATTTTTTTGCGATTGCACCTATCTCATTATCATGCTTTGTTTTAGAAAAGAACGATGTCTTTCATGGCGTAATTTATCTGAAGATATTTTGATGTTTTGGTATGGTATTTTTTATCACAAGGTTTTTCAAAAAACAAATAAAATTAACAAACAAATGATTCTTATTTATTACTATTAATTTCCGTTTCAAGTGAATATTCGTCGTTGTCTGACAAATTAAGGAAGGCTTCAGCATAAGTAGTTTCTTGATTTGGGGTAGAATAAATTACCTGTAATTTTCCTTTGGTATAATCTACCGATGGAATAGTATTAAGTTTAATTTTAGTTCGGCGCAAATTTCCTGGCGTGTACACGGCAAAACCTTTTATTAGTCCTACATTCGTGCTAACTCCCTCTGGAGAAATATGATTGACATGGAGTTCCCCATAAGCCGATTGATTGCCTGTGCGGTTTATGTCCAGAGACAAAACCTGTGAAGGCAGTAATGCTAAATTAGAGAAGCTCACCGCTGCAGTGGATGCTCCTATCGTAATAATGTTTACAATTGAAATTCCATAAATAGGCGTTATCTGAATGTCAATATCTTTTGGTTGGAGCGTATCGATTATACTTACTTTATTTTCTAAAAGTTTTATTTTAGGAACCCCCCTAAAGTAAAGATGGGAGCGGTATTCACCTTCTTTTAATTCGCTGGTTTTGATGAGTTGAATTTTTACAATCTGAGATTCATCGGGAGCTAAAGTTATGGTGCGGGGATAGTAACGAAGATATGGAGAGGCGAAATTTTGATTTTCTTCTGGTTCTTCAATCATATTAAATTTACCGTCTTCATCCATTTGAATCTGATTGTAGGATAATCTATAGGTTGTAGTATCCTTTCCGGTATTAGATAAATTAACATTTTGCACACGACTTTGAATCCCGTCAAAGACAATGCGTTTGGGGAATACCATTAAATCTCCTTGGGCCAGTAATTGAAACGAAAAATTTATTAAAAGGACTAGAATAAGAATACTTTTTTTAGTCATGAGAGTATTTTATGAGTTAACAATCATTAAATTAAATAAAAAAGGTGCTCATTTCTAAGCACCTTTTTTATTTAATTTAGTTATAATTTACAGTAACTGCAAAACCAGTAGCATTTGTATATGTTCCAACAAGTTGTTCAGAACCTACGGTTAACGTAGCTCCAACAGTAAGACTTTGTGATCCATTAGATAAAGTTCCGGTCGATCCGGTTGCTCCAATTGAACTTAAAAAACTACCAACTGACATTGTTTTTAATCCTGTAGCTGCAGCTGCATTTGTAAGAGTAAGATTATTTGGCAATGTAATTGTATAAGCGTAAGCTCCTTCACCAGTTACTGTAAATATAGCAGCAGTAGGAGATCCAGTAGCTGAAGTTAATTTAACTCCGCCAGTAGCTGTTCTGACACCTAGAGGACTTAAAGCAAGTGTCCCTCCAGTAGATAAAGTTGCAAAAGAACCAAAATTTAATGGGGTCGTAGTACTAATTGCAATTGGCGCTACAATAGTTGTAGTGGTATTAGCTGAAGTTGCAGATGCTGGTGCATTTTGCGCCAAGGAACTTGTACTAAACACAGCAGTCAAAGCCATAATAGATAAAATTGAAGTAATTTTCTTCATAATAAAATAATTTGGGGGTTAAAATTAAGAAGCAAGCGCAGGTTTTGCCCTGGTCCTTAATCAGTTTAAATAATTTGTTTTGTATTGGCAAAAGTGCCAATTCCGGAGCAAATGTATTTAGTTCGTTAATATATGTAAAACGAGAAGTAACAACTGATGTCTACTAGGCCATAAGTGAAAAGGAACCGAAGTAAAAATTATTTAATAAAAAGTAAGAAAAGCTTAATTTTTATTGTGTTCGTGTTTTTTTAAGGCCTTAAAGAAACATTAAAAAGTTAAAATTAACTAAAAGGACTTGAATTTTTAATAATTAAAGTTTTTTTAAAAATGTATTATTGCTACAGTTATGCGTTCATTTATTGTATTTTCTTAAAATATTTAAAAAATAATTTATAAACGAATAGAACTAGTTTAGATAATTAAAAAAGAGTGCTTTGCGGTTTAAAACAAGTTGTTTTTAAACGTTTCAAAATTAGCCTCATTTGAGTATAATTCGATCTAAAAATTCTTGTGTAATAGGTTTTTGCTGAAAGGAAACTACATTTGGATCCCTGCAAACACGAATAATATCATGATTATTAATTGTGTTTGAAACAATAAATACCTTAACCTTATTTTTTAAAGTAAGCGGGAGTTTATCATAAGCTTCCAGGAATTCAAAACCCGAAAAATGCGGCATGTATAAATCTATAAATATTACCTCTGGCAGCTGGCCATGTCTTTCTTGATTTTCTTTTAAATATGCCAGTGCTTCACTTGCAAGAGCAAACTCGACAACGTTTTTTCCAAAATTATTATGGAGAATAATTTGAGAACAAATGTAGCGTTCGATTGGATTATCATCAATTAATAACACTTTTCCGAATTTTGTTTTCAACTCGTTTTTCATGGTTTTAGTATTTAAATGCAGTCATACAGGAAATATTTATTAGTTTACAACGAAAAAAGCGCTGCGATTTAAATATGAAATTGTTATTCTTTTAGTTTAATAAATTTATTAAAATCTTCTTGTCGTCTTTTGGCAACAGCCAAAAGTACACCATTAGGAAATTCGCAGAAATACCCTTCTTTTTTACAAATTTTTACCACTTGACGCAGATTGATAATATACGAGTGGTGAATTCTAAAAAAATAATTTGGATCAAGAACTGTACTGTATTCTCCTAAATTTTTACTCGATACGATTTTTTTACCGTTTAGCAGAAAAAAAGTAGTGCACCTTCCTTCAGCCTTACAGTAAATAATTTGTGACATAGAAATGAGTTCAATTTTATCCAAGGAGGAAACCGCAACATAATCGTTTGGCTGATTAAAAGAGTTTAAAAGCTGAATGGCATTAATCTTTTGAGTTTGATAGGAACGCTCCATTTTAATTCTTTTGATTACTTTATAAACAGCTAGAATAATGGTATTAAAAGAGACTGGTTTTAAAATAAAATCAATCGCATTTTGTTTAAATGCGATTTCGGCATCCTGTTTATTGGCAGAAATAAATACCAGTTTAGGAATGCTCAGTTCTAATTCTCCGAGCATATTAAAAAAGGTATCCTCGTTAAAAGAAATATCTAAGAACACTAGATCCGGTTTTTTTAATTTTATAGCATTTATTCCTTCAATTATGGAAGCAGTTTCGCAAACTATTTTCAGAATCATGAAGTTTTCTTTTTCAAATTTATTTATGATTTGTAAAGTCTCTTTTTCTTCCGTTATAATTATGGCATTTATAGAGGGCATAGACGTGTACTTAAGGGATAATTTATTTTTAAAATCAACCAATACCATTAATTTTAATGTAGAGTATTCATTTTAAGGGTAATAGATGATAGGTAAAAGGATGATTTTGTGTTTCGAAAATTAAAAAATAATTAGCTGTAATGTGCAGTATTTCTTTTTCTAGTGACAAAAGTATTATTCGTTTTATTTCTTGTATTCTTTGTTTTTAATTTTTTTGTTTAAACAGTATCATTTTTTGTTAATTCTAGTGTTTTAAGAAACAAAGCGGTATTTCATGTTTTTGTATTAGTGCTTTTAAAATAATTAAGAATTCACGGTCGAATTGCACTTTGTTAATTCTTTTGGAGGTGATTTTAGATTGTTCTATTTAACTTTTTTAGGCAAGGTACTACTGAATTTTGATAAAAAGAACTGTTTTTAAAAGTATATATTTTCTTTTTAGTCCTCTCATTAGAGTGTCAGTTAGTTATAATCTGAGATTATTTTAATTTTTTTTTAAAATAACTAAAAGGATAAACTTATTTAAGCTAATTCGTACGATCGCAAAATCATCTGAAATTTATTTGATCTAACCGTGTAAGAGCGCTACACGATCTTTATCAAAAAAGAAACAATTTGAATGAAAAACGGATTTTGAATTTGGCTTTTTATTGAAGGTTTTGTTTGATTCTAAACGAAAAATATACTTTAGGGATCTGGTACCTAAAGTATATTTTTTTACTATGGATTTTACGCTTATCCATTTTAAAAAATCTATGCATAACTCAAGAATCCGCGCCAGTTTTCTTTTAATAGGAGTAACTACAGAAAGTCATAAAATTAAAAACTTTTTTTTGCATTGTGGTAGCTAAAGATAATTAAACAAGAGTACTCAACTTAATAATACAATGTAATTTAGTACTAATTTATTTTTCCTTACTTGTAGCAGCTTTATCGGTCAAGAACAATAATTCGCCATCCGATGGTTTAATTAACTGCATAGGATATTTTCCGGGATTATACGCTCCATATAAAACTTCGTTTAGGGCATAGGCTTTATTTTCTCCAAAAGTCACTACTACAATCTGCTTCGCTTTATTAATAAGAGGTGCAGTTAGAGTTATTCGAAACATCGTCTGAGACTCAAGATAATAGGCTGCTACCCACTTATCCTGTTCTTGCAATACGGCTTGCCCTGGAAAAAGAGAGGCAGTATGGCCATCATCGCCCATTCCTAATAAAATAAGGTCAAATTGTCCGTCCTCGCCTGTTATATTTTTAATAGATTTTTCGTATTCCAAAGCATAATCTTCAGCTGAAACACCTTCTCTATACATTGGAAATATATTGTTTTTTGGTATACTTACATGATTTAGCAGGGTATCGTTAGCCATTTTCGCATTGCTAAGTGCATCATCAAGCGGTACCCAGCGTTCGTCACCCCAAAAGATAAATACGGAATTCCAATCAATTTTTGTCTCGTAAGGAGCTGATGCCAAAAGAGTATATAGCGCTGCAGGTGAGGAACCACCAGTAAGCGCTACCACAAAGCGACCGTGTTTCTGTATTGCATTTTGTGCAGTAGCTACAAATAGATCTGCGGCTTGAATTGTTATCTCTTCTTTAGTATTAAAAATTCTTACCATCAGCTGCTATTTCTACTTGTTTTGTTTGTACTGCTTTCTTTTCTTTTTCTGCCTTGTCCGCTTTCTCTGCTTTCTTTCGTAGCTTTTCTTCTTCGGCATCTAGTGTATTTGATGCCCAAGAATGCCCCTGACGAGCAAGTAATTCATTTGCCGCTTCAGGACCCCAGCTTCCAGCTTCGTATTTGTGTAGACTTGAAAATTTATCGTTTTCCCAAGCATCCTGAATGGATGTTACAACATCCCAGGCTTCTTCGACCTGATCGGAGCGCATGAATAAAGTTGGGTCTCCTTGTAAAGCATCTAATAGAAGGGTTTCATAGGCTTCGGTTGCTTGGGTAGAGCATGAAAAATAGTCAAAAACCATTTCAGCAGGTTTTAACGAAAGAGACAAGCCTTGTTTTTTAGTCATAAACTGCAGCCTAATATCCATTGCGGGCTGAATGTTTATGATTAATCGGTTTGGCATCATTCCTTCTTTTCCAAAAGAAAAAGTAGAATGCGGTACCGGTTTGAATTGTATAACGATAGAGGATTGTTTTTCCTTCATTCTTTTACCTGTTCGAACGTAAAAGGGAACACCTTGCCAACGCCAGTTATCCAAATAAAATTTCATGGCTACAAATGTTTCTGTGATGGAATTATCCTTCACCCCTTTTTCTTGTAGGTATCCGGCTATCGGTTTTCCTTTTATCGAAGCTTTTTCGTACTGACCTCTCACTGTGTAGTGTTCTACTTCATCAGGAGTTATACGGCGTATTGCTTTTAAAACGTCAGCTTTACGGTTTCTGACCTCATCTGCTTGTAAGGAAGTGGGGGCTTCCATGGCTACCATCGTTAAAATTTGCATTAGGTGATTTTGTATCATATCCCTTAATGCTCCGGCACCTTCGTAAAAACCACCACGCTCTTCAACACCCACTTCTTCGGCAACCGTAATCTGTACCGAATCAATAAAGTTACGGTTCCAGAGCGGCTCAAACATTGAATTTCCAAAGCGGAAAGCTAGGATATTCTGTACGGTTTCCTTGCCTAAATAGTGGTCTATGCGGTAGATTTGTTCCTCTTCGAAGGTTTTTGCCAGTAGCTTATTTAAGAGCTCGGCAGAACTTTTATCGTAACCAAACGGTTTTTCAATAATAATACGATCCTGTTCCGGATTCGCGGCAAGATCTAATTTCTTAATATTATTGGATATGGTTTCAATAAAAGAAGGTGCTATTGAGAGGTAAAAAAGTCGGTTGGCACGTACCCCAAAAGATGCATCTATGGCGTCCAACTTTTGTTTCATTAACACGTATGATTCTTCTTTGTCGATATCATTTTGCAAATAAGAAATATGAGAAGCAAATTGTTCGAACTCTTTTTCGGAGGCTATTTTATTTCTCGAAAACTCATTTAGGTTTTCACTGACATGATTTCGGTAATGCGCATCACTGTTTTCGGCCCTTCCTAAGGCAATGATCTCAAACTTTTCCGGCATACGACCATCAAGATAAAGATTATAAAAAGCGGGGAAAAGCTTTCTTTTAGCTAAGTCACCGGTAGCCCCGAAAACAAGAATGATGGTTGGGTTTATAGTATTGAGATTATCCATTATGTTCCATTTAAAATTTAGTCATTCCACTCGGTGTGAAATATACCGTTAGTATCAGTACGCTCATAAGTATGAGCCCCGAAGTAGTCGCGCAGTGCCTGTATCAGGTTGGTCGGAAGTTTTTCTGATCGGTAAGCATCAAAATAAGCTAAGGAGTTCATGAGTCCGGCAATAGGTATCCCTTTTTGAACGGCAAATTGTACCGTAGACCTAATATTCGATTGATTCTCGTTTAACGTTTTAGCTATGCTATCGTCGAGCAGTATGTTTTTCAGTTTCCCATTTTTGGCATAAGCTTTTCTGAAATCTTCAAGAACTGTGGAACGAATAATACATCCACCGCGCCAAATCTTAGCGATTGTCTCCAAGTTCAACTCGTAATTATATTCTTCTGAAGCTTTCGTTAATAAGGCTAATCCTTGGGCATAAGTAATTAATATGGAAAAATATAAAGCCCCTTTAAGTGATTCAATAGCCAAAGGCAAGTCAGTATTGGTTTGTTCTGCATTCCAAATTAATTTTGAGGAAGCCTCAATTCTTTCCGGTTTATTTTTAGACATTTCCCTCATTGCAACGGCAGCATCTACGGTTGAAAGGGGAACTTCTAAGTCCATGGCATTTTGAGAAGTCCATTTTCCTGTTCCTTTGGATTTAGCCCAGTCGGAGATTAGATTTATTAATATCTGGCCGTCGGTATCTTTTTTCTTCAGGATGTGTCCTGTTATTTCAATCAGGTAGGATTCGAGTTCGGTGTTATTCCAGTCTTCAAATACTTTTTGAATTGTAGTGTCGTCTAGTTCGTATCCGCGTTTCATAAGATCGTATGCCTCTGAAATAAGCTGCATAATCCCATATTCAATTCCGTTATGCGCCATTTTCACGTAGTTTCCTGCAGATCCGTTGCCTAAGTATTCTACGCAAGGTTCTCCATTTACTTTAGCAGCAATGGATTCAAAAATAGGACGTAGCCTTTCATAGGCTTCTTTATTACCCCCAGGCATAAGGCTAGGGCCAAAACGGGCTCCTTTTTCGCCTCCTGAGATTCCCATTCCAAAGAAGTGGATTCCCTTGGCCGATAATTCTGTATATCTACGGTCAGTATCAGTAAAATAAGTATTTCCACCATCGATAATAATATCTCCTTTATCCAGGTGGGGCAGTAGGTTTTGAATGACAGCATCAACAGGTTTTCCTGCAGGTACTAATATCATGATAGCCCTTGGCTGTCTGATAAGTGCAACAAAATCTTCGACGGCTGTTGTGGCTTTGATTCGGTGTTGGGAATTCGCTTCTTTTGAAAGTGAAGAAACTTTATCCGCATCTAAATCTAAGCCTGCTACAGCATGACCTTGGTCGGCCATATTTAAAAGTAGATTACGACCCATTACTCCTAGGCCCACTATGCCAAAATCGAATGTATTCATAATTAGTATGTAAATTTATTATTAGAAAAAAAAAGGCTGGACTTTATTTATAAAGTCCAGCCAAAATTAGTCAATTATTAGGCTACAGTAACACTATTTATAGCTTCTTTTAATGCTTTTGCAGCAGCAGCTGGATCTTCAGCACCATAAATGGCACCACCAGCAACAGCTACATCTGCACCAGCAGCTACAACATCTTTTATTGTATCAATGTTTACACCACCTGCTACAGAGAATGGAACTTTTGCTAGTCTACCTTCACTGATAAGTGTTTGTACAGAATATCCTGCTAATGTTTGTTCGTCAAGACCAGCGTGTAGTTCAACAAACGCAACTCCAAAAGCAGTTACTTCTTTTGCTCTTTGTACTCTATCTTTAACTCCAATAGTATCAACTACTACTTTTTTACCATATTTTGCTGCAGCTTCTACCGCGCCTTTTACAGTTGCATCATCTACAGCACCCATAACGGTTACTAGATCTGCTCCAGCTTTAAATGCAATCTCAGCTTCTAGAAAACCGGTATCTGCAATTTTCATGTCTGCAAAAATTAATTTGTCAGGGAAAGCAGTTTTCATTGCTGTTACAACACTAAGTCCTTCCGATTTAATAAGCGGAGTACCTAATTCTATAATATCTACGTAAGGTGCTACTTTGTGTGCTAGTTCTAATGCTGCTTCTGTAGTAAGTAAATCAATTGCGACTTGTAATTTTGTCATGTCTAAAATGTTTAAAAAAATTAATAATATTAAAAAAAATCGTTATTCCAGGTTGGCGTGTTTCGGCCATAAATCTTCTTTGGTCAATTCTGATTCTTGCCAAAGCGACATGAAAACACCTTCCAGGATAAATAATGTAAACTGTTCAAAAAGGCTGCCGGCATACTGCTTGGAGACCGAAATCCCGAAGTCAGTTTTTGTTGCCGCTTTTATGAATAGGATATGGTCTGCCACTTCGGCTAATTTGCTTTCTGCATCAGCAGTCAGCGCAATAACTGTGGCTTTTTGAGCCTTCGCTTTCACCGCTGATGAGAGTACTGAAGAAGTAGTGCCGGATCCTGATGCCAGCAGTAACAAATCTCCTTCAAGAATGGCGGGTGTATTCGTTTCTCCTACTATAAATACGGTATAGCCTAAATGCATAAATCTCATGGCTGCCATTTTTAATGCAAGTCCACTTCGCCCAGCTGCCATTACAAAAATTCGTTTGGCTGCTTTAATTTCGTTAACCAAAACCGTTATCTCTTTTGGATTAATCTCATTTGCTAATTTTAGGTTTTCCTCCAAAATAACATGCAGATTTTTGTTTGTCAAAGTGTTACTATTCATTTTGTTTTATTTTTAAATAAGCCATACGCTCCTACTATCATTCAAATTAGTACACCAATGAAATTGGGTAATTTTGATCGATTTTTTTCGAGTGTGTGAGGTATTGCGTGATTGAAATTACAGGATGCCTTTATAATTTTAATTTTTTCTATTCAGAATTAAATAGAATAATAAAGCTGTAATCGATTTTTTGCAACAGTAATTAATCTCTATTTTGAATAGTATTAATTACTGATGCAAAGATAGATCAGAAGGAAAGGAGGGATGTTATATATACAAGACTATGCGGTATAAATTTGCGCCAGGCCATTCTGAAGGTCCGTTGGCGTTTCCTTTAGCTTAGCTCTTACAAATTTATTAAGAGCTGATGGAGAGCTAAACCCAAGGTCAAATGCGATTTCTTTGTGAGAGCGATCCGTAAACAGTAATTGTCTTTTAATTTCGGTAAGGATCCGGTTGTGGATTGCATTTATTGCGGTTTCGCTAGAATATTTTTTATTTAGTGCATTTAACTTTTTAGTACTTATAGCCAGTTTTAAGGCATAGAATTGTACAGTGCGCTCCATTTTATATTGATGGTTCAAAAGTTTTTTAAAGGCTATATAGGTATTCTGGTCAGGACCTTGAGTGTCCTGATGTAAAACAGGATGTTGGCCATGGATTGATTCGATGAGTCCCAAAAGGAAGATTTTGATATAAAAACGGGCCTGCTCTTTTTTAACTAGGCTAGGGGCATTATAGATATCCTGTATGTTCTTTATAATAGGTAGGACTTGTTCAAATTCTAGGCTAGAAAGTGCGGTACAATTAAGGTGGGCAGATAAGTTTACGTTATAGGCACTGAGCTCATTTTTCAATATATCTGAACAGAACAATACTTCTTCAAATAATATAATTTTACCAGATAAATTAGTTGATAAATTTGACAAAAAGTGGATTTGATCCGGAAACAGAATAGAAATTTTTCCTGAATTTAATAAATGAATTTTGTCTTCGATATGTACTTTAATACTTCCTGATTCCACAAGTATGATACAAAAATGATCTTTTTTATGTGGTTTCAAATAATCTTCAGCACTTGCTGTCCCAAGGTCAAAAACCCGGAAGGACAAATTTTTATCATCCGTTTTTTGAATGTTTTTTTTAATCTCAAACCTCTCTAAGTACATAGGATATTTTTTATATAAGTGCTGAGTGCGCTCTAATAAACGACTTTAATGCATCAAGTTTATTATAGAGTCATTTTAAATGATGCTTGTAAACCTAATTTATTAAACTTAAAACACTTCTTTAGTACAATTTTTATTAGTAGCTTTTCAATAATAGCTTAATAATCAAGGGATTTTAATTGTAAAAGGTAGTGTCAGTAATTTTAAACATTAAAGATCAAGGACAAATATACTCTTTTCTTATCTTAAGATATTGATTCAGCTTGAAATTAGGCTCAAAACTAGATTCAGTACGGTTCTTAGAGCACTAATAATGAATTTTAATTTTTATATTGAAGGAACTAACATTACCCGTAAAAAGAGTAAAACATAAATACCTTAATTTTAACTTGTGCAACAAGCACGTAAAATTGAGGGCCAACTTTAAAAACTAAATTACTGTGAAAGCACTAAACGATAAAAAATTAGATAACCCAGTTTGGTTTTCGTTATCAGAAACGCATCAAAATTTTGCGATGGATTATGATAATATAAAATTCTATCCCCCGGATTATTGTCCGTTTGGTGGTTTTGAAAAAGGAGATGCTATTTCTAAGTCTATCGATAATTATGCTGCGATGGTTGATAATTTCTTTTAATAAAAAACTAAACTTGAGTTTTTTACGTAACTATAATTATTAAAAACTAACATAAATAATTATGACTAGAAAAGAATTTTTTTCCAGAGTAGGATTTGGAGCAGCGACAGTTTTATTACCTGCTTGTATTGCTGGTATGGCCGTGAGTTGTAGCTCTGATGATACAAATTCAGATTCATCAGGTACCACCCCCCCGACACCTTCAGCAAGTTCAAATTTCACAGTTGATGTAAGCATGGGGACTTTAGCTAAAAACGGAGGTTTTTTAGTAACCCAAGGAATAATTATCGCTAGAACCAACGCAGGTGATTTTCTAGCAGTCTCTGCTGCATGCCCTCATGAGGGAGTTATTGTTAATTATGATGAAGCAGGTAACAAATTTGTTTGTCCAAGACATAATTCTCAATTTACCAGTAAGGGAGTAGTTACAATTGGGCCTGCAGCATCTAATTTAAAAGAGTACAAGACTTCATTAACAGGAACAGCACTGACTGTTTTTGTGTAATAAAATTAAAACAAAGAGCTATAAGTAAGTCGAAAGTTTAAAAGTCGTAAAGTCAAAAGAGTTAACTTTAAGTAAAACAGCTTTAAATCAGATTTTTACATGATTTTATCCTGATTTTAAAGTACGACATTATACCATGGTTATTACTTAATTCTCTTATTGTTAAATTAATTCTGTCTTAATTTTGTTCTCTGCTAAATCGTTGTTTAGAGAAAACAAATACTTTTATAGAGATAAAAACAACCCTAAAATGAAAAAATACACGCTGATTTTGTTTCTTTTATTAGGAACATTTGGTTATTCTCAAAATTGGGAATCTGATTTTAATGATGCAAAAACACAAGCAATCAAAGAAAACAAAAATATCCTTCTTGTGTTTTCAGGATCTGATTGGTGTGCGCCTTGTATTAAACTAGAAAATACAATCTGGAAGTCAGAAGATTTTAAAAATGAGGCAGAGCAAAAATGGGTCATATACAAAGCTGATTTTCCAAAGAAAAAAGCAAATTTACTGGCTGCTAATTTAACAGCTAGCAATAAAAAATTAGCTGAGCGGTACAACAAATCTGGAAATTTTCCTTTAGTGCTGTTACTGGATAAAACAGGGACCGTATTAGGAATTACTGGTTACAAAAATGTGACTCCGCAAGAATACATTCAAATCATTCATTCCTTTGAGAAATAATGAAAAAAATACTCGTACTCAGTTTTATATTCATAACGGCATTAGCGACTTCGCAAATTACGCATAAGAGAAAGCTGTTTATGTTAGGGAGTCCTTTTGAGGTTACCGCTGTTGCAAGTGATACTATAAAGTCCAACGAATATATTGATTTGGCTGTAGCCGAAGTAAAACGAATTGAGTATTTAATCTCCGATTGGATTCCAACAACGCAAATCTCCGAAATTAATCGCAATGCAGGAATACAGCCGGTAAAAGTGGATGCTGAAGTTTTTGAATTGGTCGAAAGAGCCATTAAAATCTCCCAAATTACCAATGGTGCTTTTGATATTTCGTATGCTTCCATGGACAAAATATGGAAATTTGATGGTTCCATGAAAGTAATGCCAACCGATGAAGCCATAAAAAAATCAGTCGCGAAAATTGGGTATAAAAATATTATTCTAAACCAGAAAGAACAGACTATTTTTCTAAAATTAGAAGGAATGAAATTAGGTTTGGGCGGCATTGGACAAGGCTATATTGCTGATAAAGTAAAAGATTTATTGTTTTCTAAAGGCTGTCTTTCCGGAATTATAAACGTTTCGGGAGATATTAATGCCTGGGGGAAACAACCGGACGGAAAACCTTGGACTGTAGGAATAGTAAACCCTTTGAACAAGAATAAAATTTTTGCCACGTTCCCAATAGAAGACAGTGCGGTGGAAACTTCCGGCAGTTATGAAAAATATGTGATTTTTAATGGTATTCGTTATTCGCATATTATTGATCCCAGAACGGGGTATCCGGCAAATGGTGTGGTCAGTGTCTCTGTTTTTGCCAAGCAGACTGAAATTGCTGATGCTTTGGCTACAGGAATTTTTGTAGTTGGAGTAGAAGTAGGCTTGGATTTAGTAAATCAAATTAAAGGTATTGAATGTATTATTGTTGACGATAAAGGCAAAATTCACTCTTCAAATGGAATTGATATCAAAAAATATAATTAATAACAAAATGCACTCATGAAACATAAAATAGCCTTTGTATTTTTTACACTTTTGATTTTGCAATCGTGCAGTTCAATAAAAGAGTACGAAAAAGAGAAAATAACTGATCCTGATATGAAGCTTTCTGCCCGAACAGCGGAACGGTATGAAACTTCTTTTCAAGTATATCGTGAAGCTGCTGGCGGAGCCAATGGTGGAAAATCAGGTGGCGGTTGCGGGTGCAATTAATGTAAAGCATCAATTCAGATTGTAAATTCCAATCCATTAGAAAATGAAAATAAAAATTTTATCTCTTTTTATCTTAATCACTGTAACTGCTTTTTCTCAAGAAAATAGTAAAGAACCCGTTTTTAAAAAAAGAGTGTTAGAAAGTACAGAAGTGGACTTTCTAGCGAGTTATTACGAGCAAGATGGATCAAGATCAGCTGTTTCTGGGGGTATTGGTTCAGAGAAACTAACAGATGTCGCTTCTAATATTGTGGTTGCAATGCCGTTGAATGAGGATGATGTCTTGACTATTGATTTAGGAATATCGGCCTATTCATCAGCTTCGTCCAGTAATATAAATCCATTTAATTCTACGGGTGCTTCTCGTGGCGGAGGCGCTAATGATCCAACAGTAGGCAGTAATGCGGAGGCTACAGGACCCAGTGGAACGCCTTGGCAAGCTTCATCTGGTGCTTCAAGAAGTGATGAGTTAGTATCCGTTGTTGCTAATTACAGTCATAGTAGCGATTCCAGGAATTTTATTTGGAATACAGATGTTTCTTTTTCAAATGAATATGATTACACTTCAGTTGGTTTTGGTGGTGGAATCACTGGTCTTTTTAATGAAAAAAATACAGAATTGAGTTTGAAAGTAAATGCATATATAGATCAATGGAGACCTATATATCCAACGGAGCTGCACGAATATTCATTGTATGGTTCAAATTTTTTAAATCAAGGCTATTTTTTTGGTGTATCAGTTTTGGATCAGAACGGTGTACCCTCAACAGATTACTTGCCGTCTGCATTTAAACCGGTTACTACTGTTAACAGAAATTCATTTTCAGCCTCTGTAGGGTTTTCTCAGGTTTTGACTAAGAAATTACAGGTTTCAGTTTTCTTTGATGTATTGCAACAACAAGGATTATTGTCTTCTCCGTATCACCGAATTTATTTTGCAGACAAAGCCAATTTTTACATTGGACAAGCGCAATACATAAGCAATTACGAAAGTCCAAGCAACATCGGAGTTTACAAATTAGCAGATGATATCGAAAGATTACCGGATTCACGTTTTAAACTTCCCGTTGGAGCGCGTTTTAATTATTACATCAATGACCGATTTATAGTACGAACCTATTATCGTTTTTATTCAGATAACTGGGACATACAATCGCATACCGCCAGTATTGAACTTCCTGTGAAATTGTCCGATAAGTTTACTGTTTTTCCAATGTACCGCTATTATACACAAGCGGCTTCTAAATATTATGCGCCTTATGAAACGCATTTGTCAACAGAAAAATTTTATACTTCAGATGCTGATTTAGCGACATTTGATGCCAATCAATACGGTTTTGGCATTAATTATACAGATATTTTTACTGCAGGAAAAATTTGGAAATTTGGCCTAAAAAATATTGATTTTAGATTCAATCATTACAAACGAAGCGATAATTTGACGGCTAATATTGCTACCATTGCTTTTAAATTTGTAATGCAATAAACCCTGAATTTGTAAAAAAACAATAAAGATGCATATGTTAATTCTTTTCAACTTCACTATTTTTATTCAGAGACCGAAAACGGAATCAAGACCAAAATATATATTACACTCATTTGTAAATGGTTGTAAACCATTTTCCAATTCGCGGAATCTTTTTCGGAATTGGAATTTTGATAGCTGAAATGTTTTTAAAGAAAGATTCGTTAAAAAACACGGCGTATATTTTGTTTGTGATAGCGTCAATTTTTGTCAATAAAAGTAGGGACTTCTGGGGATGGAATTCGTCATACAGTAATTGGGGAAGACAGCGCTGTTTTGCACCCCTGAATGAGAATACAGCTGTGAAAAAAGAATATAATAAAAACCAAAAATAATATTCATTTAACAAAAATTAGCATTTAAGTTAAAATAAAAATTGCTTTCTAAAGAATTTAACTCGTATATTTGCACAAGATTTAAAACAAAGCTGACAAAAATGTTTACAAAACAATTGCATCATCATCATTCCCATTATTGCTCTCAAGCGATGTGTTAATGATATGTATGTAAATCATCATATTTAAAAACCCGTTTGAGTACATCAAACGGGTTTTTTATTGCCTCAAATTGTACTCAAACATTATCATTCTAAAAAAAAACAAAAAAACAAAAAATGAGTACATTAAAAATTGCAATTCAAAAATCAGGTCGTTTAAACGAAGACAGCATTCAAATTCTAAAAGATGCCGGCATTTCAATTGATAACGGAATCGACCAATTAAAAGCTGAAGCTTCTAATTTTCCTTTAGAAGTTTTATATTTAAGAAATTCGGATATTCCTCAATATTTGATTGATGGAGTTGTAGATATTGCTATTGTGGGTGATAATTTATTAGTTGAAAAAGGCGGGAATATTGAAGTTATTCAAAAATTAGGTTTTTCAAAATGTAAAGTATCTGTTGCTGTACCTAAAGCATTTGATTACAAATCCGTTCAGGATTTAGATGGTATGCGTATTGCAACTTCCTACCCTAAAACAGTACTGGATTTCTTTAATTCTAAGGGAGTTTCAGTCGATATTCACCAGATTTCAGGTTCGGTTGAAATAGCTCCAAACATCGGTCTTGCTGATGCTATTGTTGATATTGTTTCCAGTGGAAGCACATTATTTAAAAATAATCTAAAAGAGGTAGAGGTTATTTTTAAAAGCGAAGCAGTTTTAGCGGTTTCCCCAAAAGTAAGTCCGGAGTCTCAAAAGATAATTGACACTTTAAAATTCAGAATTGAATCTGTTTTACGAGCTAGAAAGTCAAAATACATTTTGATGAATGTGCCAAATGACAAAATTGATGCTGTTGGAAAAATTCTTCCGGTATTACGAAGTTTAACCGTTTTGCCTTTGGCACAAGAAGGGTGGAGCAGCGTACACTCGGTAATCGACAAAGACACTTTCTGGGATGTGATTGATCAATTGAAAGAAGCTGGAGCCGAAGGGATTTTAATTTGTCCAATTGAGAAAATGGTTTTGTAGAATTATTAATGATATGATTTAAAAGTAAAATCTTTCAATTTTTAAATCATTTAATCTTTGAATAAAATTAAAAATGAATAAAATATACAATCCAAAACCAGAAACGTGGTCTGCTATTCTAGAACGGCCCACAAAAACGGTAGATGACATTGAAGCTACAGTAAAAGAAATTTTCAAGGAAGTTCAGAAAAAAGGGGATGAGGCTGTAGCCAAATATACGTCACTTTTTGATGGAGTTACGGTTAACAATATCGAAGTTTCAAAAGGGGAGATTGATGCAGCTGTTGCAAGTGTATCAGAGGAATTAAAAGCAGCAATTGCTTTAGCAAAAGAAAATATAACCAAATTTCACAAGGCACAAAAAACAAACCGAGTAGCAGTAGAAACGATCGAAGGTGTAAACTGCTGGCAAGAAAAACGACCGATTCAAAAAGTTGGATTGTATATTCCGGGAGGCACAGCACCCTTGTTTTCAACAGTATTGATGCTTGCTGTTCCTGCAGAAATTGCAGGTTGCAACGAAATCGTATTGTGTTCGCCACCAGATAAAAACGGAAACATAAATTCTGCGATCTTGTTTGCTGCTAATTTATGCGGAGTTACAAAAATTTTAAAAGTAGGTGGTATTCAGGCTATTGCAGGATTGACATTTGGTACCGAAACGATTCCTAAAGTATATAAAATCTTTGGACCAGGAAATCAGTTTGTTACTGTTGCAAAACAATTAGCAACTCAATTTGGCGTTGCCATTGATATGCCCGCAGGTCCATCTGAGTTGTTAATCGTGGCTGATGATACTGCAGTTCCTGCTTTTGTAGCCTCTGATTTACTGTCACAAGCAGAACACGGAGCAGACAGTCAGGTAATTTTGGTTTCGACGTCTAAAAAACTTATGGATGCCGTTGAAGAAGAAATTCAGCTTCAAATAGAGCAATTACCCCGCAAAGAGATTGCCGAAAAAGCTATCGCTAACTCCAAATTAATTTTTGTCGAAAATGATAAAATCGCTTTGGATTTAATAAACGAATACGGACCGGAACACTTTATTGTATGCACTGCCAACGATGATTTTTATATTGACGAAATTGAAAATGCAGGTTCGGTTTTTATAGGGAATTATACACCGGAGAGCGCCGGTGATTACGCATCGGGCACCAATCATACCTTGCCTACCAACGGATATGCAAAAAACTATAGTGGTGTAAATTTAGATAGTTTTACAAAAACAATGACTTTTCAAAAAATAACGGAAAAAGGAATCCAAAATATAGGAAAAGCTATTGAAATAATGGCTGATGCCGAAGGGTTGCAAGCACACAAAAATGCAGTTACATTACGATTAAAAGCACTGGAAGATGGGAAATAGTTTTGATATCAATAATTTGGTTCGAGAGAACGTAAAAACAATGAAGGCGTATTCCTCTGCTCGCGATGAATTTGAGGGTTTTGATACTGCTGATATGATTTTTTTGGATGCCAATGAAAATCCGTTTGAGAATGGCGTAAATCGCTATCCTGATCCACAACAAATGAGTGTGAAAGCAGCTTTGGCCAAACAAAAAAATGTAAAGACCAACCAAATTTTACTTGGAAATGGCAGTGATGAAGTATTGGATTTATTATTCAGAGCTTTTTGTGAACCAAAAACAGATAATGTGATTACCCTACCGCCAACCTACGGAATGTATGGTGTTTTGGCTAATATCAATGCAGTTGAAAACAGAGAAGTATTACTTTCAGAAGATTTTCAACCGCAAATAGAAAAAATTATTAAAGCTGTTGATGCAACCACTAAAATCATTTTTTTATGTTCACCAAATAATCCAACCGGAAATTCTTATTCGGATGAAAGTGTGGCGTATATTCTTCAAAATTTTAAGGGGTTGGTAGTAATTGATGAAGCGTATATTGACTTTTCAAAAAAAGAAAGTTGGATTAATGAATTAGACGAATATCCAAATTTGGTCATTACTCAAACACTATCAAAAGCGTATGGTTTGGCAGGAATCAGATTGGGAATTTGTTATGCATCTGCTGAAGTAATTTCGGTTTTGAATAAAATAAAACCACCGTATAATGTGAATGAACTGACTCAAAAAAGAGCTTTGGAACGATTAGACAAGCCGGAAAAGATAAAATTTGAAATTGAATCTATTATAGCGCAAAGAGAGGAATTACTTAAAGTGTTACTTGATATTAATTTTGTCGAAAAAACTTATCCTACAGAAGCCAATTTTATTTTGGTAAAAGTGGATGATGCCAATAAAAGATACGCTGAATTAATTGCAAAAGGAATTGTAATCAGAAATAGAACAACCCAACCGTTATGCAATAATTGTTTGCGTTTTACTGTTGGAACTGAACAAGAAAATAAAAAATTAATTGAGGTGTTAAAGCAACTTTAAACCCTAAACTTTAAACTTTTTTAATGAAAAAAATACTTTTTATAGACCGTGATGGAACAATGGTTTTAGAACCAAATGATTATCAATTAGACAGTTTTGAAAAATTAGAATTTTATCCAAACGCTTTTCAATATTTGGGAAAAATTGCTGCAGAATTAGATTTTGAACTCGTTATGGTGACCAATCAAGATGGTTTGGGTACGGATTCGCATCCGGAAATTAACTTTTGGCCAGTTCATAATTTGGTTATGAAAGCATTTGCTAATGAAGGCGTGGTTTTTAGTGAAGTCTTAATTGATAAAACGTTCCCGCATGAAAACGCACCAACACGAAAGCCCGCCACCGGTCTACTAACTAAATACATTGATAATCCCGAGTATGACTTAGTAAATTCATTTGTAATAGGAGATAGGATAACCGATGTAGAATTAGCCAAAAATTTAGGTTCAAAAGCTATTTTTATTAATACAGACGAAGCTTTAGGAGGTGACGAAATTGCTTCTAGAAGAGAAGAACTCGATTTAGTTATTGCTTTACAAACTACAGAATGGAAAACAATTTATGAGTTTTTAAAATTAGAAGAACGTTCTGCAACCATTTCGAGAAAGACGAATGAAACTGATATTTATATCAATTTAAACTTAGACGGAACTGGAAAAAGTCAAATTGAAACTGGAATTGCTTTTTTTGATCACATGCTCGACCAAATTGCGCGTCACGGACAAATGGATCTAGAAATTCTTGTAAAAGGTGATTTGGAAGTAGACGAACACCACACAATTGAAGATACAGCAATTGCACTTGGAGAAGTTTTTGCGAAAGCATTAGGAAATAAATTAGGAATAGAACGTTACGGTTTTTGTTTGCCAATGGACGACTGTTTAGCGCAAGTAGCTATTGATTTTGGAGGCAGAAACTGGTTGGTTTGGGAATCCGAATTCAAACGGGAGATGGTCGGAAAAATGCCAACGGAGATGTTTTATCATTTCTTCAAATCTTTCTCCGATGGAGCGAAAGCCAACATCAATATAAAGGCAGAAGGAACGAACGAACATCACAAGATTGAAGCCATTTTTAAAGCTTTTGCCAAAGCAATAAAAGTAGCCGTAAAGCGGGATACAGAAAAAATGATTTTGCCAAGTACAAAGGGGATGCTTTAATTTAGTCGAAAGACAAAAGTCTTAAAGTCTTAAAGTGCTCCGGCATTGACTTTATGACTTTTGACTTTACAACATTAAGACCAATATAAATGAAAACAGTAATCATAAATTACGGTGCAGGCAATATTCAAAGTATTATGTTTGCCATCGAAAGATTGGGATTCAAAGCTGTTTTGAGCAATAATCCGGACGAAATTAAAGCAGCAGACAAAGTGATTTTTCCAGGCGTTGGAGAAGCAAGTTCCGCAATGAAAATGCTTTTAGAAAGTGGTTTAGACACTTTGATTCCAACCTTGAAACAACCTGTTTTGGGAATATGTTTGGGAATGCAACTGATGTGCAACAAATCGGAGGAAGGGAATACCAAAGGTTTGGGAATTTTTGATATTGATGTGATTAAGTTTACGCCAAAAGTAAAAGTACCACAAATGGGGTGGAACCAAATTTACAACTTGAAATCAGATTTATTCAAAGGAATTGCAGAGAACGAATACATGTACTTGGTCCATAGTTTTTATGCACCACTTTGTCCTGAGGCCATTGCTACAACCAATTATGAATTGGAGTATGCTTCTGCTTTACAAGAAAACAACTTCTTTGGAACGCAATTTCACCCGGAAAAAAGTGGTGATGTTGGGGAACAAATACTTGGCAACTTTTTGAAATTATAAATTTCAATAGCAAAAAATAAATTTTAATATTAAAAAATCAGCGGAATGAGATTGCTTCGTTCCTCGCAATGACAAATAAAATGAGAATAATACCCGCAATAGATATCATTGACGGAAAATGTGTTCGCTTATCCAAAGGCGATTACAGTACCAAAATTATATACAATGAAAACCCACTGGAAGTGGCGAAATCATTTGAAGCACACGGAATCGAATATTTGCACTTGGTTGATCTGGATGGCGCCAAATCAAGCCAAATTGTGAATTATAAAATATTGGAACAAATAGCGACTCAAACAAATTTAAAAATTGATTTTGGCGGTGGCTTAAAGTCGGATTCCGATTTGAAAATTGCTTTTGAAAGTGGTGCCAATCAAATTACAGGCGGAAGTATTGCCGTAAAAAATAGAAAACTATTCGAAAAATGGATTGCAGAATACGGTGCTGATAAAATTATTTTGGGAGCAGATGCCAACAATGAAAAAGTAGCCGTTTCGGGTTGGTTAGAAGATTCTAATGAAGATCTGATTCCGTTTATACAAGAGTATCAAAATAAAGGAATTCAGTATGTAATTTGTACGGATATTGCAAAAGATGGCATGCTTGAAGGACCAAGTTTTGATTTATATGCTAAAATTTTGAAAAACGCCAGCGGAATAAAATTAATTACTTCCGGAGGGATCTCAACTTTTGATGAGTTGCCAAGGCTAGCCGAATTAGGTTGTGAAGGAACAATAATTGGTAAGGCCATTTATGAAGGACGAATTTCGTTGAAACAATTGGAACAGTTTATAATTAGTAAATAGTCAAACAAAAAGTTTAAATTATGATAACTTGTCACGTAAAATATAGTATAGACCCATTTCAATTGAATATTTTTGAAGAGTATGGTAGAAGATGGATTAAATTAGTTAATCGTTTTGGGGGACAGCATCATGGTTATTTTTTGCCATCTGAAGGTGCAAATAACGTTGCATTTGCAATGTTTTCATTTCCTAGTTTATCCGAATACGAAAAATACAGATCATTAATTTTACTCGATCAAGAATGTATAGATACGTTTAAAATTGCAGAAGACACGAAATGTATATTGAGTTATGAACGAACTTTTTTGCGCCCAGTATTTGAATAATAAGA
Source organism: Flavobacterium sp. RSP49 (assembly GCF_003968735.1). Lineage (NCBI taxonomy): Bacteria > Pseudomonadati > Bacteroidota > Flavobacteriia > Flavobacteriales > Flavobacteriaceae > Flavobacterium > Flavobacterium sp. RSP49. The sequence continues at coordinate 271,669 of NZ_RYDN01000001.1, read as the reverse complement.
CTTTTAACAACAATCAAAATGCTTACAAAAAGAATTATTCCCTGTCTTGATATAAAAAACGGACGTACCGTAAAAGGTGTTAATTTTGTGGACTTGCGTGACGCAGGAGATCCAGTGGAATTAGCTAAAATCTATTCAGATGAAGGAGCTGATGAATTGGTTTTCCTAGATATTTCTGCAACAGAAGAACGACGAAAAACATTGATTGATTTAGTCCGAAAAGTGGCAGCTACCATCAATATTCCATTTACTGTAGGAGGTGGAATTTCATCAGTTAGTGATGTTGAAGTGTTGTTACAAAATGGAGCCGATAAGGTATCTATTAATTCTTCGGCAGTTAAAAACCCGCAGTTGATTAATGATTTGGCACAAAAATTCGGAAGTCAATGTGTAGTGGTTGCAATTGATGCTAAACAAATCGACGGGCAATGGATTGTTCATTTAGTAGGAGGAAAAGTACCTACAGCATTGAATTTATTTGATTGGGCCAAAGAAGTAGAAGAGCGTGGTGCAGGTGAAATCTTATTCACGTCAATGGATAATGACGGAACTAAAAACGGTTTTGCTAATGAAGCTTTGGCTAGACTTTCTGAGTTAGTTAATATTCCTATAATTGCTTCAGGAGGAGCAGGAAATATTCAACATTTTGTAGACGCTTTTGTAGTTGGAAAAGCCGATGCAGCATTGGCCGCAAGTGTATTTCATTTTAAAGAAATTGAAATCAAAACATTAAAAAAAGTCCTTAAAAATAACAATATCGAGATTAGAATATAGAAATAGATAATAGAATAAAGAGAAAAGAAAGTTAGATTAGATAATCTTTCAATCTTTAAATTTTCAATCTTTAAATTAAAAACATGAACATAGATTTTTCAAAAAATACAGACGGATTAATTCCAGCAATCATTCAAGACAGTGAAACCAAAACGGTTTTGATGTTGGGTTATATGAATGCCGAAGCGTATCAAAAAACGATAGACACTAAAAAAGTAACCTTTTACAGTCGAAGTAAGCAAAGGCTTTGGACAAAAGGCGAGGAAAGTGGCAATTTTCTAAATCTGATTGACATCAAAAACGACTGTGATAATGATACGTTATTGATTCAGGTAAAACCAGAAGGGCCAACATGTCATAAAGGTACAGATACATGCTGGGCTGACGAAAACAAAGCAGATTATGGCTTTATTTCGGATTTAGAAGATACAATCCAACTTCGAAGAGAAAATGCAGATTCAGAAAAAAGTTACGTTGCTTCTTTATTCAAATTAGGGATGAACAAAATTGCCCAAAAAGTAGGTGAGGAAGCGATTGAAGTGGTTATTGAAGCCAAAGATGACAATGATGATTTGTTTTTGAGTGAAAGTGCTGATTTACTTTTTCATTATCTTATCTTATTGCAAGCCAAAGGGTTTAAGTTAGATGATGTGGTAACAGTTTTAAAAAGCCGTCAGAAGAAAAATTAGCATACTTACTTTTTATACATAAAACCCAATAGAAAATTCATTTGCTATTGGGTTTTCTTTTTTCTTTTATTTCCAATAGCAATCCACTATATTTACTTTTATTTTAAAATTAAAGCAGCACATGCAAGTAATGAATTCAGACAATACCACCTTTAATCCTGATGCAAACAATTTTATACTAAATACTGGACTACACATAATTCTAACTACTGATGAAGATGATGCTCGGCCGGTTTATATTTCAGGGAATTTTAATAATTGGCGCACACAAGACAACGAATTTCTGATGGAGAAGATAGGGAACCGTTCGTATCATTACAAATTCTCACATGATTTTGATTATCCAGAGATGCTTTTGTATAAATTTACGAAAGGAGATTGGAGCGATGTTGAGATTAACAGTCATGGGAATCGTACCGAAAATCGCTCTACATTTGCACATACTGGCATTCAAAAAGAACACGTTGAGAGATGGAGAAAAAACTGGTTGCCTTTTAAACAATCTTTTTTACCTCAAGTGCAATTGATTTCGGATGAATTTGAAATTCCCCAACTCAATAAAACCAGGAAAATATGGGCGTTATTACCCCATGATTATGACAAATCGAGTGAAAGTTATCCGGTTATGTATTTGCAGGATGCTCAAAATTTATTCAATGAATCAGCTGAATTTGGCAATTGGGAAATTGATAAAAAACTGGCAGTTATGTCAGAATATAAAATTGGAAAAATTATAATTATTGCTATTGAACACGCCGAAGAAGATCGCATCAAAGAATACAATGTAGGGAAAACTGTTCTAGGAAAGGGACAAGGCAAGAAATACATTCGCTTTGTGACTGATACATTAAAACCCTACGTAGATTGCAATTTTAGAACCAAAAAAGAACGGGAATTCACCGGAATTGGAGGAAGCTCAATGGGTGGATTAGTTAGTATTTTTAGTGGATTAAGAAATCCTGAAGTGTATGGGAAATTAATGATTTTTTCGCCCTCGCTTTGGGTCGTTCCTGAATTAAAAATCAATACTGAAAAATCTAATTCAGCAGATACAAAAATCTATTTATATGCCGGTGGCGATGAAAGTATAAAGATGATTGAACATATCAAAAGTTTTAAAGATAGTTTGATTTCAACTGAATTTGTAAAAGAAAAATCGAATATTAATTTAAGTATTAACAAGCAAGGAAAACATAGCGAAACCTATTGGAGTGACGAGTTTCCAAAAGCAATTGAATGGTTGTTTTTTAATGAAAAAGAGGTGTAGAGATGCGATTTATCGCGTCTATTACAGAGTATAGCTAAAAAAACGACATTAATGTTGAATTTCATCCAATAACAACAGCCATAAAAAAAGAATAAATGAGAACAAGTACAATAACAAATTCAGATGATTTTTCAGGTACAATTTTAATTCCGGTTTTTGAAACCTATTCAAAAAGTATTGTTCCCATTACATTTAATGGATTGGAAATTGCTTCCAAAGTTTTTTTTGGTAAAAAAGACACACACTATTTGGCCGAAAAAAATGATAATACGTATGTTTTTATTGGCTTGGGAAAAACGATAGATTATAAATCGTTAAAAACTATTTTTCGCCGTATTTCATCGAAACAAAAAGAAAATTTAAGTTTGAGTGTAGCTTTAGTTATACCAGAACAATTTACTGAGGATCAGGTTGAAGCTATGATTTCAGGATTGTTTTTGGGAACGTATGATTTAGGTCATTTTAAATCGGAGAAAAGCGTACATCCTTTTTTACAACCAGATTTTAGCTTGAGTTTATTATCTGAAAAAGAGCATTTGGCTACAGCCAAAAAAGGAATTAAAATTGCCAAAGCACAACTAGCAACCTATAATTTAGTCGATTTACCACCCAACACGATCAATCCAAAATACTTGTCGAATTGGGCTAAAGAAACCGGGGATCACTATGGATTTGATGTGGAAGTCCTGGGTTATGAAGCTTCTAAAATTGCAGGTCTTGGCGCTTTTTTAGCCGTAGGAAAAGGAAGCGAGAATGAACCTCAATTTATCATTATGAAGTATACTCCTGTTGTTGAAGTAAAACACTTAAAACATGTTGGATTGGTGGGGAAAGGAATCACCTTTGATACTGGTGGATTAAATATAAAAACGGCAGGAATGGTCCACATGAAGTGTGATATGGCTGGTGGTGCGGCAGTATTTGGGGCGATGCAACTTATAGCCGATTTACAATTGCCAGTCAAAGTAACTGCTATTGTTCCTTGTGCCGAAAACTCGGTTGACAGCAAGTCCTTTTTACCTAGTGATGTAATTCACAGTTACAGTGGACATTCAATAGAAATAATTGATACTGATGCAGAAGGCAGACTCATTTTAGCCGATGGATTATCGTATTTGATTAAAAATTTCAAACCGGAATATATTGTGGATATCGCCACACTTACTGGAAGCAGCGTGGGTACTTTTGGGTATGAATGTGGTGCTTTGTTTACCAACAATGCAGAAATGGCTAAGAAATTGCAAGAAAACGGAGATGCAATAGGAGAGCGTTTGTGGCCTTTACCGCTTTGGGATGTTTACAAATCAGACATAGAAAGTGATATTGCCGATGTGAAAAATTATAGTGGAAAACCAGTTGCCGGAGCCATAAGTGCCGCCAAATTTTTAGAATATTTCACCCAAGAACACAACGCTTGGGCGCACCTTGATGTAGCTGGAGTGGCATTTGGTGATGATGAATTTGCTAATAGTAAGCATGCAACAGCGTATGGTGTTCATTTATTAACTAAATTCATAGAAAATTTATAACCTATGGAAAACGCTAAAACCTTTCTTTGTATTTCAAATTATTTCAAAGGTGCCGATTTTTTAATTAATTTAAAAAAATTAGGCAACAAAGTCTATTTAGTGACAAGCGAAAAACTCAGAGACAAGCCATGGCCACACCAACATATTGATGAAATTTTTTATATGGAAGGCCAAGATGTCGATTGGAATTTAGAACATCTGTTATTAGGTGTTGGTAATTTTATGAAAGCTACTAAAGTAGATGCCATTGTTGCGTTAGACGATTATGATGTAGAAAAAGCCACGTATCTAAGGGAAAACCTCCGTATTGATGGGATGGGGCAAACTACGGGACGTTATTTTAGAGATAAATTAGCGATGCGAATGAGAGCCAAAAGTTGTGGAATTTCTATTCCTGCTTTTTGTTCTTTGTTTAATGACCATGACATCAATACTTTTGCAGATGCTATTCCTGCTCCATGGGTTTTGAAACCACGTTCAGAAGCTTCTGCAACAGGAATTATAAAAATAGAGGACAAAGAGCGTTTGTGGATCCATATTAATGAAATGGGGAATAACAGATTCAAATATCTATTGGAACAATTCAAACCTGGTGATGTGTATCATTGTGACAGTTTGATTTCGGATAGCAAAGTAATCTTCAGTTTGACTTCTAGATATTTAGCTACACCAATGGAAATATCTCAAGGTGGCGGCGTTTTCCGTTCGGCAAATAGTAAATACAAATCAGAGGATGATATTGCGATAAAAAAATTAAATGAACAAGTGATGAAAGGTTTTGGGTTGAAACATGGAGCCGCTCATACAGAGTTCATCAAAAGTAATGAAGATGGACAGATTTATTTCTTGGAAACTTCTTCACGAGTAGGAGGAGCGCATTTGGCCGAAATGGTTGCTGAAGCTTCGAATATTAATTTATGGAAAGAGTGGGCGGCAATTGAAGACGCTTTGGTCAAAGGAACGAAGTACAGTTTACCAAAAGTAAAAAAAGGATATGCCGGAATCGTTTTGACTTTAACAAAATTCCAGCATCCTAATTTATCTTCGTTTTCAGATCCGGAAGTTTGCTTTAGAATACCCTTAGAATATCATGCAGGACTTATTGTCAAATCAGATAATCAAGAAAGAATTTTAGAATTGCTAGAGGAGTATGGCAAACGTTTAGCCAATGATTTTACTGCTGTAGTAGAACAAAGCAAAGTAACCCACCTGCATTAATTTTTGTGTTTTAATCTAATAAAAAAGCGACTCTTTTAATTGAATAGTCGCTTTTTTATTAATCTTTACTTAAAGTTCAATTGAGCATATTAGTATACCTTAGCAACAAATTTTTTTAAATTAAATAGATTTTATAATACCTTCACATGAAAAAAATACTTTTTATTTTTAGTTTTTTTGCCCTTATTAGTTGTAAAATTCAGAATACACAACAGGTACTTGAAACTAATAAACCTACTCAAAACACTTACTTTACGATTGCTTTTGGTTCCTGCGACAATCAAAAGATTAAAAATGAACTTTGGCCAGCGATAGACAAAAATCATCCTTCCGTTTGGATTTGGGGAGGAGATAATGTGTACTCCGATACAGAAGATATGCAGTTTCTTAAAAATAATTATGAAATTCAAAAACAAGACGCGGATTATCTAACTTTTATTAAAGATAAAATAGTTTTAGGAACTTGGGATGATCATGATTATGGAGCAAATGACGCTGGGGAAGAATATCCCTTTAAAAGAAAAAGCCAACAGTTATTATTGGATTTTTTAGGCACTTCAAAGAACGCTTCTGAGCGAAAAAGAGACGGAGTTTATACTGCTAAAACTATTGAGGTAAATGGAAATAAAATAAAAGTCATTGTATTGGATTCTCGCTTTTTTAGAACGGCACTGACTAAAGCCACCGATTTAAAAAAACGTTTTCAACCTAATACAGCAGGTGAAGGAACGGTGTTAGGAAATGCACAATGGAAATGGTTGGAAAATGAACTTCAAACTTCTGAGGCACAGTTTAATGTTATTGTCAGCAGCATTCAATTTTTATCAAATAAACATGGTTTTGAAGCTTGGGGAAATTTTCCCCATGAAATTGAAAAACTAGAGCAATTGATTGTTTCAACGAAAGCAAAAGGTACCTTTATAATTTCTGGTGACCGCCATATTGCTACTTTTTCTTCCAAAAAAATTCGCGGATTGTCGTATCCTTTAGTCGATTTTACTTCGAGTGGACTAACCCATACCTATGCTTCTTTTTCTGGCGAAGAAAATCCTTATGTAAAAGGAGAAGTGATCAAAGATATTAATTTTGGGTTGCTGAAGTTTGATTTTGAAAACAATAAGGTGATCATGGAAATTCGTGGAAAAGAAAATACGCTGTTGCAAGAATATGTCCAAATCTATCCTGGAAAATAAATTCCAGGAAGTTTAATTATAGAGTTTTAAAGTTTATTTTTGTCTAAAGTAAATTCACCATGCAAAAACAATTCAGTCTTATTTTGATCTCTTTCCTTTTTTTTAATGGTGTAAATGCACAAGGACTTTTGGAAAAAAAAGAGGAAATATTTACCAGACAAGATACTTTGCGCGGCAGCATCACCAAAGAAAGAGCGTGGTGGGATGTAAAACAGTACCATCTTGATATTAAAGTAAATCCTGCGGACAGTACTATTTCAGGTTCCAATACAATAAAATATCAAGTTGTTCAGGAATACAATAGTATGCAAATTGATTTGCAAAATCCTATGGAAATTTATAAAGTCATTCAGGATGGAGTAGCTTTAAAATATAGAAGAGAAGGAAATGCATTTTTTATTGAATTGATTGCATCTCAAACAAAAGGAGCCATAAAAAAGTTGACTGTTTTTTACGGAGGCAAGCCTAAAGTTGCTGTAAATCCGCCATGGGATGGAGGAATTACTTGGAAAAAAGATGCTAATGGGAATTCTTTTATTGCTTCTTCTTGTCAGGGATTGGGTGCGAGTGTTTGGTGGCCAAACAAAGATCACATGTATGACGAAGTGGAAAATATGCTGATCAGTGTAAATGTTCCTGAAAATTTGACAAATGTATCTAACGGTCGTCTGATCAGTGTTAAGCAATTAAAGGACGGAACCAAAACCTATAATTGGTATGTCTCAAATCCTATCAATAATTATGGTGTAAACATAAATATAGGAGATTATGTTTCGTTTTCAGAAAAATATAAGGGAGAAAAAGGCGATTTAGACTGTACCTATTATGTTTTGAGAGACAATTTGGCGAAAGCCAAAAAACAATTTCAGGATGTTCCAAAGATGTTGAAAGCTTTTGAGCACTGGTTTGGACCATATCCTTTTTATGAAGACAGTTACAAGTTAGTTGAAGCTCCGTATTTAGGAATGGAACATCAAAGTTCAGTGACCTACGGAAATAAATTTCAAAATGGTTATTTAGGAAGGGATTTAAGCGGAACGGGTTGGGGATTAAAATTTGATTTTATCATTATCCATGAATCCGGACATGAATGGTTCGCCAATAATATTACGTACAAAGATATTGCTGATATGTGGATTCATGAGAGTTTTACAAACTATTCTGAAAGCCTTTTTGTAGAATATTATTATGGGAAAGAAGCTGGATTTGAATATATCCGAGGGACCAGAAAGGGAATAAACAATGATAAGCCGATTATAGGAAACTATGGTGTAAACAAAGAAGGATCTGGTGATATGTATCCAAAAGGAGGGAATATGCTACATACTTTACGCCAAATTGTAAATGATGATGAAAAATGGAGAAAAATATTAAGAGGTTTGAACAGTACTTTTTACCATCAAACGGTATCGACTAAACAAATTGAAGATTATTTAAGTCAGCAAGTTGGAATCGATTTAGCTACCTTTTTTAATCAGTATTTAAGAGATACCAGAATTCCTACAGTAGAATATTTTTTCAAAGATAATCAATTAGGATATCGCTGGACAAATTGTGTGTCAGGTTTTAACATGCCTGTTAAAGTAACACTGAATGGCAATGAAGAATTGCTACAACCAGAGACAGAATGGCAACGTGTTTCTGTAAATACTGAAAATTCAAAATTGGAAATAGATAAAAACTTTTATGTAGCCAGTTTTAATATTACGGAATAAATTATAAAAGGTATGTTTCTGAAATTTAGGAAACATACTTTTTTTTATCTTTTCTTAAACTGTATTGGATTTTCACCCACTACTTTTTTGAAAATTCTATTAAAATATGACAGACTTTCAAAACCACACTCAAAGCACGTTTCTGTTACATTTTTATCAGTTTTTAAAAGTATTTTAGCTTGTTCTATTCGATACTGATTTAAAAATTCAGTAAAAGTCAATCGTGTCATTTTTTTAAAATAACGACAAAAAGCGGCTTTGGATAAGTGAGTCAAAAGGGAGATTTCTTCAATAGAAACGGTCCTTTGATAGTTTTCTTCGATAAATTTATGTACTACTTTTAATCGCACTTGTTCTTTGTTATTGTACAGATTTTCAAATGGTTTATCATGTAACAGTGTTCTTTCATTTGCTGTTGCTAAAATCTGAAATATGGATAGCACTTCTATAAATTGTTCAAAATGTGATAAAAGATGAATTTTTTGAAGCCTTTTGCCAACTTCATCTTTTAGAGCCCCATGAAAACAAACCACCTTTTTAGAGTTCTCAAATAATTGATTAATGCTGGCTAGTTCAGGAGTGGTGATAAAGTCATTTTTGAAAAAATCTTCTTTTATCTGTAAAACTACTTTTTCATATTCGGTTTTAATTCCATAATCAAAATTCAAATGCGGAATATTAGAACCTATAAAAACCAAATCACTTCCTTCAAAATCCCCAATATGGTCACCTACGCGTCGTGTTCCATTTGGTGCTACAATGAAAGTCAATTCAAATTCAGGATGAAAATGCCAATAATAAAAATTATTCAATTTTGGATTGACCAATATTCTAAAAGAACTACCGGCTAATCTTTTTATATCCTCAAAAACTATTTTCATACCTCGTTACTGCTATAATTGTTCAATATAATACATATACTTGTCTAAAGTTACTAAAATAAATCAATATTGTACAAATAGCAGTACATTTTGTGAAAGTAATTAAGGTTCACTTTTTCTAATTTTGGGATAGTAATAACACGAAATAGATAATTATGGAAAAAAATAAGCAATCAAAGGTACCAACAATGGTTCCCACAATGGCACATAACAATGCCCACAAAGATATTCCGGGGAATCCATCGACAGCAAAATCCAGCACAACAAAATTAAATGATCGCTCTAATGGTAAACCGCTGCGTTTGCTTACTGAAGCCGATTGGAAGTTTTGGATTGAAAACGGATATATTGTAATAAAAAATGCTGTTCCGAAAGAAAACGCTAAAAAAATGGCCGATTTCCTGTGGGAATTTGAAGAGAAAAATCAAAACGATCCAGAAACTTGGTATGCGCCACCAAGAGCCGAAATGCAAATGAAAGAACTTACCAATAGCGGAATGGTTGAAGTGTACAATCATCAATACCAATGGGATAATCGACAAATGAAAAAAGTATACGATGCATTTGTAGATATTTGGGGAACGGAAAAATTATGGGTAACCATTGACCGAGCAAATCTAAATTTACCAGTCCGTCCGGATTTTGATTTCAAAGGATTCATACATTGGGATTATGATCCTGAAACAAAACCTCAAAACGTACAAGGAGTTCTCGCTTTGGCAGACCAAATGGATGAAAATATGGGAGGATTTCAATGTATTCCTGATTTATACCGAAATTATGATACTTGGAAACTGACACAACCGGAAGACAGGAATCGATTTCAACCGGATACCTCCGAATTTGAAGGCAAATTTGTTAAAGTAAAAATGGAAGCGGGAGATTTATTGATTTTTAACAGTTTACAACCGCATGGCATTCGCCCTAATATTACAAAAGATAAAGTGAGAATGGCACAATATATTTCTATGATGCCATCGGAAGAAGAAAATGAAGAATTGCGACAATGGAGAGTGATTTCCTGGAAAGACAGAATTGCACCTGAAGGATATGCCTTTCCTGGAGATCCCCGTAAATGGGAACAAACCAAATATAAGACGGCAGCGCTTAGCGACTTGGGAAAAAAATTACTAGGAGCAGAGAAGTGGTAATAATAAAGCATTACCTAACGGTAATGCTTTATTATTTCTAAAACAGACTATTTTTACCGTAATTTAAATAATCTATTTTACATAATATAAATTATAGCGCAAAAAGACTCCTCTTATTTGGATCAAAAAACTCACAATGTTTATTTACATTAAACGATTTCAATCCTTCCATAAATTATTTAATATGAAGGATATTCATTTTACAGTCTCTTGCTATAAATAATTTTGCTATTAGCTAACGCAATTTCAAATTTCAGAGAAATACATATCTAAAGCTTAAATCACATTATTTAATTCAAATTTATGCTGTTTAAATCTAAATATAGCTCAATTTAATAGTTTTAAAATATTTTTTTATTTTTACGATGCTTTGGCTTGGTTTTGGAGACTTCCTTAAATATAGATTTAAACTAAACTATTTACTGCGTAAAAATTATGCAAAGAATTTTTTAAAATTAAAAATAAAAGTATGAGTCAAGTTAAAGAGAATAACACGGTTAAAGTACACTACACTGGAAAATTATCTGACGGTCAGGTTTTTGATAGTTCAGAAGGTAAGGAACCGATAGAATTTACTTTAGGACAAGGGCGTTTGATTTCAGGGTTTGAAAAAGGCTTAATTGACATGAAATTAAATGAAAAAAAAACCATTACAATTGTTGCTGATGAAGCCTATGGTGCTGTTAGGAATGATCTAATCAAAGAGGTGCCAAAAACGGATCTTCCTAAAGATATCATTCCGGAAGTTGGAATGGGACTTGTTTCCAAATCGTCGGATGGTAAGGAAATGAATTTACTGGTAGCTGAAGTAAAAGAGGAAAGCATCGTTTTAGATGGAAATCATCCTTTGGCAGGAAAAGATCTCACTTTTGATCTGCAAGTAGTAGAAATTAAAGATATAGTTGTAACGGAATAATATTAGTTAGCTACTTTCTTAAAACTGGACCGCTTTAATTGAAATTTTTCAACTGAAGCGGTCCGGTTTTTTTATGATTTTTGTTTTAAAAGACGACGCTGTAAATTTTTTTGATTTAAGAAACAGACGATCCTATATTATTTTTTTAAATCAGATAAAATCAAGTGCGTTGTAGGCTCTCCATAAACTAAAAGCCGATCAATAAATTGTTGTAGGTGCATTTGATCAACTAGAACGACTTTCATAATAATGTTTTGGGGTCCAGTAATTCTAAAAACCTCATTTATCTCTGGAAAATCTTTCAGCTGATTACAAAACAGCTGTAGTTTTCCACTAAATAGCTTGAACAGAATAAAAACCTCTAATCCAAATCCCAGTTTTTGGTTGTTCAGCTGAAGTTTATATCCTTGTATAATAGCAGCATCCTCCAGTTTTTGAATGCGTTCTCTTACGGAAGAAGGTGAAAGTCCAATTTGTTTCCCAATTTCTACATAGGAAGCTCTTGAGTTTATTTCTAATTGCTTTATTATTTTTAAATCTAGAGTATCAACCATTAAAAAAGTTTTAAACGCTTAAAATTACAACTTTTTAACGGAAAATCACTTGTTTATTGATGGATTAAATTTAGATATTTATAGTGCTAATAGTACTTTTGAACCATGGATAACACTTTATTACTGCTTACAATTGGAATTTTTACAGGATTTTTTATTCAAACTATGATCGGTTTCGGCGGTGCTTTAATAGCTTTACCTTTCTTGTTGTTAGTTATGCCTTTATCTGAAGCAGTTTCGTATCTTTCTATTTTTTATCTGGTCTCCTCTCCTATTTATATGTATAAAGAGTGGGAACATATAGACAAAAGCTTATTAAAAAAAATTGCTTTTTCTTCCTTTTTTGGAGTGCTTACCGGAATAGTGGTTCTAGTTTATGGAAAACCTCTGATCTTAAAGCAGGCGTTGGGTGTTTTTATTATCCTATTTGTATTAAATAGTCTTCGTGTCAAAAAAAAAGTAGTGATTTTAAAAAAAACGAAACACTTTTTGGGTTTTCTAGGAGGTTTCTTCTCTGGTTTATTTTCTACCGGAGGTCCTTTATATGTAATAATTGTTCAGAATGAAACTAACGATATAAAGACATTTAGGGCTACCATGTTTGGTACTTTAGGCCTGGTTACGCTGATGCGAATGCCTGTTTTGGTTTTAGGTGGCGTGATTACTATGAACCAAATTTACAATTCCCTCTATGTTGTGCCTTTTCTTATTCTTGCTTTATTTCTGGGCAAAAAAGTCTATTTAAAACTTAATGAAGCGCTTATAAAAAGAATCATTTTAGGACTATTATTTCTATCAGGAGTATTGCTGGTTTTTAAAGTATAATTATAGAAATTGTATTGACTCTGCTTTTATCACATTACTGGTCAATGACGGTGCTAAATTTATTTTATTTAGCAGCTCTTTGTCCATTATCATAAATCACATTAGTGTGGAAAGTGGTTTGATTCGCATCTTAATTATTTACCTTTGCAAAAAATTAAAAATTGCGACTTAAATGAATAATACCGAAATGAACAAAAAAAAATACATTAAATTAATCCTCATTTTAGGTTCTCTTACCGCACTTGGCCCATTTTCAATTGATATGTATTTACCTGGTTTTGCCGGAATTGCTAAAGATTTGAATACTTCTGTTGCCAATGTGTCCATGACATTATCCAGTTATTTTATTGGAATTTCTGCTGGACAATTGCTTTATGGTCCGTTATTAGATCGTTTTGGCCGAAAAAAACCGCTCTTTATTGGATTATTGGTTTACATATTAGCCTCTTTGGGCTGCGCATTTGTCACTGATATTGATACTTTTATAGGGCTGAGATTCATTCAGGCTGTTGGGAGCTGTGCTGCTACGGTAGCCTCAGTGTCAATGGTTCGGGATTTATTTCCTGTAAAAGAGATACCTAAAGTCTTTTCTTTATTGATGTTGGTTGTAGGGCTTTCGCCAATGCTGGCACCCACTGTAGGCGGTTATGTTACTACTTATTACGGTTGGCATACTGTATTTTTTATACTGATGTGCATGGGAATTGTAATTCTTGTAGCGGCTCAAATTATTTTGCCTAATACTTACAAACCGGACACTTCTATATCATTAAAGCCAAAACCAATTATTTCTAATTTTATACGCATTGTTAAAGTGCCTCAATTTTACACCTATGCGTTTACAGGAGCAATCGCTTTTTCTGGTTTATTCACGTATGTAGCAGCCTCTCCTATTTTATTTATGGATATTTTCAAAGTAGATGGTACAACGTATGGCTGGATTTTTGCCTTTATGTCTTTGAGTTTTATAAGCGCCAGTCAGCTTAATTCTTTTTTATTGCGGAAATTTACCAGTGAACAAATTATTTTTGGGGCCTTAATTACACAGTCGGTAATCAGTGTTTTATTTCTGACATTAGCAATCAATGGTCTTTTAGGTTTGTATGAAACAATCGCCATGCTGTTTTTATTCTTGGCGTGTTTAGGAATCTCTAATCCTAATACAGCAGGACTGACTCTTGCTCCTTTTTCAAGAAATGCAGGAAGCGCGTCTGCCTTGATGGGTGCGATTCAATTGGGATTAGGTGCTTTGGCCTCTTTTGCGGTTGGTGTTTTTGTAAAAAGCTCTATGTTACCAATGGTTTTGATTATGACAACATCAACAATACTGGCATTGATTATTTTAATTATCGGAAAACGAAACATAAAAAAAACCATTACAACTTCAGGTGATGAAATTATAATAGCTCATTAACAGTTTATGAAAAAGAATGAATTAATTCATTCTTTTTTGTTTTTTTATTGGTTTCTCCGTTTTTGAAAGGACTTCATTTTTTGCTTGAAGCAAGTGATTGGCCAGGACCTTTTCTATTAGTTCGTCTTTCGTCAAATGATGAAAAACTGTTTTTATTTTATCTTTTAATTCTGTAGCGATGTCATGATTGGGTTTTGTCTTGAAGATTTGCTTCGCCCATAACAACGTATTATTTTCTTCAATACTGGCAAGAGTTGGTTTTTTGAATTCTTTGAATTGTATTCCCAATTCTTTTTCGAATTCAGCAATTTCAACTACTTCTTCCGGCTGCAATACCGTCAATGAAAGTCCCTTTGCTCCTGCTCTTGCAGTTCTACCGCTACGATGTACGTATGCTTCATACACATCAGGCAAATGATAATTGACTACATAAGAAATTTCTTTTACATCAATTCCTCTTGCTGCTAAATCTGTTGCGACTAATATATTGATATGTCCTTCGCGGAATTGCTCCATGATTCGGTCTCTAATTCCCTGTGATAAACTTCCGTGTAATGCACCAGAAGAAAACCTATTGATTGCCAAGTTTTTAGCTAATTTATTGACTGCTGCTTTTGTTTTACAAAAAATGATACCGCGTTCACCCTCTTTAGAATTCAGAAAATGCATCAAAACGTCCAGTTTTTCAATAGGATTTACCACAATATACTGATGATCAATTCCTTGATTTCCTACGGTTTCCATATTGGCACTGACATGTACCACATTTTTATTCAAATAGTTTTGAATCAATTGTTTTATGCTTCCGGGCATGGTGGCCGAGAATAAAAAAGTCTTATGCGCTGCTGGCAATTCAGCAATAATTTCATCTAAGCCTTCTTTTAATACAGTCACCATTTCATCGGCTTCATCGAGCACGAGGAATCTGGTTTCTTTTAAGTTTATGGCTTTGCGCTGAATTAAATCAATTAATCTTCCGGGCGTTGCCACTACAATATGTGTAGGTGTTGCAAGGCGTTCTATTTGCGGTTTGATTGGAATTCCTCCGCATGTTGCTGCAATGGAAACTTCAGGCAAAAAGGTAGCAAAAGACTCTAAATTTTTATATATCTGTTGGCCTAATTCCCGAGTTGGTGCAAGAATTACTGCTTGTATCAAAGGTGATTTTACATCTATTAATTGTAAAATTGGCAATCCAAAAGCAGCTGTTTTTCCGGTACCTGTTTTAGCAAGTCCAACCAAATCCGTTGTATTTGACAAAAGTAACGGAATCGTTTTTAGCTGAATTTCTGTTGGTACAACAATTTTCAATTCGGTAATCGCTTTTACTATTGGTGCTGAAATTCCTAAATCAGAGAATTGTTTTGGCATTTTTTTGAATTTTATATTTTATAAAAAATAGTTGTTTTGTAACGGTAATTTTAGCCCCGATAGCAGTGAAAATCCTTTTATTTTTTCTTTAAAAATAAAAGATTGAAACGAATAGCGGGATTAGCTCCTTGAAAAATAAATATTACTCTTCATCCGGTTCGTTCATGATTTTTTCCCGGTATTTTTTCCCGGTCAATAATACCAGTTTCAATTTGTAATCATCTACTAGCCATTCGCGGTAATTTTTACTGCACTGGCTCAAACATTTTGAATAGCGCTTGATGCGGCAATCGATGTCATCATCCAGTTCTTTTCCCAGCGCTTTTGCTTCTTGTAAGGTTTCAGAATTATCCACACACATGGCGGCATGTTGCTCTAGGGATTTTTCTAGCACTACTTTGGAACGTAAATTTTGTTTGATAATGAGTTTGTGTTCTTCATCCACATCAAAGGTTACTACTTCTGTTTTACTGAATTTAGCACGTAATTCCGGTGGCATGCTGTATTTAAAATACAATTCTATTTCTGTATCGTCTCGTAAGTTTTCCAGGTAAAACTCCGGAGATTTAAAGATATGCTGCCAGTTTACCGGCTCACTCCACAGGCCAAATCGGGCGGCGTTATTCCCTAAATCGATCACATTGAAAATATCTTTGTTGGGTAATTTTCTGGAACCACGACCGATCATTTGGTAATATAAGGTCAACGATTTTGTTGCTCTGTTCAGGATTATGGTCTCTACGGTAGGCTCATCAAAACCGGTAGTAAGAATTCCCACTGATGTCAATATGGCATCAGGTGTATGCTTGAACCAATGTAAAATATCTTTTCTTTCCTCGTTATTACTGGTGTTATCTAAATGGCGAATGGCATAACCGGCTTCTCTAAACGTTTCGTATACATATAAGGAGGTGTTGATTCCGTTATTGAAAATCAAGGTTTTCTTGCCTAATGATTTCTCCGTGTAGGCATGCAATAACTTTTCCTGCATGGCCATATTGGTGTACAAATCATCAGATGATTTTACGGTATAATCGCCATTGATCCCTACTTTCAGGGAGGTCAGACCCACATCATAGCTATAGGTAACTGCTTTGGCCAAAAAGCCATTTGTAATCAAGGAACTAATGGTGTCTCCTACGATTAATTCATCGTAGCTTTCATGCATTGGCAATTTGATATTTGAGCTTAAAGGTGTTGCGGTTACCCCTAAAATAAAAGCATTTTTGAAAGAGCTCAATAATTTGCGAAAGGAATTGTAATGTGCCTCATCAATGATGACCAATCCTACATTATCTAAATGCAGTTTTTCATCGTTGATTCGGTTTTTTAAAGTTTCCACCATGGCTACAAAACAGGAATAATCGTTTTGATCCGGAAGTTCTTTTACTTTACTGTTGATAATTTTGTTTTTCACATCAAAACCCTTCAACATTTTTGAGGTTTGCTTACACAACTCAATTCTGTGGGTCAAAACAACTACTTTTTTATCATGTTGCGATAAATAACGGCGCACAATTTCAGAAAAAACCACTGTTTTTCCACCACCGGTGGGCAATTGGTATAACAAATGGTGTTGTGGCGGTGCATTATCAATGCGCTCAAAGATGGCATCTATATCGCCTTTTTGGTACGCATAAAGTTCTTTTTTGTCTTCTATTTCTATTTCTAAAGTGTTTTGGGACATTGCTTATTGTTGGGTTTTTGCAAAAATACGCCTAAAAAACAGTTTAAGTATCAATTTTTATTAAAAATAAACGGAATGATTAAATAAATTTGAATTATGTGAGGATTTAATATTCTAATCGTTCTAAAATGGCATTAAATTCTGGTTCATTGTACCATTTTTGCAAAATAGTTTCAGTATGTATGGCACTAATTCTTTTTTTGAAATCAGCAAGTATTCCATTTGCAATCAAGAAAACCACGGCTTGCTGAAAGGAATTATACATGCTTTTGAAAAATAATTCTTGCTTTATATCCTGTTCTGATGAGAATGTTTGTGCTATTTCAATATTGTAAAGCATTGCATCCGCAATTACAAAAGGATCTACTCCCAAAAGCGTAAAGTGCTTAATGTATTTTTGGGCAACGGAACGCCTCATTTTAGGTTTACTGCGTCTTCCGGATTTTTTCAGAGGATAATATTCATTGGAAATTTTGAGTTTGCATTCCTTCAAAAGCGTTTCTTCTTTTGGATTAAAAACAAAATCATAATAGACTTTTACAGAACTGAATTTGTCGTACAATTCGAGTATTTGCTCTTCGAGTTGTTCTTTATTCAATTCGGCTACATATTTTTTTAAATCGCGTTTGCTCATTATCAAAGTTTAAGATTACAAAAGTAATTTACTTTAGGAATCAATGCGTGGTAAATCAATGATAATCCTTAATTTTGTCAATTATCACTTAAAAAAAAATAAATGCTTAAGATTTTTAAAATTACAGCAATAGTAGAAGGTATATCCGCCTTATTGTTATTTTTCTTTGCCATGCCAATGAAATACATTTTTAATGATCCTATTTATGTCAAACACATTGGAATGGCTCACGGCGTATTATTTACTGCTTACATTATCTTGGCAACAATTTTAAAGTTTAGTGAAAAGTGGAATTTTAAAAAGTATTTTATCATTTGTATTGCGTCAATTCCTCCTTTTGGGACTTTTTACATAGAAAAGAAATACTTGCGAAATGTATAAATTAATAGAAAAAATATTCACTTTTCTATATCTAGTACTCAGGAAATGGGGTTTAGGGAACAGTCTGGCTTCTTATTTTAGTTTGGTGCTGAACATTATTATTTTGTGTGTATTGGCGTATGTCATCTACGCAATTTTTAGACTTGTTTTAGTTACTATTATGGCCGTTATTGCCCAAAAAACCAAAACCAAATTTGATGATTTGCTGGTAACTAACAAAACGGCTAAATACATTGCACATTTAATTCCACTATTGTTTATTTACAAATCTGTTCCAATAATTTTAGAACGATTTGAATATTGGGAAGGCTTTTTCGGGAAATTGGTTGGAATCTATATCATCATTCTGATTTTATGGATTATACGAACTATTTTCAATGCGTTGCGTGATTACTTAAAACTAAAACCAAGATACAGCGACAAACCTATTGACAGTTTCATTCAGGTAATCATGATTATGTTATGGGTAATTGGAATTACATTAATCATTTCAAAATTATTTGAGATTGATAAAAAAGAGCTTTTAACTATTTTAGGAGCTGTTTCAGCGGTAATCATATTAATTTTTCGAGATACCATTTTAGGTTTTGTATCTAGTGTTCAAGTATCCATAAACGATATGGTTCGAATTGGCGACTGGATTACGATGGATAAATTTGGTGCCGATGGAGATGTCATCGAGATCAATCTGGCAACGGTAAAAGTTCGAAATTTCGATAATACCACAACCACAATTCCAACCTATAGTTTGAGTTCAGATTCGTTTCAAAACTGGCGCGGAATGCTGAATTCAGATGGCCGACGCATCAAAAGACACATTCTGATAAAAACAAGCAGCATTCGGTTTTTAGAGGAATCAGAATTAAATGACTTAAAAAAAATTCATCTAATATCGGATTATATAGGCACTCGCAAATTAGAAATAGACGACTATAATTCTAAACATAAAATTGACAAATCCATTGCTATTAATGGGCGAAATTTGACAAACTTAGGTTTATTTCGAAAATACATCACGGAATACCTGTTCAATTATCCAGGATTAAACAAAGACATGTTGATGCTTTGCCGTCAGTTACAATCAACTTCCCATGGTGTACCGCTTGAGGTTTATGCCTTTTCACATGACAAGCGATTTGAAAACTATGAATACATCATGTCGGATATATTTGATCACATCATTGCTTCCATAAAATATTTTGATTTAGAAATTTTTGAAACAACTGCAGAAAGTGAATCTCAGGTTTAATCTTTTTACTTAAAAAGTATAAATGCACTTCGTATCAAATTAATAATCTGTTTTTCACATATTCAATTGCTGTTTTTCCATGTGCCTTAGGTTTTCCATCCGCATCTAAGTTAACCATTGTGGTGTGATCAATTGTAATGATTGTCTCGCGTGTCATCATATTTCGTGCCTCGCATTTCAGCGTGAGTGAGGTTGTGCCAAATTTTAAAACATCAATTCCAATTTCGACAATATCACCTTGTCTGGCCGAACTTCGAAAATTGATTTCCGACATGTATTTGGTTACGATTCTGGTATTTTCTAATTGAATTATGGTATACAAAGCCAATTCTTCATCAATCCAAGCTAATAATTTACCGCCAAATAAAGTTCCGTTAGGATTTAGATCTTCGGGTTTTACCCATTTTCTAGTGTGAAATTTCATATTTTTTCTTTATAAATGTAAAATTAAACTTTTCTTACGGCTATTTTCTCTATTTTTAAAGAAAAAATCATGAACGAACGCGATACTTTTTTAAAAGAATTCCGAGGACAAACAATAGGTTCCGTAACCATACAATCCACAACAGAAGAATCATTTCAAAATGAGGTGTTACGCCCCATTCTAAAGTTGCAAAATGACTTATTTGCAGCATCCTTCCTCAATTATGTCAACAAAAATAAAATTGATTTCTACAGTTATACACTTGATAAAAAAGTATCCGTCATGGAAAATGCAATCCAGAAAGACATCAAGTTTAGAAATTCTCTGAAAGGAATGATCATTGGTTTATTTACAGCCGATGAATATGCTCTTTATGTACAAAACTCCTCAAATATCAATAAAAGAATGATGAGTATGCTTGTAGAACGATTAAAAAGTCATGTATCACTGTATGAAATTAATAAAAGCAACTAGAGCTATTTCTTCCTTATTTTAGAAATTTAGGATTTCCTAACCAAAGAGTAAGTACAGGACAGCTCCAAACACTTATTTTAGGTCTAAAAACCTTTAAATTTAGAGTACAGCGTTGTTAAAATACGTTGACTTGTTGTTTATAATTTAAAAAACGGCTCTTTATTTATCTAAATTTTACCATTTAGATCCAATTTATTAATCCTAATCTTTTTTACAATAAATATGTGTTAAGTATAATTTTATCTGATTTTTGTGTTATTTTTTTCATTATAATTGTTAAAACTAATTTCATGAAGGAAGAGTATTTCAAATGGCATTCCCCTAATTTAAATAGAGAGATAGAAATGTTGGTTTTTGGACATGCCGGATATCCTGTAATTGTATTTCCTACTTCTATGGGGAGTTACCATGAAAATAAAGATATGGGATTAATTGATGCTGCAAAATGGTATCTGGAACAAGGTTTGATCCAAATATTTTGTCCTGATAGCATTGATAAAGACAGTTTTTACAATAAAAACATATATCCTGTACATCGAATAGAAAACCACCTCAGGTACGATAAAATGATTTGTCACGAAATCGTTGAAAAAGTAAAG
Organism: Flavobacterium sp. RSP49; assembly: GCF_003968735.1. Classification (NCBI taxonomy): domain Bacteria; kingdom Pseudomonadati; phylum Bacteroidota; class Flavobacteriia; order Flavobacteriales; family Flavobacteriaceae; genus Flavobacterium; species Flavobacterium sp. RSP49. Next base: position 250,724 of record NZ_RYDN01000001.1, on the reverse strand, counting down.
AATAATACCTCCTCAGGCAAAGTGGCTCTTGCTGGTTGCAGTTTTGGCGGGTATCATGCGGCAAATTTTGCTTTTAGACATCCTGGTTATGTAAGTCATTTGTTTTCTATGAGTGGCGCTTTTAATATCAAGAGTTTTATGGATGGTTTTCATAACGATGATGTGTTTTACAACAGCCCGGAAGATTATTTATATGGACTTAATGATCCAGAATTATGGAAAATGGATATTGTGCTTGGGACGTCTAATTGGGATATTTGTTTTGATGCAAATTTAAAATTAAGTAAAGTGTTGAGCGACAGAAACATTCATCATTGGTTGGATATTCGTCAGGAACGAAAACACGACTGGCCGGTATGGAACGAAATGTTTCCACATTATTTATCCAGAATAAAATTATTTTAAAATTATAAACATATCAAGATGAAAAAAATTGGAATTTTATTTGGAATGGAAGATACATTTCCACAAGCCTTCATAGATCGTGTCAATTCAAAAAACGAAAAAGAAATTATAGCTGAAGCTGTGGTTATTGATAAAGTAGTTCAAAATCAAGATGGTGAATATGCCGTAATTATTGATCGCATTTCGCAAGATGTCCCTTTCTATCGTGCATATTTGAAAAATGCTGCTTTAACAGGGACAAATGTAATCAACAATCCTTTTTGGTGGAGTGCCGACGATAAATTTTTCAATAACGCATTGGCCGATACTCTGGGAGTTCCGCTACCTAATACGGTACTTCTCCCATCGGCGGAACATCCTACGGATACGACCGGAAAATCATTCCGAAATCTAAAATACCCAATGGATTGGGAAGGAATTTTTGATTATATTGGTTTTCCAGCTTATATGAAACCGTATGCTGGAGGTGGCTGGAAAAATGTGTATCGATTAGAAAATGTAGAAGAATTTTGGGAGAAACATAGGGAAACGGGGAAACTGGTGATGATGCTACAGGAAGAAATTGTTTTTACAGAGTATTTCAGAGTCTATTGTTTGGGTTGCAAAGCCGTTAGGATTATGCAATACGAACCCACAAATCCGCATCATTTGCGTTATGTACTTGATGGGCCGCCTGTGGATAAAAAATTATTAGCTACTATTAAGGATTATACTTTACGTCTTTGCAAAGGATTGGGTTATGATTTTAATACGGTTGAATTTGCAGTCCGTGATGGTATTCCCTATGCGATAGATTTTGGAAATCCCGCACCAGATGCTGAATTAACTTCGGTAGGCGCAGAAAACTTTGAGTGGGTTGTAGAGGAAGCTGCAAAAATGGCAATCGCTGCTGCAAAAAAACAGAAATCCGGAAAGATGAATTTGACTTGGGGAACATTTATGAAAGATGCAGTAAAATAGTTTTCACTCACAGTGTTCAGTAAACAGACTGTAAACTTTGACTGCGACTGAACACTAATACAATAATTATGTTAAAGAAATTACCTGTTTTTACCCTCGGTGTAGAAGAAGAATATCAAATTATAGATCCTGTAACCAGAGATTTACGGTCGCATTTATCTAAAATTGTAGATGGTGCGAAGATCATTTTAAATGAGCAAGTAAAGGCTGAAATGCATCAATCTGTGGTCGAAGTGGGTACCAATATTTGCAATAATGTGAATGATGCCAAAAATGAGATTCGGTTTTTACGTTCTAAAATCGTTGAATTAGCGGAAAAACAAGATCTTATTGTGGGGGGTGCCGGGACGCATCCTTTCTCGAAATGGCAAGATCAACCAATAACTGATGATCCTCGCTATCACGATATTGTCAATGAATTGCAAGATGCAGCACGTTCTAATTTAATTTTTGGAATGCATTGTCATGTAGGAATTGAAAATCGGGAGATTGGCTTGCAATTAATGAATCAGGCCACATATTTTTTGCCGCATATTTTTGCGCTTTCAACGAACTCTCCTTTTTGGGAGGGAAGAAAAACAGGTTATAAGTCCTTTAGAACGAAAGTTTTTGACAAGTTTCCAAGGACAGGTTTGCCGGAATATTTTGATTCGGTGAGTTCGTATGAGAATTATTTGGATACATTAATAAAGACTAATTGCATCGATAATCCAAAGAAAATCTGGTGGGATTTACGGTTGCATCCTTTTTACAATACGATTGAATTCAGGATTTGTGATATGTCATTGACAGTGGATGAAACCATTTGCATTGTTGCCATTATTCAGGCAATTGTTGCTAAACTCTACAAATTGAACATAAACAATACTAGTTTTAATGTGTATCGACTGGCTTTGATAAAAGAAAATAAATTTCGGGCGGCACGTTACGGCATTGAGAATAATATGATCGATTTTGGTTTGCAAAAAGAAGTAGAAACAAAAATGCTTATTCTAGAACTGCTTGATTTTATTGATGATGTGGTGGATGAATTGGGAAGTCGTGCTGATATAAATTATGTCCATGAAATTTTAAAAAACGGTACCGGTGCTGATAAGCAACTGGCTATTTTTCAAGAGACTGGCGATCTTTCCTGTGTGGTTGACTTCATAACAGGAGAATTTACGAAAGGATTATAAAATATAAAGTACCTTTGTTCATTATTTTTAAAAAAAAAGTATGTCTAATAAAATTATAAAAATAGCCCTTCTGGACATGTACAATGGTGAACCCAACCAGGGAATGCGATGTATTATTGATGTAGTCAATAGGTTTAGTCCCGTTGTTAGTTTTGAAATATTTGATGTTCGGGGAAAATGTGAATTGCCGGACAAGAATAAATTTGACATTTATATTTCAACTGGAGGACCAGGAAATCCGTTAATTGGTGATGGAAACTGGGATGTAAAATACTATGAATTTATCGATTCCTTGAATAAATGGAATACTGAAAATAGTATTAAAAAACATGTTTTATTCATTTGTCATTCTTTTCAAATGGCGTGTTTGCATTTTGGATTGGCTACGGTAACCAAACGAAATGACACTTCTTTTGGGGTGATGACCATTCATAAAACCAAAGAAGGACTCGTGGATCCCTTGTTCGAGGGATTAGCAGACCCTTTTTATGCGATAGATTCCAGAGACTATCAAGTGGTTCAACCCAAGTTAAGTATTTTTGCAAAAAAAGGAGCGAAAATTATTTCATTAGAGAAAATTAGGGATCATATACAATACGAACGCGCAATTATGGCCGTGCGTTTTACCGATTATTTTGTGGGTACTCAATTTCACCCGGAAGCAGATCCCATTAGTTTTGTTTCTCATTTAAGAAATAAAGAAGCAAAGGAAAAGATCAAGAATATGAAAGGAAAAAAGAAGTTCAGAAACATGCTGGAGGATTTATTAGATGATGATAAAATATACAGAACTAATGAAACTTTGATTCCTAATTTCCTTCGAATAGCAATTAATGACTTGCTGAAAACAAAGAAGACACTTTCTAATTAATACGATTTCAAAATGATTTCAAAATATCGGGAGTTATTTAATACTCAATTTACAGAAAAAAAATATCAGGAATTCAAAGATGATATTGCTGCCGATTTTAATTACCTGCCTACTTTCCGGTTAGGCGAAACCCCCTTTTTTATTTCGAAGGAGCTTAAAGAACAATTGATTGAAGGCTGTAATGATGTTATAGCTTTCATTCAGAAAAATGACTTTAAATCACTTACAAATAAATCATTAGAGCTAAATAATACTGTTCCTAATGAGGATATACATACTACTTTTTTAGCAATTGATTTTGGAATTTGTGAAGAAGACGGAGTACTTATTCCAAAACTAATTGAAGTACAGGGATTCCCCTCTTTGTACAATTATCAAATGCATTTGTACGAAAAATTCAAAAAGCATTATCCATTTCTTAACGAATTAACTCCATTTATTAATGCTGTTGAACCACAGGAATATCTTACTATTTTAGAAGAAGCGATTTGCAACCATCATCCAAAAGAAAATGTTATTCTTCTTGAAATAGAACCCGAAAAACAAAATACCAAGATTGATTTTTATTACTGCAAAAGAGACATTGGCATCCCTATCGTTTGTGTTACTGAACTCATAAAAAAAGGAAAACAACTGTTTTACAAAAATGCAACAGGCAATGAAATATTGGTAAAAAGAATTTACAATCGGGTTATTTTTGATGAATTGGATTTGAGAACAGATTTAAGACTTAATTTTAGTTTTTCAGATGATTTGGATGTGGAATGGGCGGGACATCCCAACTGGTTTTTCAGAATCAGTAAATTTATTTTACCTTTCTTAAAAGGAAAATATTGTATTGAAACGACACTATTAAGTGACTTGGCAGTAATTCCTCAGGATTTAGAAAACTATGTTTTGAAACCGCTTTTTTCTTTTTCAGGAACGGGCGTTATTTTTCATGTCACAAAAAAAGATATTGAAGCCGTTGTAGATAAAGAATTATATATTCTTCAAAAAAAAGTAAATTATCTTCCTATTGTACACGCTCCTGAAGGGAAAGTAAAAGCTGAAGTCCGAATCTTGTGTGTTTGGAAAAAAGGTGATGCCGCACCTACTCTACTCTGCAACTTAGTCCGCTTGAGTCGTGGCGAGATGATTGGCGTGAAATTCAATAAAGATAAAGATTGGGTTGGAGGCACTTTAGGCTTATTTGAAAGGTAGACAATACTTCCCCTTTGTAACTTTCAAAAATTCCATTTTTTAGCGGGTTGCACATTTGAATTACTTCCTATTTTTAAAATATAAAAACTTCTTTTTTACTACAAAACAGGAAATATATTTTAGATTATTTAAATGGTTCTTTAACTAATACTGTCATTTTAACGCATTGAAATACTGTGAGAAGAAAATACAGCTATATTTTATAATTAAAAACTTGTTAATTTTAGATTAAAAACAATTTAAAAATCGTTTTTTATTTTTTTTTGCTTCTTCAAACATTTTTTTTTTCTTGATTTCATTGATTCCAACTACTGTTTAATGAATTTTTGAAAGTGATTCCCTTAATAATTTGAAAAATATGGAATTATTCAATATTTTAACATAAAAAAAATTAACCTGTTTTTTTTTTCTTTATTATTGTAATGTTATAATAAATTAAGAAGAATCAATAATTTTAATAATTAGCAAATGAATAGAAGAGAAGCACTTAAAAGCGTTGCATTTTTGATGGGAAGCGCAATCTCAGCAACAACAATGGGCGTTTTATTTGAAAGTTTTACTTTGCCCGAAAAAGAAAAAAACAGCGTATCTTTTTCTGCTGCAGATGAAGAAATTTTGGCTGAATTTGCCGATATCATTATACCTACTACAGCCTCTTCGGCAGGAGCAAAAGCTGCAGGACTGGGTGCTTTTATTCCAATGATTATTAGAGAATGTTATCCTGCAAAAATGCAAGAAATTTTTGCTTCCGGGATGCAGGAAATGCAAGCAAAATGCGTTAAAGATTTCAATAAAAATTTCTTATCAATGTCAGTTGAAGAGCGTCAGCAATTAATGACTTCATTACGAGATGAGGCAATTGCAACTGATAAAGCACCTTCATTCTTTTTGATTGCTAGAGATTTAACTCTTCTTGGCTATTATTCTTCAGAAATAGGTTGTACACAAGCACGCGAATACCTTCCAGTTCCGGGACGCTACGATGGTAGTGCAGACTACAAACCCGGACAAAAAGCTTGGGCAACCAACTAGTCTTATTAGAACCTACTGTTAGAAACTATTTTATTAAATAAAAAATACTACCCGTGAATATAAATACCAATTTGAAAGAGGAAAATACGTATGATGCTATTGTTGTAGGATCTGGAATTAGTGGTGGTTGGGCTGCAAAAGAACTTACCGAAAAAGGATTAAAAGTTTTGATGTTAGAACGCGGAATGAATATTGAGCACATTAAAGATTATGAATCCGCCATGAAAGCACCATGGGAATTTGAACGCGCTGGCAAGCTTACCGAAGAACAAAAAAGAACCCATCCGGTTCAAACAAGAGATTATCCATACAATGAAGCTACCGAAAAATGGTGGGTGAATGACTTGGAATGTCCCTACACAGAAGACAAACGTTTTGATTGGTACAGAGGATTTCATGTGGGTGGAAAATCTTTAATGTGGGGCCGTCAAAGTTACCGTTTTAGTGACCATAACTTTGAAGATAATGCCAAAGATGGTCATGGAAATGACTGGCCTATTCGATATAAAGACCTTACCAAGTGGTATGATTATGTAGAGAAATTCGCAGGAATAAGTGGGCAAGCTGAAAATTGGCCCCTATTACCGGATGGTAAATTTTTGCCTCCAATGGATTTAAATTGTGTTGAAAAATCAGTTAAAGAAAGATTAGAAAAACATTATAATAAAACCCGTATTCTTACAATTGGTCGTACTGCTAACTTAACTGTACCCCACAAAGGGCGTGGCAGCTGTCAGTACAGAAATTTATGCAGTCGAGGCTGTCCATTTGGAGCCTATTTTAGCACCCAATCCTCTACACTACCTGCTGCAATGGCAACCAATAGATTGACCGTGAGACCCTACTCAATTGTGAATCATATTATTTATGATAAAGACACTAAAAAAGCAAAGGGTGTTATGGTTATTGATGCAGAAACAAATGAAACAATGGAGTTTTATGCTAAAATTGTTTTTGTAAACGCATCCACTTTAGGATCAACATTCCTTTTATTAAATTCAACTTCAGAAGCGCATCCGAATGGAATGGGTAATGCCAGCGGACAATTAGGCCATAATCTTATGGATCATCATTTCCGTTGTGGTGCAGAAGGAACAGCTGAAGGTTTTGAAGATAAATACACGTACGGAAGAAGAGCTAATGGTATTTATATTCCAAGATATCAGAATGTAGGTGGTGATAAACGAGATTATTTAAGAGGTTTTGGGTACCAAGGAGGTGCCAGCAGAGGATCATGGCATAAAGAAGTTGCCGAATTGGCTTTTGGTGAAAACTTTAAATCGACTATGTCATTACCTGCTGATTCCTGGAGTATGGGATTAGGTGGTTTTGGAGAAATGCTGCCGTATTATGAAAACAAAGTGTACATCGATCATAGCAAAAAAGACAAATGGGGACAACCAGTTTTAGCTATTGATTGTGAATACAAAGAAAATGAAGCAAAAATGCGGGAAGATATGATGAATGATGCTGCAGAAATGCTGGAAGCATCTGGAATCAAAAATGTGCAAACCTATGATAACGATTGTTATCCTGGAATGGCTATACACGAAATGGGTACTGCCAGAATGGGTAATGACCCCAAGGATTCCGTTTTAAATAAATGGAATCAATTGCACGAAGTTAGTAATGTATTTGTTACCGATGGTTCTTGTATGCCTTCTATTGCGTGTCAAAATCCATCATTAACATTTATGGCTTTGACGGCTCGTGCCTGCGATTATGCAGTAAAAGAATTAAAAAAAGGAAATATTTAGGTTCATCATTATGAGAAAATTAAGAATGGGAATGGTCGGTGGTGGTCAAGATGCCTTTATAGGTGCAATTCACCGCTTAGCCGCCAATATGGATGGACTAATTGAATTAAAGTGTGGTGCATTAAGTATAAAACCAGAAACTGCAATTGCATCTGGTAAAGCCTTGTTTCTTCCGGAATCAAGAACATATTTAACGTATGACGAAATGATTAAAGCGGAAGCGGCTTTACCTGCTGACGAAAGAATCGATTTTGTTACTATTGTTACTCCAAATTTTGCCCATTTTGCACCTGCAATGATGGCTTTAGAGCATGGTTTTAATGTAGTAATTGAAAAACCAATGACTTTTTCATTGGAAGAAGCAAAACTATTGAAACAAAAAGTAGAAGAGACAGGATTACTACTTTGTTTAACACATACGTACTCCGGGTATCCAATGGTCAAACAAGCGAAAGCTATGGTCAGCGAAGGAAAATTGGGTAAAATTAGAAAAGTTTTAGTAGAATATCCCCAAGGATGGTTAAGTACACTATCCGAAAGAGAGGGAAACGCACAAGCTGCATGGCGAACAGATCCTAAAAAATCCGGAAAAAGTTCTGTAATGGGAGATATTGGTACGCACGCCTCTCATTTAGCCGAATATATCACCGGAGCTAAAATTACCGATGTTTGTGCAGAATTAAACACATTAGTTGAAGGCCGCGTAATGGACGATGATGGAGCTGTACTATTGAAATTTGACAATGGTGCTAAAGGCGTTTTAATAGCATCGCAAGTAGCAGCTGGAGAAGAAAACGCTTTAAAAATCAGAGTTTATGGCGAAAAAGGTGGAATCGAATGGTTTCAACATGATCCAAACACTTTAACGGTTAGGTGGTTAAATAAACCAACTCAGGTTTTAAGAGCTGGATCTAACTATGCACATTTATCTTCATTTGCAACACATAATTGTAGAACTCCAGGCGGACATCCAGAAGGATATTTAGAGGCATTTGCTAATATTTACCGCAACTTTGCCTTAACGCTTGGTTGTAAATTAGAGGGCACGGCACCTACTGCTGAAATGTTAGACTTTCCTTCTGTTGAAGATGGAGTGAGAGGAATGGCATTTATAGATAACGTAGTCGCATCATCACAATCGGATAAAAAATGGACTCCCTACGTTTTGTAATTTATTAGGAATTCGTAGACCTCTTATATACCAAATATTATGACAACAATTCAAGGGCCTGCGGTCTTTTTAGCACAGTTTATTGATGATAAAGCTCCTTTTAATTCCTTAGATGGGATTTGTAAATGGGCTGCTGATTTAGGCTTTAAAGGGATTCAAATGCCAACATTAGATACCCGTTTCATTGATTTACAAAAAGCGGCAGAAAGTAAAACCTATGCGGATGAACTAAAAGGAACAATTGCTTCTTACGGACTAGAAATCACTGAATTATCAACCCATTTACAAGGGCAGTTAGTGGCTGTTCATCCTGCTTACGATGATTTTTTCGATTCCTTTGCCCCTGTAAATGTTCATGGAAATCCTAAAGCAAGGCAAGAATGGGCTGTGCAACAATTGAAATATGCGGCTAAAGCATCTCAAAATTTAGGGTTAAATGCACATGCCACTTTTAGTGGTTCTCTACTTTGGCAGTACTTTCATCCTTGGCCACAACGACCTCCGGGTTTAGTAGAAGATGGTTTTGCCGAATTGGCTAAACGCTGGTTGCCCATTTTAAATGAGTTTGATCAAAATAGTGTTGACCTTTGTTACGAAATTCATCCCGGAGAAGATTTATTTGATGGGGAAACCTATGAAATGTTTTTGAAAGCGGTGAATAATCACTCCAGAGCTTGCTTGTTGTACGATCCATCGCATTTTGTTTTACAACAATTAGATTACATCCAATATATCGATTTTTATCATGAACGGATTAAAGCATTTCACGTAAAGGATGCCGAGTTTAATCCTACAGGAAAGCAAGGGACTTTTGGAGGCTATCAAAGCTGGGCAAATCGTGCTGGACGTTATCGTTCTCTAGGCGATGGTCAGATTGATTTTAAAACTATATTCAGCAAACTAGCCCAATATGATTTCAAAGGATGGGCAGTAATGGAATGGGAATGTTGCATTAAAAATCAGGAGGATGGAGCGCGTGAAGGTGCTGAATTTATAAAAAATCATATTATAAAAGTTACTGATAAAGCATTTGATGATTTTGCTGCAGTAGAAACAAATCAGGCTTTTAACAAAAAAAACTTAGGATTATAAAAACTTAAATACAATAAAATGAAATTAAAATATTTCTTTTTTGGGGTTGCACTAATTAGTTTAACCTCATTTTCCAATGATAATTCAGAAGAAAAATATATTGAAACTACTGCGCATTCAAACCTTGTTGTTCAAACTTCTGAAGGAGAGAAATTAATAGCTAAATCCGATTGCATTGGATGTCATAAATTAGACAAAAAACTAATTGGTCCCTCTTACTTAGACATTGCTAAAAAATATGCTTTAAATGATAAAAATGTTGCCTATTTATCCGGTAAAATAATAAAAGGTGGCTCTGGGGTTTGGGGTTCAATTCCCATGTCTGCGCATGCTTCACTGAAAAAGAATGAGGCAAATTCTATGGCAAAGTATATTTTATCCTTAAAAAAGTAAATTAAAAAGCGCTTTTAAAGAGTCAATATAATTCTAGAATGTCGAAAATAAAATCATGATGTTACACAATTTTTTGCTATAAACTAAACTGGATTAAAATAATGAAACAAAAAGAAGAAGATAAAATTACAAATAACCGTCGTGATTTTATAAAAACAACCGCCATAGCTGCAGCAGCTTTTATGATTGTTCCCCGTCATGTTCTAGGAAGAGGATTTGTTGCGCCAAGTGATCGTTTATCAATAGCCAGTATTGGTGTTGGTGGACAAGGTAAATTTGATGTCAGTATGTTTGCCAGAAGTGGAAAAGCGGATATATCGTTTTTATGTGATGTAGATACCAGAAGAGCCGCTGCAAGTGTAAATGCATTTCCTAAAGCTAAATTTTATACCGATTGGCGTGAAATGTTAGACAAAGAACATAAAAATTTCGATGCCGTTTCAGTTTCAACTCCAGATCATAATCATGCTATTCAAGCACTTGCTGCTATGCAATTAGGAAAACATGTGTATGTTCAAAAACCTATGGCACATGATATTTACGAAGCTCGAATTTTGACACAAGCTGCTACAAAATATAAAGTGGTAACCCAGATGGGAAATCAAGGTGCCTCGAATGATGGTACCAGAATAATGAAAGAATGGTATGAAGCAGGTTTAATAGGCGATGTTCACACGATTCATGCTTGGACAGACCGTCCGGTTTGGCCTCAAGGGATTCCTTGGTCTGCTAATAAAGCGGATATTCCAAAAGAATTAGATTGGGATTTATGGTTGGGAACAGCTCCTTACAAAGAGTATGTAAATAAATTAGTGCCCTTTAACTGGCGCGGTTGGTGGGATTATGGAACAGGTGCATTAGGCGATATGGGCTGTCACTTGTTAGAAGCACCTTTTAGTGTATTAAATTTAAAATATGCTAAAGATGTTCAATGTAGTGTAGGTTCTGTATATGTAGATGAGTTTCAAAGAGGATATTTTCCTGAGAGTTGTCCTCCCTCAAGTCATGTTACCTTAACTTTTCCAAAAACGGAGAAAACAAACGGTGACGTTGCAGTACACTGGATGGATGGTGGAATTCAGCCGGAAAGACCTTCCGAATTAGGTTCGAATGAAATTTTTGGAGACGGTGGAAATGGTACCTTATTTACAGGAACAAAAGGAAAAATGATGTGTGATACCTACGGTTTAAATCCGCGTTTGCTTCCTCTAAGCAAAAATGAAAATCTCCAAGTTGCTCAAAAATATGCAAGGGTGATCGATGGTTCAGAAGGACATTACAAGCAATGGATTGAAGCTGCTATTGCTGGTTATGGAAAAAAAGAATTAAGTTCTCCTTTTGAAATTGCCGGTCCTTTAACTGAAGCTTTATTGATGGCAAATCTTGCGATCAGAGGATACGATGTGATGCGAGAAGAGCTTGGAGAAGAAGTGTACCCAGGACGTTCCGCAAAATTATTATGGGATAATGATGCCATGAGAATTACAAATTTTGATGAAGTGAACCAATTTGTGAAACGGGATTATCGTCAAGGTTGGAAAGCTTTAACTTTATAAGCAAGATTAATTATTAATTCAAAAATTCAAAAATGATTAAAAATATTTGTACTTCATTACTTGTTATGATACTGATTCAAACCGCAAATGCACAGCAAGCGCCCATACCAAAAGGATTTAAATCCATATTTGACGGACAATCCACAACGGGATGGCACAGTTACGGAAAAACAACAGCTGGTTCCGGTTGGAAAGCGGAAGAGGGTGTGTTGCATTTTGATCCTACAGCTGCCCAAAACGGTCAAGGAGGCGATTTGGTAACTAATGCAGAATACGAGAATTTTCATCTAAAACTAGAATGGAAAGTCGCGGAAAATGCCAATAGCGGTATTATTTTTTATGTAAACGAGGATTTGACAAAATTCAAAAATACTTATGAAACGGGTCTGGAAATGCAAGTATTGGACAATGACGGTCATTCTGACGGAAAAATTGAAAAACACCGTTCAGGGGATTTATATGATTTAATAAAAAGCACCTCAGAACCAGTAAAACCAGTAGGAGAATGGAATTCTGTTGACATAGTATGTAAATTTGGAAAACTGACAATGTTATTGAATGGCGTAAAAGTAGTTGAAACTACGCTTTGGGATGCTAATTTTAAAACATTGGTAGCCGGAAGTAAATTTGCTACTTGGCCAGGTTTTGCTGCATTCAAAAAAGGTAAAATTGCACTACAAGATCATGGAGATAATGTATGGTTCAGAAACATTATGATCAAAGAATGGAATACTATGAAAATTACAACCGGATGTGAAGCGGGTATGTAATTGATCTCTAAAAAATAAAAAAACAACCAAAACCAAAAAATAAAAAACCACTGACTAATGAATAGTACCATCCGAATTAAATTATCCATAATGATGTTCCTGGAATTTTTTATCTGGGGCGCATGGTTTGTAACCCTGGGTACCTTTCTGGGTAATAATCTAAAAGCATCAGGATCAGAAACTGCTGCAATTTTTTCAACACAATCATGGGGCGCAATTATTGCTCCTTTTATTATAGGTTTAATAGCGGATCGTTATTTTAATGCGGAGAAAATTTTAGGAATACTTCATCTTGTTGGGGCATTTTTAATGTACCAAATGTATCAGTCAGAAGAAGTTGGGATGTTCTACACCTACGTTCTGAGTTACATGATTTTATACATGCCCACATTAGCATTAGTCAATTCAGTTTCTTTTAATCAAATGAAAGATCCGGAGAAAGAGTTCGCAAATATCAGAGTTTGGGGAACTATAGGTTGGATTTTAGCAGGATTATCTATTAGCTTTATATTTCATTGGGATACTGCGGAAGCAATTTCTCAAGGATTTCTTAAAAACACCTTCCTTTTAGCAGGAATAGCCGCTTTAATTTTAGGTATATTCAGTTTTTCTTTACCAAAAACACCACCAAAAGTAAGTGAAGAAAAAATAAAAATTGGAGATATCATAGGTCTTGATGCTTTAAAATTGCTGAAAGATAAAAACTTCGCCATCTTTTTTATATCGTCAATCCTGATTTGTATACCTCTTGCCTTTTATTACCAAAATGCACATCCATTTTTGACAGAATCAGGCGTTGAAAATCCTACTGGAAAAATGGCAATAGGTCAAATATCCGAAGCATTATTCTTATTATTGATTCCTGTATTTTTTACCCGTTTTGGTTTCAAAAAAACGATCTTAATCGGGATGTTAGCATGGGCAATTCGTTATGTTTTATTCGCTTATGGCAATGATTTAAGCTTTATGCTTATTATAGGTATTGCGCTGCACGGTATCTGTTATGATTTCTTTTTTGTTTCGGGCCAAATTTACACCAATTCAAAAGCGGGAGAAAAATACAAAAGTGCTGCTCAGGGTTTAATAACTTTAGCCACTTACGGAGTTGGTATGTTAATTGGTTTTGCAGTTGCAGGATGGATAACGGACAATTATAAAATGGCAGATGGGGCTGTAAACTGGCAAATGGTGTGGATTATTCCTGCTGGAATTGCGTTTGCTGTATTCTTACTTTTTGCCCTTTTATTTAATGAAAAAAACAAAGGAGAAGAATCCACTTCTGCTATATAAAAATTAAAAATGAGTGCTAATTTAAATAGAAGATCTGCCATAAAAGGAATAGTAGCCGGAACAGTTGCGATGGGAATTCCTGCTGGATTTTCTGCTTTGGCTATGCCAAAAAAGGAAACAGCAACACCATTGGGTAAATTGAAAGGAAATATAAATCACTCCGTTTCTCGGTGGTGTTTTAATGATATCGATTTAGATACGCTTTGCATTGAATCCAAAAAGATAGGGATTACTGGGATTGATTTAGTAGGTCCTAAAGATTGGCCAACATTGAAGAAATATGATCTTGTTTCTACAATGTGCAACGGTGCAGAAATTAATTTAGTGGATGGTTTTAATGATATTAAATTTCATGAGACACTCTTGAAAAATTATATGGAAATGATTCCACTGGTGGCAAAAGCCGGTTATAAAAATCTGATTTGTTTTAGCGGAAGCCGAAGAGGCAAAACAGATGAAGAAGGTTGGAACAATTGTATTGTTGGTTTGCAAAAACTAATTCCATTGGCTGAAAAGCATAATGTGATTTTAGTAATGGAATTACTAAACAGCAAAATTGATCATAAAGATTACCAATGTGACCGGACATCTTGGGGAGTGGAATTAGCGAAACGTTTGAACTCTGAGAATTTCAAATTGCTTTACGATATTTATCACATGCAAATTGATGAAGGAGATGTGATTAGAAACATAAGAGACAACCATCACTACATTACACATTATCATACCGCCGGCGTTCCAGGACGAAATGAAATTGATGATACTCAGGAACTAAATTACACTGCAATTATGAAAGCAATTGCAAAAACTGGTTTTAATGGATTTGTGGGTCAAGAATTTGTACCTAAAAACCCGGACAAACTCGCTTCATTGAAACAGGCCATAGCAATTTGTGATATTTAACTACTCTAAAAAATAACCCATGATAAAAAGAAGAGAATTTTTAATTAATGCTGGTTTAGCATTAGGCGCATTAGCCATTGCTCCTTCATTTGCTTTTGACTCTAAAAAAAGAGCCATTGGGATTCAATTATGGACACTGCGCGATACGTTACCCAAAGATGTTAAAGGTGTTTTAGCACAAGTTGGAAAAGCTGGATTTACTGAAGTAGAAACTTTTGGTTATTCAGTAGACAAAGGCTTTTTTGGAACTTCGGTCCGCGATTTTAAATCAATATTAGATGATAATGGTCTAAAAGCCACGAGTAATCATTTTGATTTTAATTCGATGATCAAAGATGGTTCAACTGATCTTGTACAATCCTATGTTGAAACAGCCAACTATTTAGGAAGTGAATATGTAACAGTACCTTACATCGTTTCAGAATTGCGCGGAACTACTGGTGATGCCTATAAAAAATTAGCCTTACAAATTAATAAAGTGGGTGAGCTTTGTAAAGCTGGAGGTTTAAAATTAGCGTATCACAATCACGATTTCGAATTTACTAAATTCGGCTCAACGAATGGATATGAAATTTTATTAAACGAAACGGATAAAAACTTGGTTGATTTTGAAATGGATTTATACTGGGTAATTCGTGCTGGACATGATCCATTGGAATTATTCAAAAAATATCCGGGACGTTTCAAAATGTGGCACGTAAAAGATATGGATAAAGTAAATCCGGATTGGAATGCAGAAATTGGCACAGGAACAATAGATTTCAAGGGGATTTTTGCTCAGGCGGAACGTGCCGGACTGAAACGTTTCTTTTTGGAACACGAATCTAACTACAAACCAAATCCAATAGAATCTGCTGTAACCAGTTTCAATTACATTAAGAAAAACTTAATCTAAACATTTTAGAAAATATTTTATAAAAAAAAGAGGCTGTCTTTTTGAGACAGCCTCCTATTTAAAAGTAATTTTAAGTAAGTCGAAAGTTTAAAAGTCGTAAAGTCAAAAGAATTAACTTTAAGTAAAACAGCTTTAAATCAGATTGTTACATAATTTTATCCTGATTTTAAAATACGACATTATACCATGGTTATTACTTAGTCATATTTTATTTTACAGAAAAAGGTATATTCCAATTGCCCCAGCTCAAAACAACAGTATTAGCACGGATCGTATAAACTAATTTTTCAGCAGCTGAAGCAGCAACTTCTTGCTTAACGGAAATACGTAGTTGGTCTTCTTTTTCTTTATACTTATATGCTCCCCACTGTTTGGCTTCTTTATTAAAAATAAGCACGCATTCTTTTTCATTTGGTATAACAAAAAAAGAGTATTTACCGGCTGGCAATTTAGTACCTTCGATCGTCAACTCTTTATCTGTTTCAAATGTTGTAGCATCATTTGCTCCGGCACGCCAAACTTGATTAAACGGAACTAATTTTCCCCAAATTTCTCTTCCGTTGACTGATGGACTCCCATAATTGAGGGTAATTGTAGCACCATTAATTTCCCCTGTGGCTACTTCTTTGCTGCTGGTAGGTTTTCCTTGAGCAGCTATACAATTTACAATTAATAAGGCAATAAACGAAAAATGCATTTTTCTAAATAATTTCATGATTTAAAATGTTTTAGTTATCGTATAAAAGTAGAACAAGTAGCTTTTAATTCCTTTAAATCCATACTTATTTTATGAAAAGATTAAGGATTTTATAATTTAATTGTTTTGCCGCAATAATGGCGGTGTTATAATTTTTAAATTTGTTATTTTTACAATCGATACTTATTTATTCCATAAATTATGAATTCAATTGCTGAGCACATTGCTGACTTTTTAAAAGCATACCCACCGTTTAACTACTTAACTTTTGAAGAATTATCTGAAATAGCAGCAAATATTCGCGTTGTAAATTTAGAAAAACACAAAACATTATTTCAAATAAATGATCTTTTGCATGACAGTTTTTATGTGGTGGCTTCCGGTGTTATCAATTTATCTGTCATAGCAGATGCTGAGGAAACGCTATTAAATAAATGTACCGAAGGCGATATTTTTGGCCTGCGTCCCTTTTTTGCCAAAAATAATTATATGATGACGGCCAAAGCAAGAGAAGAAAGCATTGTTTATGCTATTCCCATTGCTACTTTCAGGCCTTTTGTAGCTAATAATTCTGAAGTTTTAAACTTTTTATTAGAAAGTTTTGCCGTAAACACCCGAAACCCAAAAGATAAAGAAAATTTAATTGGAAAATTAATTTCTGATAATGTATTCTATTCGGATCAGCAATCTGAAATGCAATATTTTCAATCGCTAGCCTATAATACAGCTCCCTTAAAAACGACAAGTACAGCAATTGCAAAAGACGTGGCTCAAATAATGACCGAATCGTTAAAAAACAATATCCTCGTATGTGATAATACTATCCCTTTGGGCATTATTACTGATGCGGATATGCGATCAAAAATTGCTACCGGCAGATATCCAGTAACCGTTACAGTAGATAAAATTATGTCCTCCCCTGTTATCACGGTGGTTGAAAACGTTTCTCTGGCAGAAGCACAGTTGCTGATGCTAAAACACAATGTGACTCATTTGTGTGTAACTCAGGATGGAACAGATAAATCCAGTGTGAAAGGAATCATTTCTGAGCACGATTTGATTGTGGCTCAAGCAAATAATCCCGGAGTTTTAATAAAAGAAATCAAACGGTGTCAATCACCAAAAGAACTAAAACAAATACGGGAACGATTAACAGATCTGATTCAGACTTCAATTTCTAAAAATATTCCGCTATCACACGTTTTTAATATTGCCAGCGAAATTAATTTGGCAGTCATTAAACGCTCGGTGGAATTATCCATTTTGGATTTAGGTTCCCCTCCTGCCCGTTTTGCATGGTTAAGTATTGGCAGTCAAGGACGAAAAGAACAGCTTTTATTAACGGATCAAGATAGTATTTTGATTTTTGAAGATGTGGCTGCTGATAAATATCGTGACGTAAAAGACTATTTTCTTAAACTTGGAAAAAAAACCACAGCCACTCTAGAAAAAATCGGCTATGAATTCTGTCCAAATGGTCACATGGGAAGTACTATGCTTTGGTGTAAATCATTGACGGACTGGATCAAACAATATGACAGCTGGATGAATACTCCCGGTGAGAACAGCACTGATTTGAGCAGTATTTTCTTTGATTATGAAATTATTTTTGGAGAGCAAAAAATTGAAGATGCGATAAGTAATGTAGTCTTTAAAAACGCCAAAAACAATACGTTATTTTTTGATTTCTTAGGAAATGATGCCTTAAGAAAAAACGCTCCACTTAGTTTTTTCAAAAAATTCAATGTCGAAGAAGAAGGTAGAAATAAAGATAAATTTGATATTAAAACTAAGGCTTTAATGCCATTGATTGATGGCGCCCGTTTGTTTACTTTGAGTTTCGACATCCGAGGAATTAACAATACGTTTCAACGATTCAAACAATTATCAATTACGGATCCCAAACATGCTGAAATTTATCTCAATTGTGCCGAAGCTTTTTTGACTTTATCAAAATTCCGAACCTTAGAAGGGTTAAAAAATGATGATTCAGGCCAATTTATAAATTTGGAGGAATTATCAAAAATTGACCGAGAAAAACTGAAAAACGCTTTACTCCCTATGAGAGAACTGGAAGAATTAATAAAAAGTAAATTTCAACTTACTCAATTTTCATAATTATGTTAGACTGGATAAAAAAGATTAATAAAGAATATCCTGATTTTTGGAAAACCTATCTTTCTAAATTTGAGAAAAAGTCATCCCGCTTTGTGGTGGTATCGACAGAAACTTCTGGTTTGAATCCAGATAAAGATGTTATTTTATCAATAGGCTCTTTTTCAGTAATTGATAATAGTATTGTCATAGGTGATAATTTTGAAGCTGTTTTATTACAGTATAAATTTTTTCATGATAATGGACTTTCTAATACGTTTTTGGTAGAAAGTAAAATGAAAAAATTAGGAGAAGCAGATGCCATAAAATTATTCATTGAATTTATTGGGAACTCCATTTTAGTTGGGCATCACATTGATTTTGATGTGGAAATGATCAATGCGGTCTTGGAAAGACTAGACTGTGGCAGATTAAAAAATGAGGCGCTGGATATTGATGTCATGCACAGAAAACTACTTGATATCAATGACAAACAATTTTCTCTGGAGGAACTTTGTGCGGCTTATAATATTCCGGTAAGTGAACGGAATTCAGCTGCTGAGGATGCTTATAAAACCGCTTTGTTGTTTTTGAAATTAAAATCAAGACTGGGGATTAAGTGATTTTAAATTTTGGTTGCTATATTGCATACAACTGATTTTAAACATCTTATTATTACTAGGTTTGCCTCTATTTCTATAAAGTATTGTCATTCCGACGAAGGGGGAATCACATATGTAGCTCCATTTATAGCATTTCAATTTTGTCCTTTTAGCGCATTTTGGAGGAATGAAACTTTCTAATTCATAATCTTAAGACAATACCGAAATAAAAATTCCCTTAACTCTAAAATCAACTAAATTTTCTGAATCTAATACGATGTTTTCATATTCTGATTCAAAAGATAATGGCTTCAAGGTTATGGATTCATGGCTCCAATTTTCATTACTAATTTTCTTTTTACTATGATATTCTTTTACTGTATATCCCGAACCAAAATCTGCATCTTGTATGTCAGTGCTTTCAACTAAAACAATTTTTCCTTCTCTACTGCCACCACTATCTTTTTGAAACAAACAGTAGGAGCCATTAGGAATTATTTTATTCATGGATTCGCCCACTACTTTACATACAAAATAGCCTTCTTTTACTGAAGTATTAAAGGGTAACTCGACCCATTCAAAATCAGAATGAACTTGTAAATCGCTAAATGAACCTGCTGCAGCTGAAATATCTACTAATGGAACTGAATTCACATACGGTTTTACCTCCTCAAAAGGTACGATTCTGAACGGAAAATCTTTTTTATAAACATCAATATGCTTTTTTAAATAGTTTCTTAAAGAAGTATCACAAGCATAAACATAAGTACCTCTGATTCCTCGATACATTATAGTTTTGTATATATTTATTACGTAAGCCTTAAGATCATCTTTATTTGAGATCCCTTTTTTTCCATTTTTATCAAAATACAACTTCGGATTAATTTCAATTTCTTGTGTGAATTCATTGAAAATTATTTCTTTCCCAAAAATAACTCCTGTATAATTTAAATCATATCCTTGTGTCGTATGAATACAGCCAACTTCTTTAAAAGCATTTGGTGAATTAACCCAGTCCTTAGGGGTTTGATTCCATTGAAATTGTAAACCATCAATTTCAATATCCATTACAGTTTTATCTTTTTCGGATAACCAAGGCCAAGAATATCCAGCAACTAAACGACACAAACCATTTATTTCTTCCTTCTTTGCAAGTTCGCTATAAAGATCTTTTAAAGAATCAAAAACAATTAACTCATACTCATTTGGTGAATAAATAGTTTTATCCAAGCGATTTACATGAAGTAATTGATCTACAAAACGAATATAATCATTTCCGCCTTTAACTCTCATCTGAGAAGTTAACTCGATTTTCAAAGTATTATCTTGATTCAAAAGTCTGGTAAATTGATCCTCATTTATATCGGAAGGTTTTACTGATTGCGCTGAATCATAAAAGAAAATTTGATTCTTACTATTCGCAATTATCCAGTCTAGCTCTGTTCCGGTGTCATCTAATCCTAATTTTTGATTATTTTTCCGGAAGGCTCCCATCCAACTTATATTTTTATATTGCCGTAACCGATGCGCTTCGTCTACTATTAATAAATCATATTTGTCATTGAGTTTAAAGGTATCCGATGGATTTAAAACCATAGACGCTTTTAAACCAGGAATTTTTTTGAAAACATTTTGTAATGATTCTCTTAAAGAAGTCATGGCGATAACCAATCCAATTTTTGCTTTTGGATATTTATTTTGAAAAGCAATAATGAAATTGATCTCCTTGAGCTCTTCATCACTAAAATCTTCAAAATTAGCATCCGAAATATCTGAATTAAGTAATTTAATTAAATAAGTAGCCAAAATTGTTTTTCCAGTTCCAGCACTCCCTTTTATAAAAATTCTATTGGATTTTTTGATACACAATCCATCAAGAATTTGAAGAATAGAACTATATTGATCTTCATTTAAAGATTTATAAGGGGAATATTTAAAAAGTTCTGAATTCTCAACATCTTCCAGTGACTTGCTAACTATCTTTTTATCAATTAGTTTTTTCCAAATTTCTTTAAAAAGATCTTTGTACAAATCTTGTTGGTAATAATTATGATTGACCAAACCGTAATTTCCATTTTGAAGTTCGTAAGTTCCTTCAGAAGTAATGTATTGAATCAAGTTTGATTCAATATCAAGAGTTGCTGATTTATTGAATTTATCACTCCCAATTATTGAAATTTTTGTAAATGCATCTGCTTTTTTTGGATTTGCTAGGTGATTTTTGATTCTACTAGAGGCATTTGTTGATTCTCCTACATAGGCAATTCGTTTAGTTTCATTTTGTATAAAGTAAACCAAAGGCCATTGATTTTTAACCCAAGGATTTTGAGCTATTTTAGGCAATGAATCTTTATTAAAATCATATTGTTCAGAAACCTCAATAGACAATTCAAATGATTGCATCATAATTCATCATATTTGGTTGCGTTCCCTTTTGCTTTATCTATTGGATAGTTAGCTGCATTTTGCGTAATCTTTTGAAGTACAATTTCTTTTACATCTAAATTGTATTTTTCGGCTAACAAAAAAGCGTATGCAAAAACATCTGCCAATTCTTGTTTTAGCTTATCAATATTTACATCTTCTGCTTTTTTCCACAGAAACAATTCATTTAATTCCGCTGCTTCAATAGATAGAGCTAAAGCCAAATCTTTCGAATTATGAAATTGTTCCCAATCTCTTTCATTTCTAAATTTTATTAATTCTTGAATAATGCTAAAAATATCATTCATTTTATTTCGATTTAAAAAGTGTCAATGCTACTTTATATTCCTCTTCAAAAGGCAATTGCAACTGAGAAACCATTTCAGGAATAGCTAACATCCAACTCACATAATAATATGCTAAAATGTGATAACCCGAAAACCGTTTGTTTGGAATGCTACCTACGATGTAGTTTTTTTGATTTGGGTCAAAACCTTGTGTCCCTTGCATTGCGATTTCAAAGGCTATTTTCTTGACTTCCTCTAGCGGTACATCCTTAAAATACTGCAAAGCATCAACCATAAACATCGTGACTGCCATATTAGTCCCAATATGTTCTTGGTTTTTGAGAAACTGTTCCATTTCCTTCTCTTTGAAAGCAGCATTGTCGTGTAGACCAAAAGGATCTTTTTCTAATTTTTCAATAAAAGTATCTACATCAGATCGTTTGCGGTATTCGTCCTCATTTTCCAATTCAAAATAAGAGTCAATCTGTAAATCTTCGGCCCAATGTTGTACCAATTCATATTCTTCGGCAGGTTTACGATTGTCTTTGTATTCGAGAAATTCAGCATAAAAACCTTCGGCTTTGCGCAATTCGGCTGGAGTGGCATTAAAATCGTTTATAAAATCTAAACCAAATAATGCTTTAAACTGTAAGGTATTTACTAAGTTGTAAATCTTAGATTTCGAAAGTAGTGTTGCAGGCGAAAGTTCAATAACAGTCACATCGGTTACGGCTTTCAAGCCTTCTTGAATCAAAGCGTAAAGCGACAGGAATTGATACGATCTCAATTGGGGAAATTCGTTGTATATAAAATCCTCAATGAATAAATCTATTGGAGTATTGTAGGCTTGCAAATTTAACCCGTCAAATAAACCAGTACAGAATTGAGTAATCGATTGCTCTGGAATATTCATTTCATGCAACTTGGCAATAGTAGGTTGTACCGTTTTCAAAAAAACAGCTCTGTTTTGTGGAGTAGCCGTAAAAAGCTGATTTAATCCCCGTTTTCTCGCTTGAATTACAAAATCAAGATGTGCTAATTCGTGCAGAACCAAGTGTGCTACGGCAGGATAATTGGGTTTATACCGAACGATGTGCTTAATCCGATTGTAGTTTTCAGCAAACTCAATCTTGGCTGCCGTTGGAATTTCAGAATCTACTAGAACATCAATTTCTTTTCCGCAATCAAATTCTAATTGATGCTTGTATTCTGCAAAAAGCGAATTCCCATCAGTGTTAGAAATAATTTTATTGGCAACATCAAAAGCCTGATTTACTGAATTCTTGTACAGTATATCTTTATTTGGATTGCATTTTATAGCTTTCAAAGTACTGTCAAAAGCGGATTCTAAATCATTTTGAATTTCGGCTAACATTCCAAGAGCAAAATGAGTATTTGGATAGTGATCATTTATTTTTATAGCTTCCAAAAAATATTTTTTGGATTCATCCAACTTCCCTTGTTGCATAAGGTTTGCTCCAATGTTATTCATTGTAATAGCATCTTTTGGATTCACCACCAAAGCCTGATCATAGTACAACATTGCCGTAGGAATATCATTCTTGAACTTAGCAAAAATATTTCCCATCATCAGCAACGCCCAATGATTCTTAGAATCCCAGCGCAATGCATCAATCAGACTATTTATCGCTGCATCCTGATGACCTTGATCAGACAGGATTTGTCCCATAATTCGATGGAATTCCGAATTGGTAGGATTGTTCTCGATAAGATTTTGTAGAATGGGTTTTGCTTCTTGATAGTTTCCTTTTTCACAAAGGGCTACCGTTTTGCGGAAATCATTTTCTTGAAGCAGGATTGCCGAAGTGTCAATGGTTATGGTAACCCAATCCTCAGTAATGGAAACTTTTGGGGAAAAAGAACCAAAAGTGTAATACGATTCTAATTCACTGATTAATAATGAATTACCCCCCCCCCAACTAATTTCGGGAAAAGCGTAAATAGAAAATCGTCTATTTTATGAATGATTTGCATTAAATATAAATTGCTATACGTTATAAAAGATACTTTTTGTTGTTTTTAAAATTGCAACAAGTTCAAATGTAACCATTGTTTATAAATCTCGCCCTATTGTATGAAAAAAAAAGTGCTTTTTGCAAAAAAATCATAGGGTTATTCCTTTCCAAAAACGACCGTGATGGCTGATGGAAACGGGTTTCTCCATTTTAGAATGCGCATCAATACGGTAAGGAATTCCATTTTTTTTAAAGATAGCATCGGCGGAATTCAAGTTTTCAATTTTTTTGAAATACTCTTTCCCGGCAACAGCAATGGTATGAATGCAATCCTGATCTATTTTAGTTTGAGTAAAATATATTTTTCCTTTGATACAAACAGTTCCTAATGTTGTGTTTTCGTAAAAACATTCCAGTTGCAAAGGAAAAAAACCTCGAATTCCTGTTTCCCTATTGTAGATTTTATAAGCCGCCTCTTTTCTGGACCATAAATTCCAAACCATTACTTCTGGATTTACGGCATTAGAAACTAACAGCTGTTCGTTTTTAGTAAATATTTTATCTAAAAAGCGGTTGCGTTGCCAATTGCTTTCTTTTTTGGCTAAAGCCAAATCGACAAGGTCATTTCCTATCATTTTTCTGGTGATTCACTACTTTTTTCAGCTAATTTGGTTTCAATAATGGCCATAGCTGCTTTTACATTTATCATGCGCTCCATTGATTCGTTATCAATCAAAATATTATATTTTTCCTCTATATCCAAAATAACATCTACTAAATTAGCGGAGTTTATCTTTAAATCATTGATGAAATCCGTATCTTCAGTGAGTGAGTCAAAAGCTTCTTGATTCAGAATATATGGTTTTACAATGGCTTTTAGCTCCTGAATAGTTTCTTGTTTGTTCATAATTAATATTGATTTTACAGCACTTAAGTACATTTCGTTTTCTAACGCCAAAAAAATTACCACAAATTGGGGAATTTACGGTTCATTTTTTCATTTTTTAAATTTTTTAAAAATTACACACCCATTCACATCACCAAAACCAAAACTGGCTTTTGCTAATGTATTTATTTCTATATCAAGTCGTTGTCGTGGAACTCTTGATTCATCAATTAGTGCTGTTATTTCTGGATTCAAATCGGCACAATTGATATTCGGGAAAATAAATCCGTGATGCAATTGCAGTACCGAAGCCACGCTTTCAATACTACCGGCGCCACTTAAACAATGTCCCACCATCGACTTTAAAGAATTGATGTATGGAAAATCAATTCCTTTTCGATTTAAAGCCTCACTCCAATTCTGAATTTCAAGACTATCTTTGGAAGTGGCTGTCAGATGTCCGTTGATTGCGTCAATTTCACTGGCTAAAATTCCGGCATTTGTCAAAGCATTTTGAATGCATCTTTGCACCGCAACCGGATTTGGTGCAGTCATGGTTCCTAAACCGCGCTGCCCTCCTGAATTGATATTTCCACCTAAAACTTCCGCATAAATTCGTGCGCCACGTGCAATCGCACTTTCTAAATCTTCTAAGACCAAAGCACCTGCTCCGCTTCCGGGAACAAATCCGGAAGCAGCTGTGCTCATTGGTCTAGAACCCTGTTTTGGTGTTTCATTATGTTTAAAAGTACATACCTTCATAGCATCAAATCCGCCCCAAATATACGGGCCGGAATCACTGGTACTTCCGGCTAAAATACGTTTTGCCTGCCCTGATTTGATGCGTTCATACGCCATTAAAATACTTTCGGTGCCAGTCGTGCAGGCCGAAGAATTAGTAGAGACTTGATTTCCAAGTCCTAATTTTCCACCCAGATACGCACTCACACCACTATTCATTGTTTGCGCTACGGCTGTACTTCCCAGTCTTCTCGTTTGTAAATTATCTATTTTATAAATGCTTTCGCGAAATTTATCAATTCCGGAAGTTCCTGTTCCAAAAATAGTTCCACTGTCCCAATCCGGTTCTTCGTTAATTTCCAATGATAATCCGGCATCCTTCCAGGCATCAATTCCGGCAATTACGCCATATAAAATCCCTGTTGAATTGAAGTTTCTAAGTTCTAATTCCGTAAAATAATGCCCTGCTAATTCTGCAGAAACTTCGGGTTTTCCTACAATTTGACAAGAAAATTGCAATCGCTCCAACTCAGCGTCGTGCCTGATCCCGGAAATTCCGTTTTTGATGGCATGAGTGAACGCATCGAGACCTACTCCATTTGGAGCAACTACACCAAGACCCGTTATAACTACTCTTTTGTTCATTTTTTAATGTTAAATAATATTCAATTTCAATAACAATGGCAAAAAAATAATAATTTTAATACTACCAAATAGAGTATTACAGTTACAAAATATTGAAAAGAATCAAATTATACTATTGCTTAATTTATTTTAATTCGGTTTTGAGTCCCACTTCTTTGGAGAGGGTTGGGGTGAGGATCATTCCCGCTATTGTTCCTGTGCAAACATTTTCTCCTTTTTCGTTTTTCATGATGACTTTACATTTTAATTTTCCAAATCTAAAATATATTTTTTCTGAAATTACGATCACTTTTTCATTTGGAAAAACAGGTTTTAAAAATTCTATTTCACTTGATGTTAAGGCAATTGAAGTACTAGAAGTAAATGAATCATCTAACAAAAAAATGCCAAGACAAACCAATCCAATTTGCGCCATGACTTCTATCAAAATTACACCTGGAGTAACTGGAAATTCCTTAAAATGACCTTTGTAAAAATCAAGATTTTCATCAAAAGTAAAGGTTCCTTCCACTCCGTTTTCATCGATTTGGAGAATTTCATCCACAAACAAAAAGGATTTAGAATACGGTAATTTGGCTATAATTTCTTCTTTTTTCATAGTTTTTCTATTCCCCCATTTGGGAGCTAAAACTCCAATAAAATTCGTTGTGCCGAAAATCCGGGTCCAAAACTCAGCATTAATCCTTTTTTTCCTTTTTTAGGCTGCTTATCCATGATTTGTTCTAAAACATACAAAACTGTGGCGCTGGACATATTTCCATAGGAGCGTAAAACCTCTTTGGTATCATCAATATTTTTTCCCAAACCAGAAAATAAAGCCTCAACGGTTTGCACAATTTTCTTTCCACCGGGATGAAAAATAAGATGATCAATATCCTCCATTTTTAAATTATTTTTTTCTAAAAAAGGATGAATAATATCCGGAAAATGAGAAACAATCGTTTCCGGTACTTCAATATCAAGTACCATCTGCAATCCAGAATTGGTGAGTTTAAAACCCATCATGTGGATGTTATCATAAAAATGATACATCTCCTCTGCTACAATCTCAGGACCTTCGTCATCTTCATGCGAGGAAAGTAAAACGCAAGCGGCACCATCACCAAAAATCGCAGCACTTACGATATTTGCCATCGAAAAATCATCGAGTTGAAACGTAGCCGTGGGACTTTCTACGGCAATTACCGCAGCTCGTTTTCCGGGATTGGCCTGCAAGAAATTTTTAGCATAAATAATTCCTGAAATCCCGGCGGCACAACCCATTTCGGTCACGGGAAGCCTTACTATATCCTGACGCAACTTCAATGTATTGATTAAATACGCATCGAGAGACGGAATCATAATTCCGGTGCAGCTTACCGTGATGATATAATCTAAATCTTGCGGATTCCAATTTGCTTTTTTTAAAGCTTTTGCTAATACTTTTTCACCTAAATCAATGACTTCACGAACATAAATAGCATTTCTTTCTTCAAATGAAGTTTTGGTAAACACCTCTATCGGATCCATTATGGAATAGCGTTTGTCTACAGCTGCACCTTCAAAAATTTTCTTTACTTTTCTGATGAATCGTTCGTCTTGTCCCACTAGCCAAGCATCCAAAAAAGGAATTATTTCAGCTGTTGTTCTGGAATATTTAGGCAGCTGTTTGGTTACGTTTTTAATTTTTACACTCATATTTTTGAAATTATCCATTGGTATCTAAAAGCCCATTTCCAATGAATTTTATAGTTTTTAAAATTTAATTTTTTTGAGAACGCTATCAATTCTTCTTTCTTAAAACCTCTTAAAATTGATGTTAATCCGTCTTCTCGTGACATAGCATTCAACTGAAAAACAACACATAATGCCTGAAATAATCGATAGGCAATGGCGCTACGATGTAAATCATTTATTACAATTCCGATGGATGTATTGTTATAAAGAACTTTCAATAATCGAATAATCTCATCGTCTTTGAAATGATGTAACGTCAAAGTGCACAAAACAATATCATACTTTAGATCATTAAATGATTCATTAAAAATATCTTCGCAGCGATAACTGATATTAGCATATTTATCTGATAATTGTCGTGCATGTGAAATTGTAAAATTGTTAGCATCGATGCCTATTAACTGGAAATTTAGGTTGTTTTTAAGACCAAAATCAGCCAGGGTTCGCAACATATCCCCATTACCACAACCCACGTCTATAATAACAATTTCTTTAGATTTGGAATCCTGAACAAGTTCTTGTACTCCTCTTAGAGTCAACTGGTTTCCTCCTAAAAGCTGATTAATCCGGGCAATTTTATCTAAGGCATCACGTAAAATCTCACCTTCCATGGCAAAATCATCCATGATTTCCGGTTTATCAGTTCTATATTTGGTATCTAGTATCATTTACGAGTGAAGAGTGATTGGTTTTCCGTGTGTTTTTTTTATAATTTTTGGCAATAAAAATGGAAATATAAT
The DNA here is from genome assembly GCF_003968735.1 of Flavobacterium sp. RSP49. Classification (NCBI taxonomy): domain Bacteria; kingdom Pseudomonadati; phylum Bacteroidota; class Flavobacteriia; order Flavobacteriales; family Flavobacteriaceae; genus Flavobacterium; species Flavobacterium sp. RSP49. The sequence goes on along the minus strand of NZ_RYDN01000001.1, from coordinate 222,440 downwards.
TAATATCCGCATCAATACTGCTGAAAGTTTTTGTTTTTGTAAAATATTGGATAAAAACCGTCCCATTTTAAGTCTTCCCTTAAAATTTAAATTCCATTCTTGCAGGTATCGCTTTTCTAATTCGGCTCTGGATTTAATCTCGGTGTTATAAAATTGAACTACTAATTCTGATGCGATTTTGGCGCTATGAATTGCCATAGCCATTCCGTTTCCGCACAAAGGATGAATTAATCCGGCTGTATCGCCAATCATTAAAACATGGTTTTCCACGGCGTGTTTCTTTTTGAAAGAGATTTGGCTTATGGTCAATGGTTTTTCAAACAATAATGTACTGGTTTCAAAAAGGGTTTTTAAGTGTGGGTTTTGAGAAACAATAGTATTTTGATATTCAGTAATGTTTTTAAACTGCTGAAACGTTTTATAATCGGCTAGATAACACATGTTAATCACTTCGTTTTCAACTTTAGAAACTCCGCAATAGCCTCCTTTAAAATTATGCAAACCCACTACATCATTTGGAAATTTACCAGAATAATGTGCTTTTACGGCCAGCCAAGGTGATTTTTTATGAATAAATTCTCGGTTCATTTTTTGGTCAATAATAGAACGTTTGCCAAAAGCACCAATCACCATTTGGGACTCTAAAACCATTAAATTTGTCGTGGTTATCATAAATTTATCCTGCTCAAAATGAACATTTTCAACTTGATCTTTTAGTATTGTACACCCGTTATCGATAGCCTTTTTATACAAATATTCGTCTAAAACAAAACGGCTGATGCCAAAACCACCAAGAGGTAAAATACTTTGTATTGTTTTTCCTCTTGCAGTAGAAAACTCAAGTTTTGTAATGTGTGTCGGCTTTAAATGGGCTATATCTAAATCCAACCAATTGAGATATGGCATCACTTCATTAGAGATGTATTCTCCACACACTTTATGTTTTGGATAACTATTCTTCTCAATAACCGTCACCTGAAGCCCTAATTTAGATAAATGAATAGCCGAAGTCAGTCCAGCTAACCCACCACCAATAATTACTACTTGTTTATCTTTCATCTGGAAGTAAATTTATGGATTTGTTTGCTACTGTGGGTATAACAAATGATAAAAAAAGACTGATTATTTAATTTTTATTAAAAAAAATATGGTTGATTAATCAATAGCTTTAAACAGTACCGATGAAATTACCGGTTGAAATTCCGAAAATCATTTCCTGTAGGTTCCTCAAAAACCTCGAGTTCAAATTCAGAAGTGATGGTAAATAGATGATCAAAAATATCAGATATAATAGTCTCGTATTTTAGCCATTCTTTTTCTGCGCTAAAGCAATAAATTTCTAGTGGTAATCCTTTCGATGTAGATTCTAGCTGACGCACCATTATGGTCATGTCTTTATTAATATTGGGATGAGCCGTAATGTATTTTTCAGCATAGATTCTAAAAACGCCTATGTTAGTCAGCCTCCTGATATTTACTGAAACGATCTCATTGTCCAATATTTCCGAATTAGTTTTGTGTACCTCATTTTCTTTTTGAGTGATGTAATTTTGAATTAGTTTGTATTTTTTGAATTGCGAGAGCATTTTTTCATCACAAAACTGAAAACTACTGACTTTTAAATAAATAGCTCTTTTTATTCGTCTCCCGCCAGAATCACTCATACCACGCCAGTTCTTGAAAGAGTCTGTGATAAAAGCATAAGTGGGTATTGTAGTGATCGTTTTATCCCAATTTTGAACTTTTACAGTATTTAAATTGATTGACATCACATCGCCGTCCGCATCATATTTTGGCATCGAAATCCAGTCTCCTATTCGAACCATATCATACACAGACATTTGAATACTGGCAACAAACCCCAGAATGGTATCTTTAAAAATTAAAAGTAAAATAGCCGTCATTGCGCCCATTGCCCCAAGAAAATAGAAAGGACTTTTGCCTAACATGATGGATAAAACTAGTATTCCTCCAATAAAATAGACTACAATCTTAAGTACCTGAATGTAACTGGTAATCGGTTTGTCTTTTAAAATTAAGGTATTGGACACTATTTCATCAAAGACTGATAATACAGTAATAACAGAACGTATTATTACTAAAATTATAAAGATATTTGATAGAATAATTATATACTCAATTGCTTTTGGAAAATCTCCAAAGATGTATGGAGCAACCATGATAATGATGAAAGCAGGGACTAAATAGGCTATTTTTTCAAAAACTTTTCTTTCTATCAGGACATCATCCCAAACTACTTTTGTTTTTAAAAAAATTTTGTGCACAAAACGAACTATAATTATTTTCGTTAAATACCAAGACAAAAAACTTATTATAAACAATACAAAAATAAGCGTCAAAAGTTTTAAATACAAAGCCACTATTGGATCTAAACCAAAATCTTCAATAAACCATTTGTCTAACCAGAGTGCGATGTTGTATTTTTTTTCAAATTGAATCATAGTAATTTTAGCTTTATAGGTAAAGATAGGTTACCTATTCTAAGCAGTCAAAGACTGACACCGCATTGTGTTTACATTAACATCTTGTACTAGTATTTACAGCTATTTTATTTTCTTTGAATGAAATTCAACCTCTTGCCATATTGCATTTTAAACTAAAAAACCCTTTCAAAGTTTATAATTTGAAAGGGTTTTGAATTAAAAGACGCTATTTTATAGGTTCAAAGTTCTAATTGTTATTTTGACATAAATGGTATTACAACTTTCCTTCTTTTATTTCTTCTACAATCTCTGGATTTAATAAGGTAGAAATATCTCCAAAATTAGAATAATCTCCTTCTGCAATTTTTCTAAGGATTCGTCTCATGATTTTTCCGGAGCGCGTTTTTGGTAAACCGTTAACAAACTGAATTTTATCTAACTTGGCAATAGGCCCAATATGATCTGAAATATGCTGATTAATCTCTTTGGCTAAGTTTTCTTTATTTCTAGTTTCTCCGGTTTCTTTGAGGATTACAAAACCATATAATGCATTCCCTTTGATGTCGTGAGGAAAACCTACAATAGCTGATTCTGATACAGCAGGATGTTCATTTATAGCATCTTCAATAGGTGCTGTTCCCAGATTATGACCGGAAACAATTACCACATCATCTACTCTTCCAGTGATTCTATAATACCCAACTTCGTCGCGTAAAGCACCATCTCCTGTGAAAAATTTACCTGGAAAGGCAGAGAAATAGGTGTCTTTGTAGCGCTGATGATCACCCCAGATTGTTCTGGCAATTCCTGGCCATGGAAATTTGATGCACAAACTACCAACGACCTGATTCCCTTCTATTTCATTTCGTTTTTCATCCATTAGTACGGGTTGAATTCCGGGTAAAGGCAACGTAGCATAGGTAGGTTTTGTTGGGGTAACAAATGCTATAGGTGATAACATAATCCCTCCTGTTTCAGTTTGCCACCAAGTATCTACAATAGGACATCTTCTGTCTCCAACATGATTGTTGTACCAATGCCAAGCTTCTTCATTTATAGGTTCACCAACTGACCCAATAACCTTTAAGGACTTCAATGGGTACTTTAATACAAAATCTATATTTTCTTTTGCAAGGGCACGAATAGCAGTTGGAGCGGTATAAAATTGTGTGACTTTATGTTTTTCGATGGTTTGCCAAAAGCGACTGAAATCAGGATAAGACGGAACGCCTTCGAAAATTAAGGTCGTAGCTCCGTTCAATAACGGGCCGTAAAGAATATAGGAATGTCCGGTAATCCAGCCAATATCAGCGGTACACCAAAAAACATCATTTTCTTCATAATTGAATACATTCTTGAAAGTGTAGGCAGTATACACCATATACCCTGCAGTGGTGTGAACCATTCCTTTGGGTTTTCCTGTTGAACCAGAAGTGTACAAAATAAATAACGGATCCTCAGCATCCATGATTTCGGCTACATTATTATCCGAAGCCTGATCCAAAAGTGGTTCCAGCCATTGGTCACGACCTGCTTTCATATTGATCTTTGAATGAATTCTTTTGGCTACTAAAACTTTTTCAACACAAGGACATTTTTCCAACGCTTCATCAACAATTACTTTTAAGTCGATTGTTTTGTTACCACGAAATCCGCCATCAGAAGTAATAACCATTTTACATTCACTATCATTAATTCTAGCTGATACCGCAGAAGCTGAAAAACCAGCAAAAACAACAGAATGTATGGCACCAATTCTGGCACATGCTAATATTGAAACGGCTAATTCTGGGATCATAGGTAAATAAATACAAACGCGATCTCCTTTACTTATGCCTTGTTCACGCAACACATTTGCCATTTTGCAGACCCGTTGATGCAATTCATTATAGGTAATATGTAATGCTGCTTCTGAAGGATCATTGGGTTCAAAAATAATAGCCGTTTTTTCGCCTCTTTTTGCAAGATGTCTGTCGATACAATTTTTTACAATATTCACTTTGGCTTCAGTAAACCATTTTATGTCGGCTTCAGCCATATTAAAATCAACAACTTTATCCCATTGTTGGTACCACGTAAAATTTTCCTCTGCTATTTTTCCCCAAAATTTTCGAGGTTCACGAACTGATTTATTGTAATGTTTAAAATATTGTTCTAAATTTTCAATTTTATAGTAGCTCATGTTTTAATTTTTTATAAAAGTATTAAATCTAAGTCTATTACTAATACTATTTAAACTATAAATACCCGGAAAAAAAAATGGATTATTCAATATAAATAGTTTTTAATTAGTAATATGGCTAATTTTTACTTTTTTGAGGAAATATGTAAAACACAAAAAGCGGAAAGATATAAATACCTCCGCCTTTTGTAACAACAAAAAATCCCTAACAATTAATTTAGCAACGACAAATAGTATTTTATTTGAACTATGACTAACCAACCTATACAGTTGTAATAAAACACCAATCACTAAAAAACTTTCGTATTGATTTATTTAAGATCGATTGCGATTATACTTTAACAATTTTATAAATTATTAGGGATTACCTCACTTAACGTTCAATCTCGCTCGACGTTAAGTGAATGTAGAAGCGACTATATTCATACTATTTCTTTAATAAATTTTAACTAATTCAAAATATTATAAAACCAATGATATAGCGCTAATCCCAACACACCCTCTCTTGGGTGGTAATATCTAATTTTTTTATCCAATTTTTTTCATCGCAGTCATGGATTCTCTCAACCACTCCCCAACTTCTTCTATTGGATGTTGACGAATGCTTTTGTTTACTGCAATAAGAACCGCATTGTCAACTCCATTTGAAGTTGAAAAAGGTTTCCCTATCACATTAGTTTCTACCGTTTTCATAAAATTAATCAACAATGGTTTGCAGGCGTGATCAAATAAATAACAACCATATTCTGCAGTATCCGAAATGATTCGGTTCATTTCATATAATTTTTTTCTTGCCACAGTATTAGCAATCAAAGGCAATTCGTGTAAAGACTCATAATACGCTGATTCTTCAATAATTCCTGTTTGAGTCATGGTTTCAAAAGCCAATTCGACACCCGCTTTCACCATGGCAATCATCAAAACACCATTGTCAAAATACTCTTGTTCTGAAATATGAGCAGCTGTTGGCGCTGTTTTTTCGAAGTTAGTTTCTGCAGTTGCAGCTCTCCAAGTCAATAAATTGATATCATCATTAGCCCAGTCAATCATCATATTTTTGGAAAATTCGCCAGAGATAATATCGTCCATGTGTTTTTGAAACAACGGACGCATGATGTCTTTTAATTCATCTGCTAATTCATACGCTTCAATTTTTGCGGGATTAGACAAACGATCCATCATATTTGTAATTCCACCATGCTTTAAAGCTTCTGTAACTGTTTCCCAACCATATTGAATTAATTTTGAAGCATAAGCAGGCTCGATTCCTTTTTCAATCATTTTATCGAAACATAAAATAGAACCGGTTTGTAACATGCCACAAAGAATGGTTTGTTCTCCCATTAAATCTGATTTTACCTCGGCTACAAATGAAGAGTTTAAAACCCCGGCTTTGTGACCACCAGTAGCAACCGCATACGCTTTTGCTTGTTCAAAACCAGCTCCGTTTGGATCATTTTCGGGGTGAACCGCGATTAAAGTGGGTACACCAAAACCTCTCTTGTATTCTTCACGTACTTCTGATCCAGGGCATTTTGGTGCACACATAATTACAGTGATGTCTTTGCGAATTTGCATTCCTTCCTCTACAATATTGAAACCATGAGAATAAGCAAGCGTTGATCCGTTTTTCATCAAAGGCATGATTGCCGTAACTACAGCTGTATGTTGCTTGTCTGGTGTAAGGTTGCATACCAAATCAGCTGTTGGAATTAATTCTTCATACGTTCCCACTTTGAATCCATTATCAGACGCATTTTTAAACGAAGCTCTTTGTTCCGAAATTGCATCGGCGCGTAAAGCATAAGAAATATCCAAACCAGAATCTCTCATGTTCAACCCTTGGTTCAACCCTTGTGCTCCACACCCTACAATGACTACTTTTTTTCCTGCTAAAGCTTTAATTCCGTCTACAAATTCAGACTGATCCATGAATTCGCAAACACCTAATTGTTCTAATTGTAATCTGAGTGGTAATGAATTGAAATAATTTGCCATTTTTTATTGTTTAATGATTGTAAAATTTAATATTTGTAATAATTAATTCTGATAAGATTGAGATTCCTCCTTCGTCGGAATGACAAGCTACATAGCGACTGAACACTTTTAAGAAAGTTTTTCTAATAATGTTGAAATCTCCATTTTTGCTTTGGAAACTGATATTCTACCGGAACGAACAAATTGCATGATTCCAAAAGGTTTTAATTTATCGTACAATGATTCAATTTCAGCACGTTGTCCTGATTTTGAAATCACAAAAAAGTCTCTGGCCACTGTAACTATCTCGGAATGGCTTTCTTTGATGATATTCTGAATTTGTTTTTCGTCAAATAGCAAGCTCGACTCAATTTTGAATAATGCATTTTCTAAGAAAATAGTTTCTTCGTCAATATGATAAAAAGCTTTGATGACTTCAATTTGTTTCTCGATTTGTCCTACAATATTATGTACCCATTTTTCGGTAGTATTCACCACGATAATAAATCTGGAAACACTTTCTATCTCCGATTCGGATACATTTAAACTCAAAATATTGATATGGCGTTTCAAGAATATTCCAGATATTCTGTTCAATAAGCCAACGTTGTTTTCTGAATAAACAGAAATGGTGAATGTTTTATTTTCCATGTTTTTTATCCTCCCCCAGCCCCCTCCAAAAGAGGGAGTGCCGAAACTAGCTTAGGGTATGTTTATAATTTTTATTACTAATTCAAAAATATAATCTATTAACAATTTCTCTTTCAATCTCCCTCCCCTTCGGGGAGGGTTGGGATGGGGATTAACTCAATCTTATGTCTGAAACCGATGCTCCTGTAGGAATCATTGGGAATACGTTATTTTCTTTTTCTACCATAACTTCCAGGAAATAGGATTCTTTTGAAGCCATCATTTCGGCCACAGCCGCATCAAGATCTTGTCTTTTGGTTACTTTTTTTGCTTTGATGTAATAACCCTCAGCAATGGCTATAAAATTAGGATTGATCATTTCGGTCGAAGCATATCTTTTGTCAAAAAACAATTGTTGCCATTGACGAACCATACCTAAAAATTCATTGTTCAAGACCACAATTTTCACAGGAACTTTAGTCTGGAAAATAGTTCCTAATTCCTGAATGGTCATTTGAAACCCTCCATCTCCAATTATGGCTACTACTTCTCGATTTGGCATTCCCATTTTGGCACCAATCGCAGCAGGCAATGCAAATCCCATGGTTCCTAAACCACCTGAAGTGACATTACTTTTGGTCGAATTGAATTTGGCATACCGACAGGCAAACATTTGGTGTTGTCCTACATCCGAAACCATAATGGCATCTCCTTTAGAATGCTTGTTAATCATTTCAATCGTTTCTCCCATAGAAATTCCTTCTTTCTTAGGCTTTAACTCGTCATTGATTACGGCTTCTAATTCAATTTCATATTTTTCTTTGAATTCATTGTGCCAGGATTCATGTGTGTTATTTTCGATAAAAGGAAGTAAAGCGGTTAAAGACTCTTTGACATCTGCTAAAACGGCCACTGTTGTTTTCACGTTTTTATCGATTTCGGCTGAATCAATTTCAAAGTGGATTACTTTTGCTTGCTTTGCATAGGTTTCCAGATTTCCGGTGACACGATCATCAAAACGCATTCCAAGGGCAATCAAAACATCACATTCATTCGTCAAAACGTTAGGACCATAATTACCGTGCATCCCTAACATCCCTACATTCAGCGGATGATCAGTAGGCAATGCCGAAAGTCCTAAAATAGTCCAAGCAGCGGGAATTCCTGATTTTTCAACAAATGCTTTGAGTTGTTCTTCGGCTTCACCAAGGATAATTCCTTGACCAAATACGATAAAAGGTTTTTTGGACGTATTAATAATTGCAGCTGCTTCCTTAACTTTTTCCAGATTTAAAATCGGCTTTGGATTGTAACTTCTGATGCTGGTACATTTTTTATAGCTGAATTCCATTTGGTCAAACTGAGCATTTTTTGTAATATCAATTAATACGGGCCCTGGACGACCTGATTTAGCAATATAAAAAGCTTTTGCCATGATCTCCGGAATTTCAGAAGCTTCGGTAATTTGATAATTCCACTTGGTAACCGGAGTCGATATCCCAATAATATCTGTTTCCTGAAAGGCATCAGATCCCAATAAATGTTTCCCTACTTGTCCCGTGATGCACACCATGGGAGTCGAATCAATCTGTGCATCTGCAATTCCGGTAACTAAATTTGTGGCTCCCGGACCTGAAGTGGCTATCGCTACTCCTACTTTACCGGTCGCTCTTGCAAAACCTTGTGCAGCATGGGTAGCGCCTTGTTCATGACGTACTAAAACATGGTGTAATTGATCTTTAAATTTATATAATTCATCGTAAACGGGCATAATCGCGCCACCTGGGTAGCCGTAAACCAAATTTACTCCTTCTTCTAATAAGCATCTAATAACGGCTTCGGCGCCGGATATTGTATTATTTTTCATTATTATTTTTTTAGGCTTATGTCAATTTTGCTATTGCTATTGGCGTTGATTTTGAAGTTATTTATCAGTTACACATCCTGTCGAAGCGCTCGAGACCGCTCTGATGTATTTTAATAAAACTCCCTTATTTACTTTTAATTCAGGTTGAATCCAATTTGCTTTCCTATGTGCAAACTCTGCATCCGATATTTTTAAATTGATTGTATTTTTGACTGCATCAATAGTGATAATATCTCCATTTTTGACGAGCGCTATACCGCCTCCTTCAAAAGCTTCGGGTGTAACATGTCCCACAACAAATCCATGTGAACCACCAGAAAACCTGCCATCAGTAATCAGGGCTACGCTTTTTCCAAGACCAGCACCCATGATAGCTGAAGTAGGTTTAAGCATTTCAGGCATTCCGGGGCCACCTTTTGGACCACAATACCGGATGACCACTACATTCCCTGGTTTGACTTCACCCCCGCGAACCCCAGTTATTACATCATGTTCATTTTCATAAACAATGGCATCTCCTTCAAAATACTCCCCTTCATTTCCGCTAATTTTAGCCACACAGCCTTCCTCAGCAAGATTTCCATACAAAATTTGAATGTTTCCTGTTGCTTTTAGTGCTTTTTGGATTTCGTGTATTACTTGCTGACCGTCGTTCAAATCCGGAACAGCAGCTAAATTTTCAGCTAAAGTTTTTCCAGTTACTGTCAAACAGTCTCCATGTAACAATCCTTCTTTTAATAAATATTTCATTACTGCGGGAACTCCTCCAGCTTCATGGAGATCTTCCATCAGGTATTTTCCACTCGGTTTCAAATCGGCAAGTAATGGTGTTTTGTCACTTATATCTTGAAAATCTTTAAGTGTAATTTCAATATCTACAGCATGTGCCATAGCGATTAAGTGCATTACTGCATTCGTAGAACCGCCTAAAACAGCTACCATGGTAATCGCATTTTCAAATGCTTTACGTGTCATGATATCTCGAGGTTTTATATCTTTTTCTAACAAAATTCTGATTGCTTTTCCAGCATCAATGCATTCTTGTTGTTTTTCGTCACTTAATGCCGGATTAGAAGAACTGTAGGGCAAGCTCATTCCTAAAGCTTCAATAGCCGAAGACATCGTATTGGCCGTATACATACCTCCGCAGGCTCCTGCGCCGGGACAAGCGTTTTGAATCACTCCTTTGAAATCTTCCGGAGCGATTGTATTGTTAAATTTTTTTCCCAATGCTTCAAAGGCAGACACAATATTTAACGATTCCCCTTTCCATTTTCCAGAATGAATTGAGCCTCCATAAACCATGATAGAAGGGCGATTGACTCTTCCCATAGCCATGACGGAACCTGGCATGTTTTTATCACAGCCTGGAATAGCGATTAGTGCATCATACCATTGTGCTCCCATTACGGTTTCAATAGAATCTGCAATTACATCTCTGGAAACTAAAGAAAAACGCATTCCATCAGTACCGTTTGAAATACCGTCACTTACACCAATAGTATTAAAAATCAACCCTACTAAGTCCTCTTTCCAGACTCCTGTTTTTATTTTTTTAGCCAAGCCGTTCAGGTGCATGTTACAGGGATTTCCCTCATATCCCATACTAACAATTCCAACTTGTGCTTTTTTTAAATCTTCTTCAGTCAGACCAATACCGTACAACATTGCTTGTGCTGCAGGTTGTGTTTCATCTTGTGTTATGGTCTTGCTGTATTTATTTAATTCCATTGTCTGTTTATTTGTGTCGGTTTTTATCTGTTTAAAATTATTGAAAGTCAACTAGTGTTGCCTAAACAATAGTCGATTGTCCTATGTAAACATTGTCGTTATTGAAATACAATAATTCATCTTTGCTCAAAATATAATTGGATATAAAATCACCTACTTCATTGGTGCCAAATTTAGAATAGGGATTCAAATCTGCTGTGACGACATTTAATTCAATTGCTTTTTCTACCGCTTCATATACTTTTTTAGCTTCTAACTGAAGTCCAAAATGTTCTAAAAGCATAGCAGCAGATAATATTGAGGCAATTGGATTGGCCGTATTTTTGCCTTTTGCCTGAGAAAAAGTGCCGTGTACCGGTTTAAAAAGAGCACTGGAATTCCCTAGAGATGCTGATGGCAATAATCCAATGGCTCCTGTGATTACACTAGCTTCATCCGATAAAATATCGCCAAATAAATTTTCGGTCAAAATGACATCAAATTGTTTTGGATTAATAATGATTTGCATCGCGGCATTATCAACATAAAGGAAATCTAAAGTTACATCAGGGTAATTTTCGCTGATTTCCTGGACTACTTTTCGCCATAATCGTGACGTTTCAAGAATACTAGCTTTGTCTACCAGAGTCACTTTTTTTTGTCTTTTCTGAGCTGTTCTAAACGCTAAATGACTAACCCTAATAATTTCCTCATCGGAATACTCACATAAATCAGAGGCTAATGTGCCTTGTGCATTCGTCTTTTTTTCACTGAAATAAGATCCCCCGGAAAGCTCCCTGAAAATCACAAAATCAGTACCCTCAATGATTTTTCTTTTCAAAGGGGATAAATCTAATAAATCCTTATACGGTTTAACAGGTCTTATATTGGCATATAATCCTAATGCTTGTCTCAATTTCAATAAGCCATTTACAGGGCGCAATTTTGGATCATGATTGTTGTCGTATTTTGTATTGCCAACAGCGCCAAACAATACAGCATCTGTATTCAGACAAAGATTCAATGTTTGCTCCGGCAATGGATTTCCTGTTTTTTCAATCGCAACGGCACCTATTAGTGCATCTTCAAATACAAACTCATGATCGAAAACCACACCAATTGCATACAACGCTTTTTTTGCTTGTAAGGTAACCTCAGGACCTATTCCGTCTCCTGAAAGTACTGCTATTTTTAAATTCATAATAGTGCGATTTAAATTATAATAGAAATCAAAATATTTTAGTTGAGGATTAATTCCTTACTCATTTTACAGGCTTCAATTATTTGATGAATATCATCATCAAGGACTTCTTTTTTGATATCGGCAAACTTTAAAAATTCAACATAGACAACATCTAATTGCACTTTTGAAAGTTCATATCCAACTTTTTTGGCTCTGTAGGCCAATGCTGCTCTGCCACTTCTGGCGGTAAGAACAATTGATGATTCATTGACACCGACTTCCAACGGATCCATGATTTCATAAGTCGCTCTGTTTTTGATTACCCCATCCTGATGAATTCCGGAGCTGTGTGCAAAAGCGTTAGCTCCAACAATTGCTTTATTGGGTTGCACCATCATTCCCATACTTTCAGATACTAATCGGCTCATTTCATTCAGCTGGCGGGTATTGATATTGGTATCTAAATTCAAATACGGATGTTGTTTGAAAATCATCACTACCTCTTCCAGTGCTGTATTTCCGGCTCTTTCGCCTATTCCGTTTATGGTACATTCAATTTGTCTGGCTCCATTTACCGCTCCTGCAATTGAATTTGCGGTAGCCATTCCTAAATCATTATGACAGTGGCATGACAGGATTACTTTATCAATTCCTGTGACGTTTTCTTTTAGATATTTAATCTTTGCGCCATATTCTTCCGGCAAGCAATAGCCAGTTGTATCTGGGATATTAAGCACGGTAGCACCTGATTTAATGACTGCTTCACAGACTCGAGCCAAGAACTCGTTGTCCGTTCTGCCAGCATCCTCCGCATAAAACTCCACATCTTCAACATACGATTTAGCATGGGAAACGGCAAATTTTGCTCGGGCAATAATATCTTCTCTGGTAGTATTCAGCTTGTGTACAATGTGTGACTCCGAAGTTCCTATTCCGGTATGTATTCTTGGTCTTTTTGCATGTTTTAAGGCTTGTGCCGCAACATCTATGTCATTTTTTATCGCTCTGGTTAATCCACAAACAACTGCATTCTTAACGATTTTACTTATTTCTGAAACAGATAAAAAATCACCTGGACTAGATACCGGAAAACCCGCTTCGATGACGTCAACACCCATTTCGTCCAGTCGATTGGCTATGACTAGTTTTTGATTGGTATCTAATTTACATCCCGGAACTTGTTCGCCGTCTCTCAAGGTGGTATCAAAAATTTGAACTTTCTCTCTATTCATTTTCATTTATTTAATGTAATTTCACAACTTGATAACAAAAATATCTTTCATTACGTTAATATAAAACTCAATTTAATGAAATATACTGTTTATAAAGCAATAAAAAACTTAGTAAACAATTGAATTACAAAACATTAAGCTACACTATTCTACAATGGCTAACCATCAAAAAGATTTCTTGTTCGTATTAATTAAATCGCTTTCAAAATCTGAAAAAAGACAATTTAAGATTTTTGCCAGCCGATTAGAAACCAGTTCCAATACAAAATTCATCGAATTATTTAATGTTTTAGACAAATCAGAAGTCTATGAGGAGAAGCTTATTTTGAAAAGTGGGATTATCAAAAAAGTACAATTATCCAATCTGAAATCGTATTTATACAAACAAATTTTAGTAAGCATCCGATTGAATATTCCCAGTCAGAATATTCGATATCAGCTTAGAGAACAAATTGATTTTGCTGCTATTTTGTACAATAAAGGGCTGTACAAGCAAAGTTTAAAAATCTTGGATAAAACAAAGATTTTAGCGTTGGAAAATGACGAAAAACTCATGGCCTATGAAATTGTAGAATTTGAGAAACTCATTGAATCCCAATACATAACCCGAAGTATTCAAGGACGCGCAGATGAATTGGTTATTCAGGCTAAAGAACTGAATTATCGCAATACCATTTCCAGTAAATTATCTAATTTATCCTTGCAATTGTACGGTATTATGCTTAAAACCGGATATGTAAAAAGTGACGAAGAATACACCTATATAGATGATTATTTCAACAAGCATATTTCAAGATTTGACGAGAAAAAGTTCGGTTTCAGAGAGAAATATTGGTTTTACAATGCCAATCTTTGGCGAAGCTTTTTAGTTCAGGATTTTTTATCCTGTTACAAATATGCTTTAAAGTGGGTGACTCTTTTTTATGACAACCCAAGTATGATTCATTTAAATCCGGTGTTTTTCCTGAAAGGCAATCATTATTTATTGGAGTCTCTATACATGCTGAAGTACAAATCAAAATTCAAAAAATATTTATTACTGCTGGAAAATACCATAAAAGATTCCCATTTTCCTGTAAATGATAATATTGCATCTTTATCATTTCTGTATTTATATAATAATAAATTGAATTATCATATACTGGAAGGTACTTTTGCAGAAGGAGAATACTTAATTCCTGAAGTTCTAGGCAAGTTGAAAATACATACGGATCATCTTGATGAACACCACGAAATGCTGTTTTACTATAAATTTGCTTCTATATATTTTGGGAATGAAAAATATACAGATTGTATTTTTTATTTGGAGAAAATCATAAACAATAAAAATCTTTCCATGCGAGAAGATTTAATGTGTTTTGCCAGATTACTCTGTTTGATAGCTCATTATGAATTAGGAAAAGATTATTATTTGGAAAATCAATTGAAAAACACCTATAAATTCCTAATCAAAATGAATGATTTGCATGAAGTGCAAAAAGAAATTATTAAGTTTTTGAAAAATTTAAACTCCATTTATCCAACAGATATCAAAAAAGAATTTGTAAAAATGAGAACAAGATTTATAGAACTGGAGAAAAACACCTATGAAAAAAGAGCTTTCCTTTATTTGGATATTATTTCTTGGCTAGAGAGCAAAATCGAAAATCGAAAAATAAGCGATATCATTAAGGAAAAAGCAAAATTGAATAATCGATAAAATAAAGTGGAACTATGCCCTTAATAATTTAAACGGATGAACGGATTTTTTAAAACAATTCTCGCAGGTTACGGTGCCAAAAAACTAGGCGGCGGCTGTTTTGGTACAATTTTAATTTTCATAATTATCTATTGGATATTAGGTTATTTTTAGAATTAAAACGCTAAAAATAAACTACTTATAATTTAAAAATTAATACGTCAATAGTTCTTTTAGGTCATTTTCGAATCGGCCTTTCGGCAAATATTGATCTTCCAATGCTTTAGTAAACGGAATTGGTGTGTCTAAACTTGCCACTCGTTTTACAGGAGCATCTAAGTATTTGAAACAATTTTCCATTATCATTGCCGAAATATCACTGGCAATTCCACCAAACATACTGTCTTCCTGATAAATAATTACTCTTCCCGTTTTCTTTACCGAAGCAAAAATAGCTTCGGTATCCAAAGGTTGTAAAGTTCTTAAATCCAATAAATCCGCTGAAATTTCAGGATTTTTTGCTAAAGTATCCAAAGCCCAATGCACTGCGGCACCAAACGAGATGATCGTAACCTGATCTCCTTCTTTCAACAAAGCCGCTTTTCCTAGTGGAATCGTATAATAATCAGAAGGAACCTCTTGATAAACGCTTCTGTACAATTGCTTGTGTTCAAAAAACAGTACCGGATTTGGGTCGTTTATAGAAGTATTCAACAATCCTTTCGCATCATACGGAAATGCTGGGTAAACCACTTTTAATCCCGGTGTTTTAGTAAACCAAGCCTCATTGGTCTGCGAATGAAAAGGCCCAGCTTGTGTTCCGCCACCGCAAGGCATTCGGACTACAACATCTGCTTTTTCTAACCATCGGTAATGTGATTTGGCTAATAAATTCACAATTGGATTGAATCCTGTCGAAACAAAATCTGCAAACTGCATTTCCACAATCGCTTTGTATCCATTTATAGACAATCCCATTCCTGCCGAAACCACTGCACTTTCACAAATTGGCGTATTGATGACACGCTCTTTGCCAAACTGCGCTACAAAACCATCTGTGATTTTGAAAGCACCACCATAGTCAGCAATGTCTTGGCCCATAATTACTGAGTTCTCATGGCGTTCCATCGATTGTTTCAAACTACTAGAAATCGCATCAATAAAACGAATATTTTCTTTTTCTTCTGAAGGGTTAACTTGTTCAAATACATGCGTTTTATAAACATCATTTAGTTCTTCACTTAAATAAGCTTCAATCTCAGGTTCCGCATTGGCAAGAGCCAGACTTTCATCAATATCCTTCTTTATTTCAGCATGTAAAGCAGCGTCAAAATCCGCGGTAAGAACCCCATTTTCTGACAAGTATTTTCTATAATTTTCTACTGGATCTTTAATCGCCCACAGGTCCATTAATTCCTGCGGAACGTATTTAGTCCCACTCGCCTCTTCATGTCCACGCATCCGGAAGGTTTTAAATTCCAATAAAACAGGACGTGGATTTTCTTTCATCGAAGCCTTTAATTTAGATAATAAATTATAGACTTCCAGAATATTATTTCCATCAACAATATGGCTTTCCATTCCGTAGCCTTTTCCTTTATCGGCCAGGTTTTCGCAACGGTATTGTTCATTTGTAGGTGTTGAAAGCCCATACCCGTTATTCTCTATCACAAATAAAACCGGTAATTTCCAAACCGAAGCAATATTCAACGCTTCATGAAAATCGCCTTCACTTGTTGCTCCTTCGCCTGTAAAAACGGCAGTAACTTTTCCGTTTTTCTTTAGTTTATTGGCTAAAGCGATTCCGTCAGCCACACCTAATTGCGGACCTAAATGCGAAATCATTCCTATAATCTTGTATTGTTGTGTTCCAAAGTGAAAACTACGATCACGTCCTTTAGTAAAACCGTTGGCTTTGCCCTGCCATTGCGAAAAAAGACGGTACAACGGAATGTTTCTTCCAGTAAAAACTCCTAGGTTTCTATGCATTGGCAAAATGTATTCATCCGAATCTAAAACTGCCGTAACACCAACAGAAATTGCCTCTTGACCTATTCCAGAGAACCATTTTGATACTTTTCCCTGACGGATAAGAATCAGCATTTTTTCCTCTATCAGTCTTGGTTTCAGTATTCTTTTATATAAATCTAATAATTGATCGTCAGTAAGATTTTTTTTGTCAAAGGTCATTTTTCCGGTTTTATTATATGGTTCAAAGATAAAAAAATATAACAGTTTGATATTGTTTTGTTATATTTTTTTACATTGTTTGTACGTTTTAAAATTCAGATATAAAATTATTCTTTACATTTGTATCTGCAAGGTTTTTAACCTTCAAGTTATTAAAAAATATTTAAAAGTATGCAAAACATTCCTAGTGTTGACTTGCGTGATTTCCTTTCGGACGACCCGAAACGTAAACAAAAATTTGTAAATGAAATCGGAAGTGCATTTGAAGATATTGGCTTCGTAGCACTCAAAGGGCATTTTTTAAACGACCAGTTGGTTGATGAATTGTATGGTGAAATCAGAAATTTTTTCGCTTTACCTTTAGAAACAAAACACGGGTATGAAATTCCTGGTATTGGCGGACAAAGAGGGTATATTTCTTTTGGAACAGAGCATGCGAAAGGCAGAAAAGAAGGCGATTTGAAGGAGTTTTGGCACTTTGGACAATACGTATCCGAAGGTTCAAAATACGCTTCTGAATATCCTGAAAATGTCGAAGTAAAAGAATTGCCTCGTTTTAATGTAGCCGGTAAGGAGGCCTATCAAATGCTGGAGAAAACCGGTGTTTACGTTTTAAGAGCTTTGGCAATTCACCTTGGTTTGGATGAATTTTATTTTGACCAATATGCCAAAGATGGAAATTCAATCTTACGACCTATTCACTACCCACCAATCACGTCTGAACCAGAAAATGCTATTCGTGCTGCTGCTCACGGTGATATCAACTTGATTACTTTGTTGATGGGTGCGCAAGGTAAAGGGTTACAAGTGCAAAATCATAACGGAGAATGGATTGATGCCATTGCAGAACCGGATGAATTAGTGATCAATGTGGGGGATATGTTATCGCGTCATACGAATAACAAATTGAAATCGACCATTCATCAGGTGGTAAACCCGCCAAGAGAGTTATGGGGAACTTCACGGTATTCTATTCCGTTTTTTATGCATCCGGTGAGTGATATGAAATTGAATTGTTTGGAAAACTGTATTGATGCAGAAAATCCAAAAAAATTCGAAGACATTACTTCGGGAGCCTATTTATACGAACGTTTAGTAGATTTGGGACTTATTAAAAAATAAACTTAAATTTACTTCAGATACCAAAAGACATTAAGTGTATGCTTAATGTCTTTTGTTTTTTTTTAATGGTGGAGACTTAAAGAAAACAGCATAATTTTAACCACATAAAAACATAGATAGAACAGAATAATACAAACCATTTTTGAATTTACATAGCAATGTTTTACTGTAAAAAAGTAAAACGCATCATTCTATGAAATATGG
This sequence comes from Flavobacterium sp. RSP49, assembly GCF_003968735.1. Lineage (NCBI taxonomy): Bacteria > Pseudomonadati > Bacteroidota > Flavobacteriia > Flavobacteriales > Flavobacteriaceae > Flavobacterium > Flavobacterium sp. RSP49. The sequence goes on along the minus strand of NZ_RYDN01000001.1, from coordinate 204,021 downwards.
CTATGATTCTATGTGGTAAAAAATAATTTAAATATAATATGGACTTACAAGACCAATTAAAAAACCTTTTTCCAGATCACGAACCATCGCCTGAAGAGCCGATTGAAAAAGTGGCACACGAATTATACGTTCAAAAAGAGCCTATGATTTGCAAATTCGAAAAACGAAAAGGAAAAGCAACCACTATAATTGAGGGTTATGAAGGAACCGACGCCGATTTTAAAATTCTTGCTAAGGAAATTAAAACCAAATTGAGCGTTGGCGGTACTTTTAAAGATGATTCTATCATTATTCAAGGTGATTATCGCGATAAAATAATGATTATTTTAAAAGAAAAAGGCTTTAAAGTAAAACGTGTGGGAGGTTAGATGTCATTGCGAGGTACGAAGCAATCTCATAAGGCTAAACCGCGCTTCATCTATAATAGTAATCTATCCAGCAAGATTGCTTCGTTCCTCGCAATGACTAGCTTAAAAGATCAAACAAAAAAACTATGATACAATCATCAGAATTAATATTAAATCCAGACGGTAGCGTTTACCATTTGAATTTAAAACCAGAACATATTGCACACGATATCCTCTTTGTAGGAGATCAAAATCGCGTGGAGAAAATCACACAGTTTTTTGACAGTATTGAATTTTCGACACAAAAAAGAGAATTCAAAACCCAAACAGGGATTTTCAAAGGCAAACGAATTACTGTAATGTCCACAGGAATTGGTCCTGACAATATTGATATCGTTATTAACGAACTGGATGCTTTGGTCAATATTGATCTAGAAACCCGTCAGCCAAAAGAAAAGCTAACTTCATTGAATATCATCCGAATTGGAACTTCGGGTTCTTTACAAGCGGATATTCCTGTGGACAGTTTTGTACTATCAAAATTCGGATTAGGTTTGGATAATATGCTCCGCTCCTATTTGATTGACGAAGTTTCGAATCTTGAAATGGAAGATGCTTTTGTAAAACACACCAATTGGGATTTACGAAAAGGAAAACCATACGTAATCGCATGTTCCGAAAAATTGGAAAAAATAATCGAAAGCAATAAAATGCACAAAGGAATTACCGCAACTGCCGGTGGTTTTTACGGTCCTCAAGGTCGCGTGTTGCGTTTGAATATTCAAGATGAAGCATTAAATTCTAAAATGGATAATTTTAAATTCGGTGACAACCAAATCACGAACTTGGAGATGGAAACTGCAGCTATTTATGGACTATCGGCACTTTTAGGGCACAATGCATTGTCATTAAACGCCATCATTGCCAATCGTGCTTCGGGAACATTTAGCAAAGATCCATACAAAGCCGTTGATGAATTGATTGCGTATACATTAGAAAAAATTGCTTTAGGATAGAGAAATTAATTTTCAAAATCTTCTCCAATTGTAGTTTTAAAAAAGTGCTGTTTAATTTTTTTAAAACTACATTTGTTTTTACAACAAAACGATAATGAAAATAATACTTACAGGTGCAACAGGAGTTTTGGGATCTCATATTATGTATGAAATTCTGGAGCTTTTCATCAACACTAAAATTGATGGAAAACTATTTATTATTGCACGAAACAAAGGAAAAAACTCCGCTTTAGATAGAATAAACGAACTTTTATCCAGCAGTTATACACCACAAATCATAAAAGACAAAGGGATAGCAAAACTGCACGAATACATTGAAATCATTGATACTGATTTGGCTGTCATTCAGGACACTTTTTCAAGCCAAATAAAAGATGCGTATTTCATTCATTCGGCTGGATTCGTGAACTTATCTACCGATGAAGAACAACGCGAAAAGATTTTTGAAGAGAATACTAAAATCACAAAATCCCTTTTCAATCTATTTCATCCTTTCATAAAAAAGTTTATCTACATCGGAACTGCTTTTTCATCTGGAAACCGAAAAGGACTAATTGACAATGATTTTCATAGTTTAGGATTCAAACCCGAGCATCGCAATGCCTATGAAAATGCTAAATTCCATTCGGAAAATTTTATAGCACAAGAATGTAAAAAAATTGGTTTGCCTTTTCAAATTCTGCGTCCAAGTGTGATTGGAGGCAAAATGTTAGGAACTGAAAATCCGTATTTTATTTCAAAATATATGGTTTTTTATCTTTTGGCAAAATTTTTTCATTTTACTTCCCAACGAAAAGGAGAACAAGAAAATGTGCGTTTTATCGTTAACGAAGACACCGTTTTGAACATTATTCCGGTGGATTATGTGGCAAAAGTGATTGTAAATACGTTTCAAAGAGACGATATTGAACAGCTTAATATTGTACATCATAAAAGTTTCAATATGGCAGATGGATTACAGTTAATCATGAGGGAAGTGGGGTACACTAATTTTACTTTGATACAAAATTCACTGGATTTTGCATATAAAAACACCATCGAAAAACTGTATTATGAAAGCATTGGCAAACATTTAAATCCTTATTTTACTACAGCTGCCAACGAATACGATACCACTTTGTTGAACTCCATTCTGGAAATACCCAAACTAGATCAGGAAGCCTTCACCAATATGATTCGGTATGCAAAATTGAATAATTTTAAAGATATTAATGTGTAATTGCTTCGTTCCTCGCAATGACATAATACCACTGCTATCAGGCTAAATCGTTAACCATGAAATTTCTAATAAAACATGAATCTTATTTTAGAAACCGACCGATTAATTTTAAGAGAAATGCTATTTTCAGATGCCGACGCATTATTTGAAATGGACAGCAATCCTAAGGTACATCAATATCTTTGGAACAAACCATTGACAGATATTAGCGAAGTACATTCCTATATAGAACTTGTTAGAGCACAATACTTTCGAAATAATATTGGGCGATTTGTGGTTCTTTTGAAAGAAACCAATAAATTAATGGGTTGGGCCGGATTAAAATACAACACTGAAATGGTAAATAACAAAGTTCATTTCTATGATATTGGTTATCGGTTAAATGAAAAATTCTGGGGCAAAGGATACGCCAGCGAAGCCAGTTTTGCCTGGCTGGATTATGGTTTTAATGTAATGAAAATAAAAATTATGGAAGCCGCAGCACACACGGATAATATTGCCTCAAACAGAATATTAAAAAAATTGGACTAAAAATGACGGAACAATATCTGGAAGATGGCGTTTCTTGGAATTGGTACGAATTAAAAAATCCTAACCTATAATGAACACAATAAAAATAGCCGGAGTTCCGGAACATTTTAATCTTCCTTGGCATTTAGCCATAGAAAGCGGAGATTTCGAAAAAGAAAATATCGATTTACAATGGACTGATGTTCCTGAAGGAACCGGAAAAATGTGTCAAATGCTCCGTGATGGCGAAACGGATATCGCCATAATCCTAACCGAAGGAATTGTAAAAGATATCCTTGCCGGAAACCCAAGTAAAATAGTGCAGCTGTATGTGGAAAGTCCATTAATTTGGGGAATTCACGTAGCTGCAAACTCCAATTATAAGACAGTAGCAGACTTAGAAAACACCAAAGTTGCCATATCTAGGTTGGGTTCCGGTTCCCAATTAATGGCGTATGTCAATGCCGATAATCAGTCCCGACTGCATTCAGGATGGAAAACAGATACTCTTCAGTTTGAAATTGTAAATACTATCGATGGAGCCGTTGAAGCCTTGACAAACGGAACTGCAGATTATTTTATGTGGGAACGTTTCATGACCAAACCATTAGTTGACAAAGGTATTTTTCGTAGAATTGCGGATTGCCCAACACCTTGGCCTTGTTTTGTAATTGCGGTTCGAGAAGAATTTTTGGAAAATAATCCAGTCCTTATTTCAAAAATTCTGGCAATCATTAATCAAACTACAGAAGATTTCAAAGATATTCCAAGCATTGACAAAACGTTGGCTTCAAATTACCATCAAAAAATAGAAGATATTCAAGAATGGCTGTCGTTAACACAGTGGTCACAAAAACCATTAACTGTTGAAATGTTAAACAAAATTCAAAATCAGCTTTTTCAACTTAAAATTATCGAGAAAAAAGGTACTTTTGAAGACATTGTAAAAGCAGTCTAGATTATTGTTTTTATGCTACCATGATAAAAATAAAAAAAATCAATTTTCAAGGAATTAAACAAAAATTTCAGGTTGCAAAACCTTGGGACGACGTTATTATTTTTGTCCTGAACATATTGATTGCCATTCCGGTTTTTATCATCTTACATCAGAATTTAATCAACCCAAATTGGCCTCTTAATATTGATAGAGTCGTTCTGTTTATAGTAATGATAGTCGTTATTCAAGTGCTCTTGCGGTTCATGAGAACGATTATTCTTTTTTGTATTATCCTTTATTTTTTAATTTTAATTTATGGTTCTACAATAGGGAATTATGGGTTTAACAGCGTTTTTGAAGATTACAATTCTATCATGTATACCATGTCAGACAATCCATATCCGCAAGATATTATCATAGCTAAGCTACTTCCTTTCCCTAGTAAATCTAAGATTATTAATGCGATAGAATATCAAAATCCTAAAATTAGAAATTTTGCAATTATGGCAACGTCAAAACATTTTAAAGATATAAAAGGGTATTCGGATTACAGGACTATTATCCAGTGTTTTGCAGTTTTCAAAGAAATTAACAATCGGTGGAACTACGTCAGCGATCCAAAAGGCGGGGATTATATAGCAACAGCCACGGAGTCCTTACTTTATTTTTCGGGTGATTGCGATGACCATTCAATATTAATGGCAGCCAGCATCAAAGCTATTGGCGGTACACCGCGATTGATTCATACCAAAGGGCACATTTATCCGGAAATTTTGATTGGTTCAGTTACTGATTTAGAAAAAGTAAATTTTCTAATTAAAAATATCCTTTTTGTAAATGAAAGCAAAGAAAAAAAACTCTTTTATCATGTTGATGAACGCGGCCAAATCTGGATGAATTTAGATTATACGGCCAGATATCCCGGAGGTCCTTTTTTATCAGAAGAAATTTTAGGAGCTTTGACCTTGAATTAATTAAAAGCTTTTTTTAGTACTGGTACTTCTCATTTGATAAAAATTATTGAATCTTAAAGAAAAACCAATTGCAGTATTTTCTAATTTTTTTGATACTTTTTGAGAGTTATTTTCCGCTCTAAATACAGAAGTATCCCGTTGTTACGTCATTTTATTCATTAATTTTTTCTATCTTAACCCAACTGAAAATTTTATTTTAATTAAAGTGTGCTATGGAAAATTCAAAACTCAAAGCCTTTATCCCTTTTTTTTACCTTGCTTGGTCAGACGATCTCTTAACTCAAAAAGAGTTTGTCACTTTGCAAGAGTTCATACGCTCACAAAAATGGATTTCCAGAAAAGAGCAGGATTTTCTACTTACAAAAGTAATGGTTTCAGCACCTCCTTCAAGAATAGAACTTGCGGAGTGGAAATTTGAAATAGATACTGCTATTGATCAGAATCCTTTGCTGAAATCTATATTTGATGTTTCAATGGTACTTGCAGAAAAAAATTCTGTTATCAAAGATCTTGCAACTGATTTTATGAAACTGGAAAACGATTTGGGAATTTTAGGTGAAGAAGCCGTTTCAAATTTAAAAAAAACGGCAAAAACCGTTACTTCAAATTATCATACGAGCAACACATTCGACATAGAAAAACTAACTCAGATTCTGGATGGCAAACAGTCTGCTATTATTAAAAAAGTGAAAACGGTCATCAGTCGACCAGATTTTGCCTATGAAACTTCAACTGATACAGCGGTATATCGTGAAAAAGTGTACGATTGGTGCACAATTCTTGCAAAAGAAAATCTGGGGAATATGGCGTATCCTAAGCAATACGGCGGCGGTGAAAATAGTGCCGATTATTTTGCTATAATGGAAACATTAAGCTACCATGATTTGAGCCTGGTTATTAAATTTGGAGTGCAATTCGGGCTTTGGGGAATGAGCATACAATCACTAGGTACCGAAAAACATTACAGCAAATACTTAAAAGATATTGGTTCGCTAAAGTTGCCCGGCTGTTTTGCCATGACCGAAACCAATCACGGTTCAAATGTAAAAGGATTAGAAACAACTGCTACTTATAACCACGACAACCAAACGTTTATCATTAATACACCACATGAAAAGGCGCAGAAAGAATACATTGGCAATGCGGCAGTACACGGTCAAATGGCTACGGTATTTGCTAAATTGATTATTGATGAAATGGATTACGGCGTAAATGCCTTTATTGTTCCAATACGGGATACTAATAGTACAATCCTGAAAGGCATTACTATTAGTGATTGCGGACATAAAATGGGACTTAATGGCGTTGATAACGGTACCATTCGTTTTGAAAATGTCGTTATTCCAAAAGAAAACATGTTGGATCGATTTGCTTCGGTAAATGATGAAGGAAAATTTGAAAGTCCAATTCCAAGTGACAATCGCCGTTTTTTTACGATGTTAGGCACTTTAGTTGGCGGCCGAATTGGGATTCCGAGATCTGCTTTGGCGGCAGCCAAATCCGGATTAACAATAGCAATACAGTATAGCGACTCACGCAGGCAATTTGGACCCGAAGGCGGTTCAGAAGTTCCAATCTTAAATTACAGAATACACCAACGCAGGCTACTTCCTTTGCTGGCAAAAACGTATGCCATTCATTTTGCGTTGCAATACGTGACAAATAGATACCTAGAACGAACAGAAACTGAAATGCCAGAAATTGAAGCCTTGGCTGCCGGAATGAAAGCGTATTCAACCTGGAGTACTACTGCTGTTTTGCAGGAATGCCGTGAAGCCTGCGGTGGCAAAGGATACCTATCAGAAAACAGGATCGATGCCTTGAAAAATGATACCGAAATCTACACAACCTTTGAAGGGGATAATACGGTATTAATGCAATTAGTTGCTAAAAACAGGTTGTCGGAATTCCGCAAGACATTTGGAGAAATGGATGCTATGGGTATAATAAATTACGTTTTTGAGACTGCTAAAACTGCTATTGCTAAAAAAAATCCTATTATAACCCGAAAAACAGATGAGGATCATTTATTAGAGGATGCCTTTCATCTGGATGCCTTTCAATATAGGGAAAAAACGATATTGGCATCGGCAGCAAAACGATTAAAAAAACTGATTGATGGTGGACTTGAACCTTATGATGCCTTTAATGTGGTGCAGCACCACATGATTGATGTGGCTCAGGCATATCTGGATCGAATTGTTCTGGAGCAGTTTCAAAAAGCCGTACAAGCTATTGAAGATCAGAAAAACAAGGAAATAGTGACAAAATTATGCCAGTTGTATGCGCTTTCACAAATGGAGAAAAATAAAGGCTGGTATCTTGAAGATGGCTACATGGAGGGGATAAAAACAAAAGCCATACGCAAGATGGTCAATCAGCTTTGCTGGGAAATAAGGCCGGATGCTGTCTCATTAGTAAAAGCATTTGACATTCCGGATAGTTGTCTTGCAGCACCAATTGCATTATAAAGAACTAAAAACATTTTATTTCATAGGCAAAAATGATTTTTCTTGTAAAACACCCTAACATAGGAGAAATTAAGAAGAATTATGCATGTGCTCAATGAAATTTAATCTCTTAATGGTAAAATTCTATTTTTAAAATCTAAAACGAAATCGCCAAAGAAGTCGTCAAAAACACATTACTATCTATTGGATTGTGGTTTTTCAAAAAGATATCGTCTTTACTGTTCAAAGTTCTGGCTTCTATTCTAAACATCATATTGTCTGCTGCCAAATAATCAAAATTAGCCGAAAAACCATACGTTTTAAATCCGTTTTCTGTTTCTGTAGCAATAATAACCCCTTTTTCATCCTGATAATATTCCGCTCTTGCAGCCAATTGAATTTTAGGGGTTGGCTTGTATTGCGCCATCAAAACAGGTGAAATCCAAATGTCATATTGGCCATTTTTTGTTGCGGTTTGTTGCACACCAATATCAAAACCAGCAATCAGACTTGTCGTTTTAGATACTTTAAATTGCCCGTAAAAATTATTAAAATAACGCCATTTTCTATCGGTATCCGGTTGTTCGTTCCCTATATACGTGCTCCAGTTCAATGCCATTTTAGCATTTGGTTTGTAAGTAATTTGTGTTCCAAAAGCCGGAGTCTGGTTCCCGTCAATTTTCTGAATGCGTTGCCAGCCGTTTAGATACATTGCCGCCAAATACCATTTTTCACTTTTAGAGGTATACCCAATTTTCACTCCCGTTTCATAATATGGAGAATTATCAGCCAAAATACTTCTAGTCAGAGTCATACAATCTTTCCCAATAGCACTTTCAAAACCAATATGTGAGGGCATAATTCCCGCATCAACCCACAGATTGTGGCCTTTCGAAATTTTTAGCCCAACATTCGCCTCATATACGTTTTTCAACAAATCTGGTTCTGAGGCTAAATTATATTGGGCATACGTTCCGGCCATTAAAGCAAAATTAGCACGAATATTATCTTTGGAATAATTCAATTTCAAAAGACCTAAATTCAAATTGACTTCATTGTGCTTATTATGACTGTAAAAAAATCCCGGACGCACATGATGGTTTGGATTCCCAAAATCAAAACTGTAATACGTTTCTAAATATCCTGAGAACGTCAATGGACTTTTACAGGTTTCTTGAGCATTAATTGTTGTAGATCCTAAAGCTATTAAAGCAGTAACTATTATTTTTTTCATTGTTTTAGTCATTGCGAGGAACGAAGCAATCTCATCCTCATTATTTATTTTAAGAGCTAATCCCGCTATCATTCCAATCTTTTATCTCGTTAAAAAAAACGAGACAAAAGGATTTTCCCTTCTATCGGGGCTAGGCCTTTTGGGGTAAAAAAGCTTTTTATTTTCCTGAAAGGATTCTAAAAACCTTGTAGGTATTAATTTTTTTCCGTTCCAATTTGTCATTTTGATGAGGGAGGGAACATTATTTCAACGCATCCAAAGCTACATTCAATTCCAGAACATTAACTGTTGAAGTACCCATTATTGTTGGCTTATTAATTTTAGTTTCTACCAGAGCTTTTACTTTTGATAACTTTCTTTCTTTGGCCACTCGTTGCACCTGAATTAAAGCTCCTTCCGGGGAAATATTCGGGTCCAATCCACTTCCCGAAGCCGTAACCATATCGGCAGGAATTGCTCCTTTTTTCAAATACGGATGAACGATCAAAAACGTATCAATTCTCTTTTGTATCAAAACCAGATATTCCGCATTACTGGGTCCTTTGTTACTTCCAGCGCTTCCTGCCACGTTATAATCCACCGCCGACGGTCTACCCCAAAAGTAATTGGATTTATCGAATTTTTGTCTAATTTTTTGATAGCCTACTACTTTTCCGTTTATTAAAATAATTTCTCCTTTTCCTTTGTTTGAGGCTAATTGAGCAATTCCAAAAATCGCCATTGGATAAATAACCGCTAATAAAACGACCATAAATAAGGTCAATTTTAATATTGAAAATATATTTTTCATTTTTTTGTAGAGACGTTGCATTGCAACGTCTCATTGTATTTTTACATAAATAAAGCCACTGCCATATCGATCAATTTAATTCCGATAAAAGGAACAATCAATCCACCTGAACCGTAAATCAACAGGTTTCTTTTTAGGATGGAACTCGCGCCAATCGGCTTATAATCAATTCCATTTAATGCCAGTGGAATCAATATCGGAATTGTAATCGGATTAAATATTACCGCTGCTAAAATAGCACTTTCCGGGCTATGCAAACGCATGATATTCAAACCTTCCAGTGCGGGAATCGCCGTAATGAAAAGCGCTGGGACAATAGCAAAATATTTGGCAACATCATTCGCAATCGAGAAAGTAGTAAGCGTCCCTCAGGTCATCAACAATTGTTTACCAATTTCAATAATTTCAATTAACTTGGTTGGATCATTGTCTAGATCAACCATGTTTCCGACTTCTTTGGTAGCTTGTGTTCCGCTGTTCATCGCAACACATACATCGGCTTGTGCTAAAGCAGGTGCATCATTCGTACCGTCGCCCATCTTGGCCACGAGTTTCCCGTTTTGTTGCTCGTTTTTGATTTAGTTCATCTTATCCTTAGGCTTGGCTTCGTCAATAAAATCATCAACACCAGCAGCTTCTGCAATAAATTTGGCGGTAAGCGGATTATCTCCGGTAACCATCACGGTTTTCACCCCCATTTTACGCAAACGCTAAAAACGTACTTTCATTCCCGTTTTAATAATATCCTGCAATTCGATAACCCCTTGCACTTGGTTGTTTTTGACCACCACCAACGGCGTTCCTCCTTTAGATGAAATAGCAATCACTCGTTGCGCCGTATCCTCAGGAAAAACGTTCCCTGCCTGAAGCGCAATGTTTTTTTGCCCGCACAATGTTTCCGCTAAGGATTGCGGTTTTTGTGATTTCGGCAAATCGTTCTGCCTGTTTGTAAATAGTATTTACTTGATTTTTCATTAGAATGAATTTTATGTTCTTCATCGCTTATGCCAAAAGGTGTTCCAAGAAATCACAATCACAAATAATGTCAAGTAAGCAAACAACTTACGGCTTACGTACCAAAAAAGGGCATAAAAAAAGCCTATCAAAATGATAGACTTTTCTCAAAAAAATAGGGTTTCATTAGGTAAAAAAAAAGGCGTATACGATTTTATAAACCTTGCAGGAGTGACTGACCTGAGGTTTTAAAAATCGTGTAGGTCTATACTTTACATGAAACATATATTTTTTGCTTCTTGTGAATACTTGTTTAGCCTATAAAATTATCGGCTATGAAACTAAAAATGATTTGAGATAAATGATATAAACTATTTTTTTTTAGAAAAAAACCTCCAAAATCAAATGACTTTGAAGGTTTGCAAATTATGGTGGTCCATCCGAAACTGTTTACGAACCATTTCATGCAGGATATAAAGAAGTTGTTTCTAAAAGATTGTGAATGATTTTAAATATCAGTCTTTATTTATACAACCGATCCTTTCTTAACAAATTAATCTTCAGGTCTACATATTGCAGCCGAAGGTTGTTTTTTAGCACTTCATATTCTGCAGAAATAAACTGATTTTTTACTGATGAATATAAAATAGCTTCCACTTTTCCACTTTCAAATTTGGCTTGGGTAGTGGCCAGAGATGCCTTCGCATAAGACTGTTTTTGGTTCAATTTATCTTGAAACTCCGTATAATTTCTTTTGTTTTGATTTTCTAATTCAATTTGATTGCGCAAGACTTGTTTTGTCTGTTCGATAACCAGATTTGTCTTTTCACTAACTATTTTTGAAACACTAATTTTTTTAGCATTCCTAAATCCGTTGAAAACCGGAATTGTCAATTGCATTGCTATCTGGTGACTTTTATTCGCTTCTAATTGAGTGAAAAAAGCATCCGTGTTTGAATTCATCTGGTTTAAAGTTTTATAATAAAAAGAGGAAAACCCGTAATAGGCTGATAACACTGGCAAATTGAAAGCGCGTTCTACACGAATCGATTTCAAACTGTTTTCGTATTGGAGTTCCGCAAGCTTTATTTTAGGATTAAATATTTGTTGATCAAAATCTTCGGTGGCTCTTTCGTTAAAATAAGACACCAATACAATTGCATCATAAAGGCTCGTATCGCTAACATTCATGAGTTGGAACAATTGCATTTTTTTAATAGCATACAATTGTTCGGTTTCCAAATTTCGGTTTTCTTCCTCCGAAAAGCTCAATTGCATATCATACAAATCGCTTTGAGGTTTGCTACCAATTGCTACTTCTTTAGTTACTCTGTCCAAATTAAAAGCAGCTTGTTTCAGTTGTTCATTTTGGATTTTAGATAATTCCTGAGTATAAAGTGCCTGATAATAGCTTTCCAAAAGCTGCAGTTTATATTCGTTTTCTAAAACTTCTTTTTCGGCTTTGGCTTGTTCGATATTGATTTTATCTTTTTGAGCATTCGCAAATGCGCCGAAATCAATCAGATTCGTTCTGGCATTGAGATAAAAATTATCACTTTGAAAATTAGAACTTACCCTTGCATTAGTGGCTGGGTCAATCGTGGAACCTAAAATGTAGCCTTGTTGTCCATTTAAATTGATAGTTGGCAACATTCGATTTAAAACCGAATTTTGTGATCGCTCTGTTCTTTTTATTTCTAGCTGCCTAATTTTTATTTCGATAGTATTCCGCAAACCCGTTTCCATGCATTTTGTTAGCGACCAAGAATTTTCTTGACCGCTGGCAAAAGCACTAAAAATTAAAAATAAAAGTGTTATCACTGTTTCTTTATTCATATTTTAAATATTTCAAAACATCTGTTTTTGTTGCTTGATAGGCTCTTGATAAAACAATGATTAACGTTAAAACCAATAGTATAATAAAACCAAAAAGGAATGGAAACAAGGTCATTTCAATTTTAAAAGCAAAATTCTCTAACCACATATTCAACAAATAATAAGTAGGAAACAAAGCAATTAAAAAACCAATAATGCAATACAAAATATATTGTTTAGACAATTCTTTCAGTAGCACATTCGTTTCTGCACCAAGGGTTTTACGGATGGCTATTTCTTTCATCCTACTTTGTATCGAATACGAAGCCAAAGCAAACAAACCAAAAAGAGCAATGCCAATCACCACAAAATTTAGCAATGAAAATAGGTTCTTTTGTTTTACATAAGATTCATATGTTCTTGCATATTGTTTGTCTACAAAATCATATTTAAATGGGTAGTCAGTATCAACCGTTACCCATAATTTGTCAATATCAGCAATCGTATTTTCAATATTATCCGATTTTAGTTTTACGAAAACCTTATTGATGTTTTGAGCAATATCTACGGTTTTAAGATGAAAGAAATACATTCCTGACACCTCTACTTCAGGACTTAATAAATTAAAATCTTTAACAACTCCTATGATTTTTAACTTTCGTTCTTTAACAATAAGTTCTTTTCCTATTGGCTCTTTCATACCCATTAGTTTTTGGGCTGTTTCATTAATTAGTACAGAAGTAATGGTGTCTGTAGCGTATTTTTTATCAAGTCCCCTACCTTTTATGACTTTAATTTTCATCATTTCAAGCAAATCGTAATCTACCGCAATTGTTCGTCCTTTAAAAAGCTCTTCTTTATACAATACTCCACCTAATGAATCGTCTGAACCATCGAATGAAACCAGACCTGTAGAAGATTGTTCAACTCCTTTTATTTTAGCCAATTCTTGTTTAATAGTACTGTATTTGTTGTAAATATTTTGTCCAACCTTTTTCACTTCATAATCGGAATTAGGAAAATTCAAATTAATTTCAATCACTTGATCTCCTTTAAAACCTAAATCTTTATTGGTTAGATAATCGATTTGCTGATACACAATATAAGAACCAACAATAAAGAAAGTAGCCACCATAAACTGGAAAATCAACATTCCGTTACGCAACCAGGTTCCGTTTTTACTTCTTCCAAAATTGCCTTTCAGAACTTTTAAAGTTTCAAAATTAGCAACATAAACGGCTGGAAGTATTCCTGCCACCAAAACTGTAATACTGAAAATCAGAATTAATTGCAAATAAAACTGACTGCCAATTATTCGTAAACGCTTATTTAAAAAATCGTTGTAATACGGCAAAGTCAACTCAACAATAACCAATGCTAGTAAAATCGAAAACAAACTTATTAGAGCAGTTTCAAAAATAAATTGAATAACAATAGTACTTTTTGAAGCACCCACAACTTTACGAACCCCAATTTCTTTAGCACGTTTAACTGCATTAGCTGTAGCCAAATTGATATAATTTACAATCGAAAGAATGAGTATTAAAACAGATAACCCGACCATAATCAACAAAAACTGATAATTCCCTCTGCCTTCAGGATATCCATCTGCAATAGAATGTAATCTCGCTTCTGAAAGTGGCTCTATAACTACATTAAAATAACCTATTTTCTTAGCCATTTCCTCGGGAGTAAACCCCTCCAGCTTAGCTATTCTTTCAATGAAATCGCCATTATACATTCTTTCCAAGCTCTTTCGAGTATTCTCAATTTTTGACGGATCTTTAACTTTTAAAAGTAATTTAAGGACAAAAGGAGATGTCGTATTCCCACTCGTCCATTCTTTCATTTTATTCATCACGACATCTGGAGCAATTGAGGAATTCCCTGGAATATTATACACAGCGCGTACCACAAACATTTGATCCAAACATTTTATTTGTTTTCCAATTGGATTTTCGTTACCAAAAACTCGTTTAGCAATATCATCTGAAATAGCAGCACTTGAATCATCTTTTAATGCCGAAACAGCATCTCCCTTAATAATTTCGAATGGAAATAGCGAAAAGAAATCAGCTTCAACATTGATAATTTTATCAACTATTTCTTTCTTGCCTTTGTAGATAATTTTATCCTTTTGATACCAACTGTCAGCATAAACGATCTTTTCTACATTAGCATCTTTATCTAAAATAGGTTTTAGGAATAAAGCACAATCTGAAAAAACGGGCATTCCTGTTAACTCTACTAAAACCTGATGCACTTTGTCTTTTTCGGGATTCCAGGCGTCATAACTTTGTTCGTCGTTCCAATATAGTAAAGCGAAAATTAAGCCTGCAATTCCTATTGCTAGTCCGAAAACATTGAGAAATGAAAACAGTTTGTTTTGCTTTAAATGATAGATGAATATTTTTATATAGTTTAATAACATTATTTAGGTTTTGGTTAGTTATAAAAGGGTATAAATCTTTTTAATTATTCGTATTTTAAATATTTTAAAACATCCATTCTGGTTACTTGAAAAGCTTTTGCCAAAACAACAATTAATGTTAAAAACAGTAAAGACAGAAAAGCAATTGCAAAAGGAAGAATTTGAATTGTAATTCGGTATGCAAAATTTTCGAGCCATTTTTCTAATAATAAGTAGGCTGGAACAACGCCAATGACAAAACCTGCTGCACAAAAAACTATATATTGCTTTGATAATTCTTTGAGTAAAACATTGGTTTCGGCACCCAAGGTTTTTCGAATAGCGATTTCTCGTAATCTTCGCTCCATAGAGAAAGAAGCCAAAGCGAACAAACCGAAAATGGCAATAAGAACAACCACCACATTAAGGATTGAAAATAGATTTTTTTGTTTTACATATTCCTTAAAAGATCGTGCGTATTTTTTATCTACAAACTCATACGAGAACGGATATTCGGTATCAACTTTAGTCTTCCAAAATTGTTCAATATCGCTCATCGTTTCTTCAATATTTTCTCCCTTTACTTTTACAAAAATTGAATTTACACCTTGCAACATCAATGGCATTGTCTTTAGATGCGTAAACACCATTGGTGCGTTTTTTTCTTGAGGTCCTCTTAAATTGAAGTCTTTGACAACGCTGATTATTTTGAATTTCTCACCATCACGAGAAACAATTTCTTTTCCTACTGGCTGTTTGATTCCTAATATTTTTACAGCTGTTTCATTAACCATTACATTATTGATGGTGTCTGAAGCGAATTGAGAATTGAAATACCTTCCTTCACTTAATTTGATATTCATCATTTCCATCATTCCAAAATCAACAGCCATGTTTAGCCCTTGAATGCGAGCGTTTTGAAAAACATAATCGCTTGAAGAACGTGCACCATTTCCAAAAGAGAAATTTGCAGTAGCCACTTGATTAACGCCTTTCATTCTGCTCAATCTATCTTTTGTTGCCAAATAGTTCTTAAAAAAATCGTTCTTATAACTTGCCTCAGATTGTTTGTCAAATTTTTTCAGAAAATCAATTTCAATAACTTGATCACCCTTAAAGCCAAGGTTTTTATTGGTTAAGTAATTTACCTGTTGGTAGACAATCGTTGTGCCGATAATAAAAAAAACAGCTATAGCAAATTGAAAAACCAACATACTGTTGCGCAACCAAATTCCAGTCTTACTTCTGTTAAAATTCCCTTTTAAGACTTTTTGTGCTTCAAAACTTGAAATATATAGCGCTGGGAAAAATCCTCCTAATAAAACCACTGTTCCGAAAATAAATAACAATTGCAAATAGAATTGACTACCATAAATTTTCAAATCTTTGTCTAAAAGTTCATTATAATAAGGCAATGAAATCTCGACAATTACTAATGCGAAAAGAATAGAAAGGAGAACAATTACTAGTGTTTCCGAGATAAATTGAAATGTGATATTCCTTTTACTTGCACCCAGTACTTTGCGCACTCCTACCTCTTTTGCTCTCTTAATAGCACTGGCAGTAGCTAAATTTATATAATTAATAATGGAAAGAATCATTATTAAAATAGACAATCCTGCCATTATGATTAAATATTGATAATTTCCCACTCCTTCTGGATATCCCCAACCTCCTACTAATGAAGAATTGAGACGAGCCTCTTTAAGTGGTTCTAGATTTATAGCAACTATCCCATTTTCTTTTATTTGCTGTTGTAAACTAATATTGGCTTCTTTAGCTTCGGGTTTAATAACATTATCAATAAAAAGTTGCTCAATTTTTCGTTCTACTAACTCTTTTTTAGAATTATCCTTAAGTTTTATAAGTAAACAAAAATTAAAAGTCTCCCATTGGTCTAAACTCTGTGTTATAACTTTTTTAAAGTTATCTGTCATCACAACATCAGGAGCAAAAGAGCTTTTCATTTCATTTTTATAAACACCACTAACGGTATAAAAGTTTTCTCCAAATTTTATTTGCTTACCTATTGGGTTTTCTTTGTTAAAAAAAGTATTATAAATTTTCTCAGAAATAGCAATAGAAGAATCATCTTTTAAAGCATTTTTAGCATTTCCGAAAATAAAAGGAAAGGGGAAATAATCGAAAAATTTGTTTTGAGTATTAAATGCCTTCGCTATTTTTTGTTTTCTCCCATTATAGCTAAACAAATCTGAATCATACCAATTATAGCTGTAATTGTAACTTGCTACATTGGGATCATTTTTCAAATATTGTCCTATGGGAGCAACTGTATAAGGCCATTTATTGTTGTTCAAAGTATTTATAACCATATAAACGTTATCCTTTTCAGGATTCCATTTATCATAACTATGTTCGTCATTCCAATATAAAATGGCGAAAATCACGCCTGCAATACCAATGCTCAAACCCAAAACGTTGAGAAAAGAAAACAATTTATTTTGCTTTAAATGATAGAGAAATATTTTTATCCAATTGAGAATCATAACTTTTTGATTGATTTAATTTTGATTGATGAAGTTTAAGTGGTTTACAAAAGTATTTTGCAAAGCAACTTAAAAATGATTGTGATAATTGATATGAGAATAATTATCATTTTTATACTTTAAAAACATCAACATTTCTTTGATTTACCTTTTCAGAAATGACAACTCCATCTTTCATCAAAATTGTTTTTTGGGAAAAAGACGCATCGTACTCAGAATGTGTAACCATCAGGATCGTTGCTCCGTTGGAATGTAGATCAGTGAGCAATTCCATAACTTCATTTCCGTTTTTGCTGTCTAGATTTCCTGTAGGTTCATCGGCAAGGATGATTTTCGGATCGTTAATTAAAGCTCTTGCCACGGCCACACGTTGTTGTTGTCCTCCGGAAAGCTGTTGTGGATAATGTTTTAATCGGTGTGAAATCCCTAATTTATCGGCAATTGCTTCTACTTTTTTCTTTCTGTCTGAAGAAGGAACTTTGTTATAAATCAATGGCAATTCGATATTATCATAAACCGATAATTCGTCTATCAAATTGAAATTCTGAAAAATAAAACCAATATTTTCTTTTCTGGCTTTCGATTTTCCTTTTTCTTTCAATCCAATCATTTCCTGATTTAACAATTGATAACTTCCACTGGAAGCGCTGTCGAGCAATCCAACAATATTTAATAAAGTGGATTTTCCGCTTCCCGAAGGCCCCATGATGGACACAAAATCACCTTGATTTATGGTTATAGAAACTTCACTTAATGCTTTCGTTTCTAATTCCTCGGTTCTAAATACTCTTGAAAGATTTTTAATTTGAATCATACTATTGTTCGTTTTTTGATTGATGCTATTTTTATGTTTCCTACTATTTCTTATTCTAAATTTAATATTTCCGCCCGTTTATAATCTTTGTACGATGACGTGATTACTTTTTCGCCAGCTTTCAATCCGCCAAGAACTTCATAATATAGTGGATTTTCTTTCCCAAGTTTGATTGCTCTTCGTTCTCCTTTGCTGCCGTTGACAACAAAAATCCATTTTCCATTGGTTTCTTCATAAAAACTTCCTTTGGAAAGCACTACTGTTTTTGTTTTTTCTGACAAATTTAATTTAACCCCAAAACTCAATCCCTGTTGTAAATTCAAACTTTCTGAGGAAGTGAAATTCAATTCGACCACAAATCGTCCATTTTTTATTTCGGGAATGACTCTCGTAATCTGAACACGGATTGGTTTTCCATTAAAATCAACTGTTCCTTTTTGGCCATCAGTGATTTTGTTCAAATAAAACTCATCCACATCGGCAAGCAATTTATAGCCTTTCATTACATCAATTGTCCCAATACTTAGTCCCTGAATGTATGTTTTCCCCAGGATCGGTTCAAAAGAAGAAAGTCTTCCTGAAAGCGGGGCTGAGATTAAAAAATGCTGCTTGTTTGTTCTCAAAATCCCCAAACTTTTATCCATGAAAGCGATAGATTGATTCAGTTGTCCAATTTGGATTTGATTCGCCCGTTTCTCTTTGGTAACACTTTCCTTAATGATTTTCATTCTTTCTTTCTGGAAACGTAAATTTTCTACTGTTTTTTCCCATTCATTTATAGAAAGGATTTCTTGCTCAAATAATTTCTTATTTAAATCGTATAAATTTTTAGAATCCAAATAATCGTGCTCTATTGCAATTAAATCTTTGGCCAAATTCAACTCCTGGTTTCTTAAATCGAGTTTTGATTTGTTCAGATTATTGATTTGTTCGATAATGGCAGTTTCTTGTTGCATATAATTCAATTCGGTATTGGGATTGTAAAGTCGGGCCAAAGCTTGTCCTTTTTTTACCATCGCCCCATTTTCAACATAAATTTCCTGAACAGCGCCACCTTCGGTAATATTAATCAAAATAGAATTCAATGGCGTTACTTTTGCCTGGAACACGATAAAATCTTCAAAAAAATTATTTTCGACTGTTTTAATAGTAATTTCTGCTCTTTTGACATTCAGGCTCCTTTTTTTAGTCACTGAAGAATAAACCAAAAAACCAAAAACCAAAAAAAGTGGCAATGCGATGAATACATACTTATTTTTATTATTTTTACGAGGAAGGATGGTGTCCATTGTTGTTATTTTCAGGTGTATAAAGCAATTTCGTGCCAAAATTTTAAACCTTGCAATCACCTCATTTTTAAATATTTTACTTTTAATACAAATTTCACGTGTTCAGTATTGAACACTTTTTGTCCAAAAATGAACAGTTAATGAAAAAGACAAACGCAAGCATTTTAGTGATTGACGATCAGGAAGACATCCTTTTTGCTGCTAAGATGCTGCTTAAAAAACATTTTGAGAACATTTATACACTCACTAATCCAAAAAATGTGGTTGAATTATTGTCAAAAAGCACCATTGATGTGGTTTTACTCGACATGAATTACAGAATAGGTTTCGAGGACGGAAGAGAAGGTTTGTATCTGTTAAAGGAAATAAAAACGCTTTCGCCAAAAACCATTGTTATTTTAATGACCGCTTTTGGTAAAGTAGAAACAGCTGTTGAAGGATTAAAATCAGGGGCTTTTGATTATATTTTAAAGCCTTGGGACAACGAAAAATTGCTTAATATTGTTAGACAAGCTGTTAGTAAATCACGCAAAGAACAAAAGAAACTAATTGATGTTGCCACTACTGACGATTTCTTTATTGGTAATTCAGAGGCTATAAAAAAGACTTATTTACTGGCTGATAAAGTCGCAATAACAGAAGCCAATGTTTTAATCCTTGGAGAAAATGGTACCGGTAAATTTGTTTTGGCACATCACATCTATCTGCAGTCCGAAAGAAAAAATAATGCTTTTATTCCCGTTGATTTGGGTTCCTTGAATGCCAATATTTTTGAAAGCGAACTATTTGGTTACGCCAAAGGAGCTTTTACCGATGCCAAAACAGATACTCCGGGACGTTTTGAATTGGCTGAAAATGGAACTATATTTTTAGATGAAATAGGAAATGTTCCTTTGTATCTGCAGGCTAAACTCTTGCAGGTTATCCAAACCAAAACAATAACCCGATTGGGCGAATCCAAAGCCAGACATTTGAATGTTCGCATTATTACCGCCACCAACTTAAATTTAAAGCAAGAAGTCGCAGACAAAAATTTCAGAGAGGATTTATATTATCGCATCAACACCATGGAAATTGTTTTGCCTCCATTGCGGGAACGCAACGAAGATAAAATTCCTTTGGCTCACTATCTCTTGCAAAAAATGATGGCTAAGTACGGACGAGATGAAATCGCTTTTGATGAAAAATCATTGGAACAAATCGAAAAACATGCTTGGAACGGAAACATCAGAGAATTGGAAAACAGAATAGAACGCGCCGTGATTCTTTGCGAGAACAATCATATTAAGGTTTCCGACTTAGATTTAGAACAAATAACAACTTACGAGGATAATCCAGACGATATTCAGCTGTCGGCTATCGAAAAATCAGCCGTCGAAAAGATGCTATTGAAAAACAATAACAATATCAGTAAAACGGCAGAGGAATTGGGATTGTCAAGAGGTGCTTTATACCGAAGAATTGAAAAATATAACATCAGCACCAACTAATATGTTTACATCCTGGAAAATATACCATCTCCTTTTTATAAGATTGCTACTTATTCTTTTAACTACCGGAATTTCCTTCTTTCTTTTTCAAAAAGGATTGGTTTTCACGGCCGTATTTGGTGTCCTTATGATTTTTATACTGCTCGTTGAAATGTATTTTTATGTGAAGCAGGCCTTTTTACTTTTCGACAGAACGATTACTTCTATTTTGCAAAATGATTTCACCTCCGATTTTTCAAAGCATAAATCGTATGAAAATTATTCCAACTTATTCAAATTGTATGAAAATCTAAAAAACAAACAAAACGAAGAAGTTTCAAAAGACATTATTTACCGTTCTATTTTGAACAATATTGAAACTGGAATTATTATCCTGCAAAAACAGGAAACCGATTGGAATATATTTTTGATGAATGATTATTTTTCCAAACATTTTAACGTTCCAAAAGTTTCCAAATGGAAATATCTGAAAAATCAGTTGCCTTCTTTGTGTGAAGTTATCGAGGAGCAAGATTTTCAGGAAATTAAAACGTCATTAGAGATCCGTGTGAATCAACAAGACAGACAAACATTTGTGCTGCAGACTTCGAGGAGTGAAATTTACAATCAGGATTATTTTATCGTTTTGCTGGATTCGATTCAAAATGTAATCGAGAAAAAAGAGAAAGAAGCTTGGGTCAATCTGATGAAGGTTATTTCTCATGAATTGTTGAATTCGATTACTCCCATTCGGTCACTTTCTCAGAATCTACAGGATTTAGTTCAGCAGGAAACCATTTCAACGGAAGACTTGGACGATATGAAAAGTAGTGTTGCCACGATGTTAAGGCGGAGCGACCATCTACAGCAATTTGTTGAAAGTTACCGCAAACTGGCCATGCTGCCTTCTCCCAAAAAAGAAAAAACAGAATTGTTGAAAATGGTTGAAAACAGTTTCCAAATTATGGCTCCAATTTTCAAAATAAAACAAATAGAAGTCATAAACACGATTGCTTTCGACCACAGGCTAAATGTTGACATGCAACAAATGGAACATGTATTGATTAATCTTTTGACGAATTGTATTTACGCCCTGGCAGATACAGAAAAAAAGCGGATTATTATTTCGGCAGAAGTTAAAGAAAAAAGAATTTTTATTAAGATTACCGATAACGGAAAAGGCATTGAAAAAGAAATAGAAAGCAAAATATTCTTACCTTTTTTTACCACTCGTAACGAAGGAGCCGGAATAGGTTTGACTTTATCTAAAAGTATAGTCGAAGCGCACGGAGGGTATCTGGCATATCAAAATGAAGGTGAAGAAACAGCTTTTGTCATTTGTCTAGTTGATAATTAAATTTCTGTTTTGGAAAAATGCTAAAAAAAGGAAGAAAATGTAGGATATAAAAACCATCATTTCTATTGGATTATGTCTCACCTTACACGATTCGAACCTATAATTGTTAGTAATCAATGGTGTTGAGGGATTTATAAAATATCAGTCAATTTTTCGAACCATAAAAAAAACCTCCAAAATCAAATGACTTTGAAGGTTTGCAAATTATGGTGGGCAATGAGGGGTTCGAACCCCCGACCCCCTCGGTGTAAACGAGGTGCTCTGAACCAGCTGAGCTAATTGCCCTAGTACACTTTAGATTTTGAAATCTTTATTGCGAGTGCAAATATACTGCTAGAAATCGTATCTGCAAGCAAAAAAGTAAAAAAAATCAATAAAATAGTGACTCTATTTTCTTTCGTGCTCTATAATAGCACTTTATCTTTGTAATGAAATACTAGTATTTTTTTGTATTCATTCGCTATAGTCTTACATTTGCGACATAAACAATAGATAATGGCTAGGTTCAAAGAAAACGATTTACCAAAATCAAAAATTACTGCAAGTTCACTCCAAAAAGCAACTGTAATATTTCAATATGCAGGAAATCACCGTTGGAAATTTTATGTAGGATTAGTTTTTTTATTATTCACTGGAGCGACTGCTCTTGCTTTTCCTAAGTTGATGGGAATGCTTATTGATTGTGTGAAAAACAAAGATAATGCTCAAGCTAACATGATTGCGGGTGGTTTAATTGTAATCTTATTTCTTCAGTCCATTTTTTCGTTTTTTAGATTGTATTTATTTGTCAATTTTACTGAGAATACTTTAGCTAATCTGCGATTATCACTGTACAGCAATTTGGTAAAACTACCTATGTCTTTCTTCTCGCAAAAGCGTGTTGGCGAATTAAATAGTAGAATCAGTTCAGATATTACCCAGATACAAGATACTTTAACATCTACTATAGCCGAATTCTTAAGACAATTCATTTTAATTATTGGAGGCGTTCTTTTGTTGGCCAATGAAAGCATCAAATTGACATTATTGATGTTGTCCGTAGTGCCGCTAGTGGCTGTTGCTGCGGTTATTTTTGGGCGATTTATCAGGAAATATTCAAAAAATGTTCAAGATAAAGTGGCCGAAAGTCAGGTAATTGTTGAAGAAACAATGCAAGGCATCAGTATTGTTAAGGCTTTTGCCAATGAGTGGTATGAAATTGCCCGTTACAACGGGAAAATAAAAGAAGTGGTTGCAATTGCCATCAAAGGCGGAAAATACAGAGGGTACTTTGCTTCATTTATTATTTTCTGTCTTTTTGGAGCTATTGTTGCCGTAGTTTGGTTTGGTGTCCGACTGAGTATTAGTGGAGAAATGAGCGTAGGCCAATTGATTTCGTTTGTGTTGTATTCTACATTTGTAGGTGCTTCTTTTGGCGGAATTGCGGAACTATATGCCCAAATCCAAAAAGCGATTGGCGCAACCGAACGTGTTTTTGAATTATTAGATGAAACTCCTGAAAAAATTAATTCGGTGCGTGATCCGGCTGCAATTGAAAAAATAAAAGGCAATGTCACTTTCAAGAATGTAGCGTTCAGTTACCATTCCAGAAAAGAAATTAAAGTATTAAAAGACGTTAGTTTTACCGCTAATTTTGGTCAAAAAATTGCTATTGTCGGACCAAGCGGAACCGGAAAATCTACTATTGCTTCCCTATTATTGCGTTTTTATACTATTGATGAAGGAGAAATATTGGTTGACGGAAAAAATATTTATGATTTTGATTTAGAAAGTCTTCGTGGAAACATGAGTATTGTGCCGCAAGACGTAATATTATTTGGAGGAACAATCAAAGAGAATATTGCTTACGGAAATCCCAATGCTACCGAAGAAGAAATTGTTACTGCTTCAAAACAAGCCAATGCCTATAATTTTATCGAAAGTTTCCCTGAAAAATTTGAAACAATTGTGGGAGAAAGAGGTATTAAACTTTCCGGCGGACAACGACAACGTATTGCCATAGCCCGAGCATTATTGAAAAATCCAAGTATTTTAATTCTGGATGAAGCCACATCATCATTAGACAGCGAAAGTGAAAAACTAGTTCAGGAAGCCTTAGAGATTTTAATGCAAGGAAGAACTAGTATTATAATAGCGCACCGCCTATCGACGATTCGCAGTGCGGATCAAATTTTGGTTTTGGATAAAGGAAAAATCACGGAACAAGGAACACATCAGGAACTAATCGCTCTAGAAAATGGGATTTATAAAAATTTAAGTAATTTACAATTCAGCAATTTTTAGATTTCATAAATAATTTGAGATAAAAAAACTCCATTCAGCTTATTGAATGGAGTTTTTTTATGGACTTAAATGTTACTGAATACTAAAAACTGAACACTGCGGACTTTATTTCCCTTTTCTTCGGTTGCGTTCTGCTTTTATCATTTCTAATTCACGACTCGTTTGTCCCGCTACGGAAGTATTTTCTTCCGCACGACGAATTAAGTACGGCATCACATCTTTAACTGGACCAAAAGGCAAATATTTAGCAACATTATAGCCATTAGCGGCCATATTGTAGCTGATGTTATCGCTCATACCATACAATTGTCCAAACCAGATTCTGTCATCATTAGTTTTTATTCCTTTCTCCTCCATTAATTCCATTAGCGCATAAGTGCTGGACTCATTATGGGTACCTGCAAAAATTGACATCGTATCTAAATGCTCAATCATATAACCAACAGTTGTATCATAATTTTCATCCGTAGCTTCTTTAGACGCACATATAGGTGATGGATATCCTTTTTCTTCGGCACGAACAATTTCCTTTTCCATGTACGCACCACGAACCAATTTCATTCCGATAAAAAAACCTTCTTTTATAGCCTGTTCATGTAATTTTTTCAAGTAATCCAAACGATCCCAACGGTACATTTGCAATGTATTGAAAACAATGGCTTTTTCTTTATTGTATTTGCGCATCATTTCGGTCACTAAATCATCAGCCGCATCCTGCATCCAGCTTTCTTCGCCATCAATCAAAAGAGCTACATTTTTAGAATGGGCATCTTTACAAACCAAATCAAAACGGGCTACCACTCTATCCCATTCTGCTTGTTCTTCTGGAGTTAATGATTGTTTTTCGCCTAATTTCTCATACAATTCAAAACGTCCAAAACCGGTTGGTTTAAAAACGGCAAAGGGAATGGCTTGGCGTTCTTTGGCAAATTCAATAGTTTTTAAAGTCATTTCAAGCGCGGCATCAAATTGATCTTCGGCTTCTTTTCCTTCTACAGAATAATCCAAAACAGAGGAAACGCCTTTGGTATACATTTTATCTACCACCGAAAGACAGTCCACTTCATTTATCCCACCACAAAAATGGTCAAAAACCGTAGCGCGAATCAAACCTTCAACAGGAAGATTGGCTTTAAGGGCAAAATTTGTAACTGCAGTTCCAATACGTACCAGAGGCTGATTAGCAATCATTTTGAAAAGAAAATAAGCTCTGTCAAGTTCCGTATCACTTTTTAATGAAAAGGCAACTTGAGTATTATTGAATATTTTTTCCATTATTTGTTAGATTTTTGTACAAATATAGACAGAGTTTTGAATATTATTTAGCAAAAAATGCCTTATTTTGCGGTTCCAATTAATCCATACAGATGCAATCAATTCAAGCCAACAGTTACCCGATACATTTCAACGAAAAAGGATATGAAGCAATAAATCTTCATTTAAAAGAAAATAAATACTCTAACCTATTTATTATTGTTGACAGCAATACTAATGAGTTTTGCCTGCCCCATTTTCTCCCTGTTCTGGAAACTGATCTTACTATTGAAATTATTGAATTTGATTCTGGCGAAGAAAATAAAAATATTGAGACTTGCGTCCAAATTTGGAAAGTACTCACGGAACTTGGGGCTGACAGAAAAAGCCTTATCATTAACTTAGGCGGTGGCGTTGTCACTGATTTAGGTGGTTTTGTAGCATCAACCTTCAAGCGCGGTGTTGATTTTATTCACGTTCCAACCACTTTACTCGCAATGGTTGATGCTTCTGTAGGTGGCAAAAACGGAGTAGATTTAGGAAATTTAAAAAACCAAATCGGCGTTATTAATGTACCTCAAATGGTGCTTATTGATACTCAATATTTAGAAACAGTGCCACAAAACGAAATGCGTTCCGGTCTTGCCGAAATGCTGAAACACGGTTTGATCTATGATAAAGAATATTGGGAACAATTTTTAGATTTAAAGACCATAGATTTTGCGGATTTTGATGTATTAATTTACCGTTCAGTCGAGATAAAAAATGAAATTGTACTGCAAGATCCTACCGAAAAAAATATCCGAAAAGCGTTGAATTTTGGTCACACACTGGGTCATGCCATTGAAAGTTATTTTTTGGAAAATGATAACAAAACAACTTTATTACACGGTGAAGCCATAGCCGTTGGGATGATATTAGAGAGTTACCTTTCACTACATAAAAAACTGATCAATATAGAAGAATATTCTCAGATAAAATCCAGTATAAAGGCTATCTATACCGACATCGTTTTTGAAGAAAATGATATCAAACCAATCTTAGAATTACTGATTCACGACAAAAAAAACGAATATGGAAACATCCAGTTCGCATTGATAGAAGGTATCGGAAAAATAAAAATCAATCAAATGGTTGAAAATGAATTAATTCTTAAAGCCTTTCAGGATTATAAATCTTAATTATTTTTTATAAAAAGGATTGCATTGCGTATATAATATTTTTTACATTTGCAGTAATGAAAAAAAGTCAAAACAAACAAAATTATAGTTGTAATAAAACCCGAAACAATATCTCTTTTCTAAGAATATTGAAGCGTTTTTATTCAATCAAAGGAAACTTTAGTTTTGATGTTTTTCAATACATGAAAGCAGATCACGAAAAACTTCAGATTATCTATGCAAATATTCGGGTTTGAATTATAGGTTTCTTTATTTTACAATACTTTAATCTATAAATTTATGACATCTAATGAATACAAAATATTCTGATTTAATCAATCAAACTTACTATTTTCCACAGGAAGAATTTACTTTAAACAAAGACAACCTTCAGTTTCATAATATCGATTTAATGAAATTGGTAGAACAATATGGCACTCCATTAAAATTCACCTACTTACCTCAAATTTCCAACAACATAAACAAAGCCAAAAGCTGGTTTCGTAAATCGATGGAGAAAAACAAATACGAGGCAAAATATTATTACTGCTATTGTACTAAAAGTTCTCATTTTGAATTTGTAATGAATGAAGCCTTTAAAAATAACATCCATATTGAAACGTCATCTGCTTTTGATATCAATATTGTTGAGAACTTACTGGCAAACGAAAAAATTAATAAAAGCACCTATGTGATATGCAATGGCTTTAAGAGAGATCAGTACATTGAAAATATAGCCCGCATAATAAATAATGGTCATAAAAATGCAATTCCAATTATTGATAATTATGAAGAGCTTGATCTTTTACAAGAGCAAATAAAAGGGAAATTCAAAATCGGAATTCGTATTGCTGCTGAAGAAGAACCTAAATTTGAGTTTTACACGTCAAGATTAGGCATAGGGTATAAAAACATTGTCAATTTTTACAAAAAACAAATTCAGGAAAATAAAAAATTGGAACTAAAAATGTTGCACTTTTTTATCAATACAGGAATAAATGATAATGCCTATTACTGGAATGAATTAGTAAAATGTATCAAAGTTTATATTGCATTAAAAAAAGAGTGCCCTACACTTGATGGACTCAATATTGGCGGTGGTTTTCCGATCAAAAATTCATTAGCATTCGAGTACGATTATCAATATATGATTGACGAAATTATCAATCAAATCAAAATTGCCTGCGATGAAGCCGAGGTTGACGTTCCAAATATTTTCACTGAATTCGGTTCCTTCACAGTAGGAGAAAGTGGCGGTGCAATATACCAGATATTGTATCAAAAACAACAAAATGACAGAGAAAAGTGGAACATGATTGATTCCTCTTTCATTACAACGCTACCGGACACTTGGGCTATAAACAAACGTTTTATCATGCTGGCTGTGAATCGCTGGAATGAAACTTACGAAAGAGTTTTATTAGGAGGAATGACATGCGACAGTGATGATTATTACAACTCCGAGCAAAATATGAACGCGATCTATCTCCCCAAATACAACAAAGAAAAACCGTTATACATCGGATTTTTTAATACTGGGGCCTATCAGGAAACGATTGGCGGATACGGTGGCTTGCATCACTGTTTGATTCCGCAACCCAAACATATATTAATAGACAGAGACGAAAATGGTATTTTAGCCACTGAGGTTTTCTCCGAACAACAAACCTCTGACGATGTTTTGAAAATATTAGGGTACGACAAAAAATAAACAACAATTATTCAATATAAAAATTCGTTAAATTTGAAATACTAATTTTAACAAATTGATTTCTAAGTATTTAAATAAAAAAAAATGAGCAAAGGACCAATCAGTCAGTTTATAGAAAAGCATTATTTGCATTTCAACTCTGCATCTTTAGTTGACGCCGCTAAGGCATATGAACAACAATTAGCCAATGGTGCAAAAATGATGGTGAGCATGGCTGGAGCTATGAGTACTGCCGAGATTGGTAAGATTTTTTCTGAAATTATTCGTCAGGACAAAGTGCATATTATTTCGTGTACTGGTGCAAATCTCGAAGAAGACGTGATGAATCTAGTCGCTCATTCTCATTATGAAAGAGTTCCTAATTACCGAGATTTGACTCCGCAGGACGAATGGGATTTATTAGAAAGAGGATTAAATCGAGTAACGGATACTTGTATACCGGAGCATGAAGCTTTCCGTCGTTTGCAAAAACACATTTACAAAATATGGAAAGATGCGGATGATAAAGGCGAAAGATATTTTCCGCATGAGTTTATGTACAAAATGTTGCTTTCAGGTGTTCTTGAAGAATACTATGAAATTGACCTAAAAGACAGCTGGATGTATGCAGCCGCTGAGAAAAATTTACCTATCATTGTACCGGGATGGGAAGACAGTACCATGGGAAATATATTTGCATCCTATGTAATAAAAGGAGATTTAAAAGCTTCAACAATGAAATCTGGTATCGAATATATGGTATTCTTGTCTGATTGGTATCCTAAAAACAGTACAAATGGAGTAGGTTTCTTTCAAATTGGTGGCGGTATTGCTGGAGACTTTCCAATATGTGTAGTACCAATGTTATACCAAGATATGGAAATGCACGACATTCCTTTCTGGAGTTATTTCTGTCAGATTTCAGATTCAACAACCAGTTACGGTTCGTATTCTGGGGCGGTGCCAAATGAAAAAATTACTTGGGGTAAATTAGATATAAAAACCCCCAAATTCATTATTGAATCCGATGCTACCATTGTAGCGCCTTTAATTTTCGCTTATTTATTAGATTTATAGAATATTTTATGAAAAGAGTAATTGTTGATTACGCCAAACTTACCAATGAAATTTTAAACCTATTGGTTGATAAATTTCCAGATGGTTATGATGATTCAAATATTATTAGTTTTAGAAACGCTAAAAATGAATTAGTTGAAGCAGTTGAAGTACGAACTGAAGATACCATTTATTTAGTAAAAGTGAGCACAAAACTGGCTGATAGAATTGAAAATTATGATGAAGATGATGAAATAATCATCGATGACGTTGTTGAACCAATTAAAGGACTTGATTTAGAGGATGATATGGATGATGATGACGAGGATGATGCTAATGACACCCCAGATGCTGATTCAGGAGGTGATGAAGATGGAGATGATGGAGATGATGAAGATGCTGACGAAAAAGATTTTTCAGATGATGACGATGACAATGAAGAGGATTAATTAATCCCTTCTCAAATATATTTATTAAAAGGAACTCATTCACGAGTTCCTTTTTTTATAACTTTAGACTTCTAAATATACGCCAAAATGACTAATCAAATTTTATATGCCAAACTCAAAGAAAACTTTGGTTTTGAAAAATTTCGCCCAAACCAGGAAGAGATAATAAATTGTGTACTTTCCGGACAGGATACATTGGCAATTATGCCTACAGGTGGAGGAAAATCAATTTGTTTTCAATTGCCCGCATTGGTTTTTCCGGGAATTACAATCGTAATTTCTCCACTGATTGCTTTGATGAAAGATCAGGTCGATAGTCTGAAAGCAAATGGTATTGAAGCCTGTTTCATTAACAGTAGCCAAACTGAAAATGAACGTCAGTTTTATATCGAAAGGTTAAAATTGAATGTAATTAAATTAGTGTATATCGCTCCGGAAAGCCTGTCGTTTCTGGATAATCTTTTCAATAGTTTGACCATAAGTTTAATTGCTATTGATGAAGCACATTGCATTTCAGCTTGGGGACATGATTTTCGTCCTGCATATACTAATTTAGGATACCTCAAAAAGCGCTTTCCTTCTACTCCAATATTAGCTTTAACTGCAACGGCTGATAAGGCTACACGAAAAGATATTAGCCAACAATTAAATTTGATAACTCCAAAAATATTTGTTGCTTCTTTTGATCGAAAAAATTTAAGTTTAGAAGTGCGTCCCGCTTTGGACAGAGTCAAACAAATTACAGATTTCATCCTAGAAAAGCCCAATGAATCGGGAATTATCTACTGTTTAAGCAGAAAAACAACCGAAGAATTGGCTGAAAAACTACAAAAAACAGGCGTGAATGCCAAAGCGTATCACGCAGGTTTAGACACGAAAATTCGTTCTAAAACACAGGATGAATTTATCAATGATGATTGCCAGGTGGTTTGCGCTACCATTGCTTTTGGAATGGGAATTGATAAATCCAATGTGCGCTGGGTCATTCATTATAACTTACCTAAAAATATTGAAGGCTATTATCAGGAAATTGGTCGTGCCGGTCGCGATGGATTACCCTCAGAAACGGTATTATTCGAAAGTTATGGCGATCTGATTCAGTTGCAAAAATTTGCCTCTCAAGGTTTGAATACTGAAGTGCAACTCGCCAAATTAGAACGGATGAAACAATATGCCGATGCATTGAGTTGTCGAAGAAAAATATTGCTTTCCTATTTTGGCGAACTTGTTACAGAGAATTGTGGAAACTGTGATATTTGTAAAAATCCACCACTTTTTTTTGATGGAACGGTCATCGCTCAAAAAGCTTTATCGGCAATTATTCGGTTGAAGGAAATAGAACCATTACCAGTAATCATTGACTTTTTACGCGGTTCAAAAAATGCTTATATTTATGAAAAGGGATACCAAAACCTGAAAACATACAGTGTTGGTGCTAATTTATCATGGTATGACTGGAATCAATATTTGATACAATTGATCAATTTGGGCTATTGTGAAATTGCTTTTCACCAGCAAAACAAAATCAAATTGACAGCCTTTGCAAAAAAAGTATTATTTGAAGGTGAGAAAGTACAACTGACCACAGTTCAAAAAATCAATATCGACAAGCAAGAAATTAAACAAAGCAAATCCGTTGCAAATTCACTTTTTGAAACCTTACGAAAATTACGTTATGAAATTTCTAAGGAAGAATCTGTTCCGGCTTATGTTATTTTCAGTGATGCGACTTTACGCCAAATGGAAATTGAAAGACCGATGAGCGAAACAGAATTATTGGCAATTGACGGCGTTGGTAAAGCAAAACTAGAAAAATATGGCGATGCTTTTATAAAAGTTATCCAAGATTTCCAGAAAGCAAAAGGCGCTAAAAAGAAAAAAGAAGCCACAACCTACAAAGAAACATTAGAACTTTATACTACCGGATTCTCTGTAGAGGAAATTGCCCAAAAAAGAAAATTAGGATTAAGTACAATTATGTCCCATTTAGCTAAACTGTATGTTGATGGTGCGGACATCGATTTAAGACCATTTATATCTGATGCAGAAGTTTCTCAAATTGCTGAAGCGCAAATAAAACTGGAATCACCAAATGCCTTAAAACCTTATTTTGATTATTTTGAAGAAAAAATAGAGTATGGAAAAATCCGGTTGGCATTGGCCATACTCGAAAAAGAAAAAGCAGTTCTTTAAATTTTACTATGATACATTCCTTTCCGCCTTTTATAAATTCTGAAACTGAAATTTTGATTTTGGGAACTATGCCAGGTATCGCGTCATTAGAAAAGCAGGAATATTATGCACACCAAAGAAATCATTTCTGGAAAATTATGTACACGCTGTTAAATAATTTGCCAATAGATCAAATCTTCGGAGAGAAGATTAAATTACTTCAAGAAAATAAAATTGGATTATGGGATGTTTTAGAAAATTGCGAAAGAAAAGGAAGCTTGGATATTCACGTCAAAAACCAAAAAGAAAATGATTTTGAAACCTTATTTAAAGAATTCCCAGGAATTAATAAAATCATTTTTAACGGAAAAGAAAGTCATAAATATTTTATGAAAAAATTTGGACAAATAAAAGGCATCACGTATCATGTGATGCCTTCCACCAGTCCTGCAAATACCATGTCATTTGAAAACAAGTTGGAAATCTGGTCAACTTGTTTCGAATAAATTATAAATACCTTTCCTGAAAAACTTTTTGATGGTGTTTTTGATGTCCAATCATAATAAAACCAATGGCCCGAACCGATACTGTAGCATTCGAAGCGGTTCCGATTCTCTTTAATTGTTCTTCAGATAAACTTTTAAAAAGAAACAAATTCGAATGTCGCACAGCTGAAAATTCAGTCAGTAAATCCTGAATACTTCTATTGGCAGCTTCAGTATTATTTACATAATCATTTTCATCAAAACCAGGCAAAGCTGTTTGGTCATTTCTGGAAATGCGCAACGCACGATAGGCAAATATGCGCTCCGTATCAATTACATGCTGAATAATTTCCTTGATATTCCACTTCCCTTGCTCATATCTATAATCAAATTTATCCATTGGGATATTTTGTACGAAACGGATAAAATCATGCAAGGAAATTTCTAATTCTTCCATCAAAGTTACGTCTCCCAAAGCATTTAAATACGGAGAATAAAAAGAGGCATATTCGTTTGTGGGCAATTGTGATAATTTCATTTTTTATTGTTTAAGCAGAGTTTCTACTGGCATTAGTATTTCCAAAAAGAGAACGAGTTACAATTTTTTCATATACTTTTATCAAACTTTCGTCGGGAATGTTTTCTTTATTTAATTCATTGATACGCAATAAAGCATATTGTTGTATTGTTAACAATGGCAATACTATACGTTCTCTAATTTGTATAGATGCTTTACCATCAGGATAATTTTCCATAAGCTCTTTATGACCTGCAATTTTCAAAAGTAATCTTTTTGTTTCTAAAAATTCATCATAAATAATTTGCCAAAATGTTCCAAATTCGGGATCTTTCCTCATGTAAGCAGTCAAAGGGAAAAATGATTTGGCCAATGACATCATACTATTTTCTAACAAGGTTTTAACGAACAACGAATTATCATATAAATCCTGAACTTTATCCCACTGATCAGTATCTTCAAAATGTTTTAGCGCCGTACCTACACCAAAAAATCCGGGTACATTTTGCTTCAATTGGCTCCAAGAACCTACAAAAGGAATTGCGCGTAAATCAGCAAAATCTAAATGTTCTGATTTACTCCTCTTAGAAGGGCGGCTTCCAATATTTGTTTTAGCATAATATTTTAGTGTACTCATTTGCTCCAAATAAGGAATAAATTTTGGATGATTTTTAAAGCTTAAATATTTCTCATATCCTAAACCAGCTAATTGATCCATTATGTTTTTTTCGTCCAAAGTCAATTCATTTTGACCTTTGCTGAAAACCTGATTGGTTACTCCGGCACTCAATAAATTTTCTAAATTGTAGCGACAGGAATCCAAAGTCCCAAAATTAGAACTAATCGTTTGACCTTGTACAGTAACCTGAATTTCGTTATTTTCAATATTAGGCCCCAATGAAGCATAGAACTTATGTGTTTTCCCTCCGCCACGCGCTGGTGGACCGCCTCGACCATCAAAGAAAATTACTTTTACACCATATTTTCTGGAAATTGTAGTAAGTTCTTCTTTGGCCTTGTAAATACTCCAATTCGCCATCAAATATCCTCCGTCTTTTGTACCGTCAGAAAAACCAAGCATGATGGTTTGCTTATTATCTCTGTTCGTTAAATGTTTCGCATAACCAGGATTAGTATATAATTTTTCCATGATAGCATGTGCATTTTGCAAATCATTAACCGATTCAAAAAGCGGAATAATATCAACGGGAGGATTTTCCCAATTGCTCAAACGAAACAACGCAAAGGTCTCCATAACATTAAGTGCACTTTCATTATTACTGATAATGTACCGGTTAGCGCCAAATTCTCCGTTTTTTTCCTGAATTGTTTTTATCGTTTGAATGGATTCGATTGTCAAACGCGACATTTCATTTGAAAACACAGTAGCATCAAGATTCCCACTTACATTTCCTAAAATCGTAAATTTCTCCTGTTCTGTTAATTCAAAATAATTTTTCGGAAAAACAGAGGGATTTGTTTTTAAATAAAAATCCACTATATCTTTAAACACAGCATCATGAATTTTACTGTTCTGACGTATGTCTAATGACGCAAAATGAAATCCAAATAAATTCACTTTTATTAAAAGTGCGTCCAATTCATCCAAATATAACGATTGATGCTGGTCGATAATTATTTGTTTAATTTTATTTAATTGTGATTTGAATTCATCTAAAGTAATGAAAATTTCTCCTGTAGAATAAAACACAGATCTATAAAGTTTTTGTTCCAGTTCAGTCACTAAAGTATTTACTCCTGAAAAGGTTAGCTTTCTTTTTAAATTCCTAATTTCGATATAATAACACTTTAAAATGGAGGTTCGCAAACGTTCAGCTACTTTTAACGTTATTTCAGTAGTCACAAATGGATTTCCATCACGGTCGCCGCCTGGCCAAAATCCAAGTTTAATCAAAGGATTCTTTATGGAATTGCCGTTAAAAATGTTTTTTTGCAAATACTGTACGATCTCGCCTGAAGTTTGATAAAAAACATTTTCAAGATACCAGATCAAACTTACTGCTTCGTCAAAAGGATTTGGTTTTTCGTTTTGAATAAAAGGTGTTTTTCCTAATTGAGCCAGTAACTGTTTAATTGCAAGTAAGTTATTTTTCCGAATCGCTTCAGTCAAATCAGTAATTATTCCAAGAACTGCTCCGGGATAAAATTGCGTCGGATGCGCCGTCAAAACTGTCCTTACATTGAAATCCTCCAGAAAAGCAATCAATTCCTCTTCCTTGTCTTTCGCATCTGATTTTTCTTTGATATCTCTCAAAGATCCTCGTCCTTCCATATTATTAACAACCGGAAAAGCAGCATCTTCAATAGCATCAAACAAAACAATTTGGCGTTCGATATATTGAATAAAACGAAACATAATATCAATTTTTTCTGTTTCTGAAGGATCATGTAAATATCTTTTGGCAAAAAAATCAAAAATTTCTTTTGGAGTTTCTTGCTTTTTAAATCCTGTATCACAAATATCTGTAAACAAAGGAAGTAAAGCTCCCGTATTATCTATGGAGTGAAATGGCAATGTTATAAAAACACTATTGTAAATGTGATATTTAGAGAGGACATCTTGATTAAAACGTTCAAGTTTGGGTAGTGTGTACATAATTTTGTTGTAGTTGGTTTAGTTAATTTTTCATAAAAAAACCTCAAGAACTAACTTGAGGTTATATTTATAATATAGTGCATTCAAGAGTAATTACATATTTTTGAAAATAGTATGCATCAAACGCTTCTTATCATTTATACTTTCCTCAAGGGAAATCATTGTTTCGGTTCTATAAACACCATCAATATCATCAATCATAAAGATCACATCTTTTGCATGCTTGGTATCTTTAGCTCTAATTTTACAAAAAATATTAAATTTTCCAGTGGTGACTGAGGCTACAGTTACAAATGGAATTTCATTGATACGCTCTAAAACAAACTTTGTTTGAGACGTATTATTTAGAAAAACACCAACATAAGCAATAAAAGAATAGCCTAATTTATCATAATCAAGCACTAATGAGGATCCCATGATAATACCGGCATCTTCCATTTTTTTTACTCTAACATGCACAGTTCCTGCTGAAATCAATAATTTTTTTGCAATATCCGTAAATGGAACTCTTGTGTTGTCTATCAACATATCTAAAATCTGGTGATCTACTTCATCTAAACGAAACTTACTCATAATTCTTTAATTAATATTATTAATTACTATAACAAAGTATAAAAATATACATAAAAACAACAAAAAGACGTAAATATTATATTTTTATCATTCCGTTAACAAATTTCATGTTATTATCTAAATAAAAATCAGCTTTTTGATTTAATTTAGGAATATCATTATAACCATCTTTGTATAAAGCTCCTTTAGCATCATATTCGAAATGACCAAAATAATCCTCTAAATCGCCTATTTGTGAAACATAGGCATTAA
Organism: Flavobacterium sp. RSP49; assembly: GCF_003968735.1. NCBI lineage: Bacteria > Pseudomonadati > Bacteroidota > Flavobacteriia > Flavobacteriales > Flavobacteriaceae > Flavobacterium > Flavobacterium sp. RSP49. Next base: position 167,421 of record NZ_RYDN01000001.1, on the reverse strand, counting down.
AACAGACCTGATTTTCAATTAACTCTTCTCTGTATTGTGCTGCAAAATTGGTGATAATTTCGATACCATCATAATTTATTTTGATGTTTTTATACATAAAATCATAAAAAACGACTTTATTCTGAGAAATACTCAAATATTTGTCAATTCCATTATCAACTATAACGTTTTCGGAGAGTATCCTAAAACTTGAAATTAAACTCATAAAAACGTATTTTCGTGTTTCTTCCCTTTGATAATCATTCTCAAAATGACCCGCTTCAAACAATAAAGTGGGCACTCCTAAAAACTGAAACGTGTCTCCAATGCAATTTATATTAAACGAATCATCAAAACGCCCAATCTGATTGGGAAGATAACGCTGTAGATCCTCATTTATTCCGGCAATCAAGTTGATCGCTTTCAACCTAGATTCATTTATATCTCGATTTTCATTATAGGAAGGTGCTAAAAAAGATACTGTTGCAGGTTTTCCGGTATCATCTACACCAAAAATAGTACGCTGATCATGCAGGTTAAAACAATAATCAGGCTCAAAGGAATCAAAAGCTGCCCTTAACAGCTTGCTTTCTGGTTGTGTCAGCGCTTGCGAATCGCGATTTAAATCAACTTTATTGGCGTTTTCTCTTGTGTATAATGTTGCACCGTCAGGATTCAACATCGGAATGGTGTAAAAAGTAAAGAAGTCTAATAATTGGTGTGCTAATGCAGAACCACTATGCAGTACATTAAAAAAATCGAATAGCGCTTTTGTAGTTGTACTTTCATTTCCGTGCATTTGGGACCACAGAAAAATTTTCGTTTTTCCTTTTCCAATTTCATACGAATAAATAGATTTTCCAAGAACTGATTTTCCTATAATTTGAAGTTGATTGTTAGTGTTTAATTTTTGCAACAAAGGCTCGATTGATGTTAAAGTGACGTACCGTCCACGAACGGATTCTTCCTTAAACTGATCGAATAATTCTTCTAAATTCATACCATTTTATTTGATTTACAAAAGTAAACATCTTTGTATTTACATTTGTAAACATTTAAAACAAAGCATATTTCAATACTGTAAACACTTTTCGCCAGTTAAGCCAGTTAGGAAATTCGGTAAATGTTAACAATTGTTACTAATTTATTTTATAATACTTAAAATATATATTATCAATTATTTGAGTGTATTTATTAATAGTTTAACTTTAGTTATTTGCACTTTTTAAATACATTTTACAACTTTAATTTTGATACGTAAGCTTCTTTTGATTACATTTGTAACTAGTTAATTTTTACATTAATTTACAATGGTAAACATAGAAGACTTTATAAAAAGGTTAGAGATTATACTGGACTACTACAATTTAAATGCCTCTTCTTTTGCTGATAAAATTGGTGTCCAACGCTCCAGCCTGTCTCACCTGCTTTCTGGGAGAAACAAACCAAGCTTGGATTTTATACTTAAAATTTTAGATGTTTTTCCTGATGTTGATTTGTATTGGATTCTGAATGGAAAAGGAACCCTTCCAAAAAACGCAGAAGAGTTTAACACTAGAGAAAGAATTATTAATCAGGTCCCTGAACAAAATATTCCTGCTCCGGCCAGTGATCATATAATCCCTGAGAATTTATTTTCTGAACTAAAAAATACTGTTTTGATTCCTGCATTGGAAACTAAAAAAAGTGATCCAATAAATAGTCCTGGTGAATCTGTTGCTTCTGAAATTGACACCATTGTTATCTTTTATAAAAATGGCTCTTTCAAGAGTTATGTTCCAAATTAAATAAATAACCCCAATTCTTATTTTAGAATTGGGGTTATCGATTAAAAAAGCATTTTTGAAAACAAAAATCTATCTTCTTAAGACAAAAATTGACGTTACACCCGCTTCCGCTCTCGCATTTACGGGAGCAAAATCACCCGAAGCAACAGGAAAACTATACGTTAGCACTTGTCCTCCTGCATTTAATCTTTCAGCAACATATATGTTTTTTGTAACACTGTCATAAGCCACATCCACAGGATTGCCTAAAAGTGAATTAGAACCATAAATCCGTACTTGATTCGTTACTGCAATTGTTCCCGCAGCAGCAGTTGAAGCGAAAACAGTTGAGAAATTTTTAATTATAATTAGTCCACCATCAGTGGCCGAAGCGGCACTGGCAACATCTGTTAAAATCATAACATCATCTGCTGGAGAATATGTAATCCCATGAGTACGAATCAACCCTGCAATAGTCACACGCTTAGTTGCCGTAATTGTACCCGAAACAGTAGTCATAAAATTTTTGAACTGTACAAGATCACCAGTCAGATCCGCTACTGCATACAAATCAGCACCATCGATGTGTATTCCCCAAAGTTTAAATGTAGTAGTAAAGGTTTTTATCAAAGAAAAGCCTGTGGTACTTTTTTGATAAACAAAAAGCTTGTTGATTAGGCCATTAGATGCCAATTGGTCTTGGGCTACTACAACTAAGTTACCTGAAACAGCGGTTTCTCTGGCATTTGTAAATTCCCCAGTTGCACTGCTTAATGCAACAGTTAAACTAGTTGATCCGGCTGTAAATGCTGTTTTTATTCCGGAATAGGTTTCTAATTGATTGTTGGTTCTTGAAGCGATAGTGACTGCATCGGTTTCGGCATCGTATGAAACTCCTTCAGCATCCAAAGAAGCAATGGCAAACGATTTGACCATTGGTGATGTAGCTAATAAATTGGTCAGCGTAATTTTCCCAGAGGTATTGCTGGATGTCACCAAATTTAATTCTGCCGGGCTAGTATCAGAGTCATTATTATCGCATGAAGCGAAAAATAAAACTAAAAATGTGGTACTAATAACTAAATGTTTCATGTTGTATGTTTTAGAGTTTTAATACACTTACGAGAAATCAATTATATTGGTTTTAACATTTTTAAGTTTTTTTTAAGAGTTATTCAAATGAGTATCCTAGTTCTGGAATTTTACCCTTTACTCCAATAAAATGTTTTTTCAAAACGGTTATATCAGCCTCAATATCTCCCGAAGGAAAAACAGGTTTTCCTAAATTAATTTCTTTTTTTCCAAAATCAAATGCAATAGGAATTACAGGAACCTTTGCTTTTAAAGCGATATAATAAAATCCTGTTTTAAGTTCGCTAATTTTTTTACGGGTTCCTTCCGGAGCTACTGCCAGACGAAAAACCTTTTTTCTTTGAAAAATAGCCGCAATAGTATCCACTTTATTCAACCCTCCTGTCCTATCAAGCGGTTCTCCACCCATGTATCGAAAATAAAATCCCAAAGGAAAACGGAATAACTCCTTTTTGCCTACCCAATTCATTTGTAAACCGGTTATTCCTCTGATAAAAATCCCTAAATAAAAATCATGAGCGCTGGTGTGTGGCAGAACCATCATGACACATTTCGTGATATTGGGATCAATACTACCCACTACTTTCCAACTCATTAGTCTGGTAAATATCCATTTGTATAATTTTTTCTTCATTCTTGCTTGCTTTCGTACAAAATAAATAATTAATATCTTATTTTTGGGTAAAACAGTGACTAATGCTAAAAAAAATATTCAGCTACATAATTCCTTTAACTATTTATCAAACCAAATCTGCTTTGAGCAAATCGATTGAGGTGACTTGGACAAATGGGGAACTGGTCATGGATTCGCAAAGCACAAATTATTCCTATGGCAGTTTGCAACGGATTCTGAGGTTAGGCTTAAAAAACATTGGATACAAAAAAATTATGTCCATGGAGCATGTTTTAGTTTTAGGCGTTGCAGGTGGAAGTGTCATCAAAACATTGGTGGAAGAAATAAAATACAAAGGAAAAATTACCGGTGTTGAAATTGATCCTGAAATAATTACAATAGCCAATGCTTATTTTGACTTGAATAAAACAAAAAATCTTACAATTGTAATTGAGGATGCTTTTGTATTTGTGTTAAAAACCCCTACTAAATACGATTTGATTATCATTGATATTTTTCAGGACACTACAATGCCTAATTTCTTATTTGAACCTTTTTTTACCAATAGGGTCTGCTCGCTTTTAAAAAGTCATGGTTTTATTCTTTTTAATACGATGTTATTAGATGAGAATCAAAATCAAAGAAATAAAAAATATGTGACCGAATTTTACAAAAATCAATTTAAAATTAGAACTATTCCAAGAGTTGAAGTGCATAACGAACTTATTGTTATCGAGAAAATTGCCTAATTAAAAGGATTTTTTAGCTTTCAATTTTCAACATTTTCCTTGCTTTTTCTAGATCTTCTGGGGTATCAATACCAATACCAATATGAGTGGTTTCAATCATTTTGATGCGTTTCCCAAATTCAAGATAACGCAATTGCTCCAGTTTTTCAGATGCTTCCAATGATTGCATGGGCAAACTATAAAAATCCAATAACGCCTGTTTTCTAAATGCATAAACACCAATATGTTGCAGGTACCGTACGCCTACACTTTTGTCTCTAGGATATGGAATAACGGATCGCGAGAAGTATAATGCAAATTCGTTTTGATCCACTACAACTTTTACATTATTGGGATTATTAATATCGGTTTCATTTGTGATTTCGCGCATCAACGAAGCTAAATCTACTTTTTTATCCAAATCATTTCTAAAAACTTCAATCACTTTAGCTAAAGGTTCCGCATCAATAAAAGGTTCATCTCCTTGTACATTAACTACAATATCAACATCAAGATTTTCTATTGCTTCTGCAATTCGATCACTTCCGGATTCGTGTTCTTTGATGCTTCGAATAACGTTTCCTCCGTGAGTACGTATTTCGTCATAAATTAAATCGGAATCAGTTACTACAAATACAGCATCAAATAATTTAGTATTTACAGCTGCTTCATAAGTTCTTAAGATTACCGTTTTACCGCCTAAATCCTGCATCAGTTTAGCAGGAAATCGTGTAGAGGCGTATCGCGCGGGAATGACTGCTATTATTTTCATTTTTTTGTTTTTGTTTTTTTATTTGCGTTTAAAACTTTCATAACCACTACAGCTAGGCTCTTTATAGTATAAAACTACTCCATTATCCTAATCCAGTCTTGCTAACAGGCTACTAAGTTAGTCTGTTTTTATGAATTAGGAAAACGGTACTACAATCTCAGTGCTTAATTGTAGTGTGTTCTTTTTCAATAAACAACTAATCTTTTCCTCTTAAATCTCCAATTTTTAAAGCATTTTATTCTGAAATTGGGTGTTTTATCACAATAAAAAAATTTAAAATAATTACATTATAAACGGAATCTAAATCTGAAATTTAAGTGAATCTTAAAATTAAAGTGCACTAATAAACTCTATATTTGTTCAAAAAAATCTATGGAGGTTATAAAAAAAGTTTCGCCATTCTTATATTTAGTGGCGTTTTACGTTAGTATAAGTTTTATTTTAAGAATTATACTTTTTTTTCATCCCATCACACAAGCCTCATTTACTTGGATTGATACGTTAAACTTATTTATATTTGGATTTTTATCTGATTTTTTTGTTTTTGTTTTGGTCAGTGGCTTTTTGTGGCTCTATCTTATTTTGATCTCCAACACAAAATACTTTAAACCTTACGGGTACATTATTTTTGGATTATTAGTAGCCTTATTACTTTATGTATCATTTGGAAACACGATACTCAACGAATATGGCAGTGCTTTGCCAAAAATTGCAACAGCTTTTATTTCCATAAAAGCAATTTTATTTGGATTATTACTTTTTTTACCAAAATACCGAAACCAAATCAGGTACTGGTTATTTTCCTTCGTCATCTTCTTGTATGTTGTTTTAATTTTACAAAATGGAATCAGTGAATACTTTTTTTGGAATGAATTTGGGGTCAAATACAATTTTATCGCAGTAAATTATCTAGTGTACACTAATGAAGTGATAGGTAATATTATGCAGTCTTATCCTGTGATTCCCTTATTTTCTGCACTATTTATTTGTGCAGGATTAGTCACTTATTTTATTGTAAAGAAATCAAAAAACTATATTGAAAGCATTCCCTCTTTTGTACAAAAAATCAAAATTTCAGGAATTTACCTGCTTTTCTTCGCACTTTCATTATTGGCAATTCCCGCTTTATCGACTAAAGAAAATTCTCAAAATATGTTTGCCAATGAATTGCAAGCCAATGGGCTCTATAAATTTTATGTTGCATTTATGAAAAGTGAATTGGATTATTTTAAATTCTATAGAACAGTTCCTAACAGTGAAGCCTTTGCCCAATTAAAACAACAAATTTCTTCTATTTCAGGAGAATCAACTTGGAGAAAAATAAAGAATGAAGCTCCCGAGAATCATAAAAATGTAGTTTTGATCACTATTGAAAGTTACAGTGCGGAGTTTATGAAAATGTATGGAAACGAGAAGAATATCACTCCGTTTTTAGACAGTCTGGCCACTAAAAGTTTAGTATTTACAAATCTCTATGCCGTGGGAAACAGAACAGTTCGCGGTCTTGAAGCTGTTACTTTGTGTTTTCCCCCTACTCCCGGCGAAAGTGTTATAAAAAGGAAAGACAATAAAAATAAATTCTCTACCGGAACGCTCTTTAAACAAAAAGGCTATACTGTAAAATTCATGTATGGCGGCGATTCCTTTTTTGATAATATGGGCGATTTCTTTTCAGGAAATGGATATGAAATTGTGGACAAAAAAACATTTGAACCCAACGAAATCACCTTTGCTAATATTTGGGGCGTTTGCGATGAGGATATGTATAACAAAGCGATCAAGGAAATGAACAAAGAAGCAGCCGCAAATAAACCGTTTTTTAATCACATTATGACCGTGAGCAATCACAGACCATTTACTTATCCAAATGGGAAAATTGACATTCCCGGAGATGCAAAATCTCGTGACGGCGGTGTAAAATACACAGATTATTCCCTAAAAAAATTCTTTGAAATGGCCAAAAGACAACCATGGTTTACCAATACCGTTTTTGTTATTATTGCCGATCATTGTGCTTCGAGTGCAGGAAAAACAGAACTTCCGGCAGATAAATACAGAATTCCAGCAATGATTTACAGTCCAGAATTAGTTGAACCAAGAAAATACACTAATCTCATGTCACAAATTGATATTATGCCAACAGTTTTTGGGTTATTAAATTTTGATTACCAAAGTAAATTCTTTGGTCAGAATGTTTTAAAACCGGACTATAAACCAAGAGCTTTGATAGCTACTTATCAGGATTTAGGATTGATTAAAGACAATGTGTTGACAATTATTTCACCCAAAAAAACCGTCAAACAATTTCGATTAACTTTGAAACCCAATCAAAAAGTAGCTTCTGATTTTCAAATATTTTATGATCAAATACCGCTCACAAAAGAAAGAACGGATTTAGTAAACGAAACGATTTCGTATTATCAAACTGCCTCGGATATGTTGAAAAAAAAGAAATATCAAAAAATTAATTAGCATAAGAAAACGGGTGAAATTGAAGTCTCACCCGTTTTTTATTTGGAAATATATCGTTACTCTTTTTCGTTTGTTAAACCAAAAAGATTTCCTTTTTCAAAAGTTTTCAAATCCTTTTTTAAAGTTTTGCTATTGCGCTTTGTAAGTTCGGCAGTATCAAGAGTACTTAAATCTGGTTTTCCGGCATTAACCCAAGCCGTGTACCAAAAACTTGCAGTGGCTGTAATGGCTTTTTTCATTTGTTGTTCAACCATTCCGTTCAACTCCGTGTGCAATTTAGCAGCATATTCGTCGGAATATAACATTCCTCCGTATTTGTTCTTGACAACATTTCCAGCGGTATCCGTTACGTACATTTTGCTTTCAGCAGTTGAAGTTCTTAGTTTTTTATCGCCAGCCAATAAAGGTTCCACTAGACCATGCGTATCCAAAATGATATCCCAAGTAGCTTTCTCTACATTTTCTAAATATTTTCCTTCTGGTACATTTAATTTATACTCTTTAGCAAACAACTCCGGCAAACGGCTTTCCCATAAGGAATGAATTCCTTTTTGATTTGTGTTTTGTCCATCGTGATTATCTGATGTATGCAACGGCATATGCGCATCAGCTAAATAATGACCTAAATCCCCCGCAATAAAAAGAATTTCATTTTTTCTTTTATCCTTGAACGCTTTAGTCAATTTGACCATCATATCTTGAATATACCACGGTAAAATTCCGTTTTTAGTCAAAAACTTCTCATCGTACTTCAGCTTCGCTTCTTCCATAGTTTTAGGAAACGTTTCCACAGCTCCAAAATTCTCCATGTCAAAATAATGACGGGGCGGCTCTGCTTTATCATTCAAAACATTTCTTCTCAAATCCGGAACAGTAGATTCTTGGGTAATGAAATCAATGTGATTGTAAAAAAAGGTCTGCAATGGTTTTGGAAGTGCCATTACCGCCGCTCTATTGATTCGTTCATGACCAATAACGCCCCACGACAAAAGAAAAAGTGCAACTCCAAGAGCAGATAAAGTGATAAGTGTAGGTCTAATTTTAAAATTTTTCATTAAATTTATTTTTTTGAAGTACAAATGTATTTCTTTAAATCGTTATTAGAAAAAATTGAGTTTAAGATTCTGTTAATTAAAACAAGAAAAGTACAACTATGTTTCGACATCAAGGAAAAAACAGAACTTTTATTCATAACCTGCGTTTAGCCACTTTACTATCTTTTGTTGCCGGAATTGTAAATGTTACTGGAGTTTTATCCGTACACACGTTGACCACAAATGTTACGGGACATTTTGCCTATTTTGCCGAAGAAATAATGAAACAGAATTATATAGCAGCTATTACCTTTTTTGTATTTACTATTTTCTTCTTGTTGGGCGCTTTTACCTCTAATTTTTTGGCAGAATTAATTTCTAAAAAACATCCTGATTTATCTCATGTCATTCCTATTTCACTGGAAATGATTATTTTGATTGGTATTGGTATTTTTGGATTAGCGTCTGAATTATCCAGCATTGAAGGAAAATGGATTGCTTTTTCGATGCTTTTTGCCATGGGAATACAAAACTCTTTGGTTACAAAAATATCTCAATCTACGGTTAGAACAACCCATTTAACGGGGCTTTTTACTGATTTGGGAATCGAACTGTCACAATTATTTTTTTATAAAAAACCCGAAGAAAATAAAAAATTAAAGATTAGTATTTATTTGAGATTGTCTATTATTATATTCTTTTTCATGGGCTGTATTCTAGGTGGTTTTTTGTATAATTTACTAGGCATGAAAACACTTTTTGTTGCCGCAACCTTTTTATTGTTTGCACTTTTGTATGATTATATCAGATTACAATTTCATGTGATCAAACGAAAAACCTTCCGTCATAAAACTATTTTAAATAAATAATTGAAATTAAAGTTGCAACTGCAATGAATGTCCAAAGTAAAACTCCCTGCACAAGCGGTTTTAATCCTACTGATTTCAATACATTCCTATTTAATCCGGTACCAATTAAAAACAAAGTTACCGTCAGACCTATTTTGGCAAATGAAACTAAATGTGGTCCTGCACTCTTCATTTGTGGCAGATAGGTATTGGCGATCATTGCCAAAATAAACAATCCTATAAAATACGGAATTTTTATTTTTCCGGATTTATTTTTGAAAATAAATGCGGTAATCAATGCTACAGGAATAATCCACAACGCACGTGCTAATTTTACTGCTGTGGCTATTTGCATGGCTTCAGGACCAAATTTACTCGCTGCTCCTATCACAGAACTCGTATCATGAATAGCAATGGCGCACCATAATCCAAACTCTTTTTGCGATAAATCCAGCCAATGACCTACTGCAGGAAATAAAAACAGTGCTACCGAATTCAAAATAAATATCACTCCTAAAGCAACTGAGGTTTGTTTTTCATTCGATTGGATTACGGGAGCGATAGCGGCAATAGCACTTCCTCCACAAATTGCAGTTCCACAAGAAATTAAATGAGATGTTTTTGTGTCCGTTTTAAACCATTTTCCTAAAAAAGTTCCTAAAACTACAGTGCTCACAATAGAAGCAATTGTAAAAAAAAATCCCTCTTTTCCAACAGAAATAGCATTGTCAACATTCATTCCAAATCCTAAACCAACTACCGAAAACTGCAACAGATAATTAGTGGCTTTATGATTCAATTCTAAAAAAGGATGTCCAAAAAGGTTAGCAACAATCAATCCTAGTACCAAAGCAAAAGGCGGAGAAATAAAAATTGTGGTGCATAACAAAAGCAATGCAACGAAAATGAGTTGCTGCAATTTGGCATTTAGTTTAAAAAAAATAAAAGATTCCTTCTGAATTGCTTTTCGATTCGTTTCCAATGTAAAGTTGTTGAATTAATACAGTACAAAGGTGAAACGATAAAACTATTTATGCCAATCGCAAATTATAATCTGCTATAACTTTAAATTATAATAATTGGAAATATTCTGGATAAACAAATCGGATAATGAATCTGTTTTTCCTTGTAGCGTAATAATATAAAAGTATCGTTCTATAATCAGGTCTTCAATATCTAATATAGCCAATTCATTGTTTTTAAGTTCTTTTTTGATGGCATGAATCGATATAAAAGCGACACAATCCGAGTGCATTAAATAGGATTTTATACTTTCCGTACTTCCCAATTGCATTTCAATTTGTAGTTCGGATATTTTAATGTCAAATGGTTTCAACGCATGTTCAATTACTTCAAGTGTTCCTGAACCTTGTTCTCGCATTAAAAAATGCATCTTTTTAAGATCATCCTGAGTCACTTCATCACGATTTACTAATGGATTGGTACTCTTACACACCAAAACCAATTCATCTTTTAAAAACTCGGTATATTTAATAGATTTATTTTTAGATTGTCCTTCAACAATTCCTATTTCAATTTCTTTTTTTAATAGAGCGTTTTCTATTTGTTCCGTGTTTCCATTGAGTAAACTCACTTTTATATCTTCCAATTTTTGATGGAAACGAGCTAAAAGTGGTGGAATTATATACTGAGAAATTGTAGTACTGGCACCTAATTGCAACAATCCGGAACGTTGATTAATCAGCGTGCTCATGTCAAAATTAATTTCGCGATACACTTCAAAAATGTTTTTAGTATGTTTCAATAATACTTCTCCAGCAGTTGTCAATGCTATTTTAGATCCATTTCTGTCAAACAGTTTGATTTTATAATCCTCTTCTAATTCCTTAATGTGTTTGGAAATCGCAGGTTGTGAAATAAACAATTCGGTTGCCGCTTTTGTAAAACTCAACCGATTGGCAACAGTATAAAATACTTTCAGTCTAAAATCCATGTTGTTTAATTGTGTTTTATTAAAGTAATCCGTTGTGTTTTCGAACAAACCATTCGGTTGTCAGTAAAATTGAAATTAAAACCAATAACCACATCCAATCTATCAAAGGAGTTTTGGTAACACTACTCTTTTGTATCGTCTTGTATTCCTCATTTTCTAAAAGCGTTTTAATCAATACGTCTACTTGATCTGAAAAATACGCTTTTCCTTGTGTTTGCGTGGCTAATTGCGTCAATTTATCCACATCTGGATTTACGAATTGCTTTTCGATATCAAAATCAAGAATTTCAAAACTATTGGAATACGTAGTTTTAGAATTTAATTCTTTTACCGTAAAAGTATGAGAACCCGCTTTTAATCCGTCAAGATTAACTTTATAGGAATTACTCTCTTTCAATAAATCGTAATTTTTCGTTTGCTTGGTTTGGGTATTTTTTACCGCTATAGTCAAACGGGCTTTTTCATCAAACTCATAATTTTTATTGAAATATTGTGCCGTTATTTCAATGGCTTCACCGGAATTATAAAAACTTTCATGTTCAACAACCAATGATTTTTTAGAATTATTAGAAGCCAGAAATTGAATAATCTTATCCATGAAAACGTCATATTTTTCAAAAGATTGATTATTTACATGTGTTTGCAAGCGCCATTTCCAACTATTTTCACCCAAAAGATAAGTGGCTCGCCTGCCTTGATTTTCTGCAAAAACCAGTAAAGGCGCATTCGTATCTATTGTTCTGATTTTAGATGAAAGCAAAACTGACACAACTCCTTTTGTAGTTACGGTTCCAAAAGCGTTTTGCAAAGGCGGTAAATCTTCAAACCCAATATTGTCCGCTGCAAACAAATTAAATTGCGCATTAAAAACCGACAAATAGTCTTCTTTTTGTCCGCTCATTTTAAAGCTTAAATTATCCTGTTGCTGATTCAAAAAATTGAAATTAGTGTTGTTTCCAGTAATAATAAATGTATTAATTCCGGCAACTTTATTACTTTCAAAAATAGTTTTGAATTCAGTCGTTGGTTGGTATAAAATCAAAACATTATAATCTTGTAATGTTTTGATTTCATTTGGTTTAACAATTATTACTTTACGCTGTACATTCGATTCAATAGCTCTTTTCATAGCCCCTAAATCGGGATGATTTATAGCTGAAATTATGGCAATATTTGTTTTTTGATCAATAACTTCAACTGCAAAATTCTTGGTGTTGTTATATGTGTTTTTTTCTTTTTCTTTTGATGAAATTGTAACTTTAAAAACCTGTAATCCTATTTTATCAGCCGGCAAAAGTACGGGTACAGTTGCTGTCTTCTTGGATGGTGATAAGGTAATGGATTGTGTACTGAATACTGAATTTCCTTGTGAAATAACAAAATTCGCTTTTATACTTTTAGTTCCTGAATACTGCAAAAAAACCTCTACAGGAAATTTATTCTTATGAAAAGCATATTTATTAACGTTCACTTGATTGATTTTTAAGTCAAATAATTTTGTCGTGTCGCCTAATATTACCGGATAAACTTTATTTAATGGGTCAAAACTAAATACATAATCATTACCTGAAGTCTGGTTTCCATCTGTGATTAAAACTGTTGGATATACGGTGTTTTTATAAATGCTTTTTAGATTTTTGGCAACAACATCGATATTGGTTTGAGTTCCCTTAAAATCAAAAATTTCCGTAGGTTCAAAATCATCTGAGAACTGATACGTTTGCACGTCGAATTTCTCTTTTAAATCTGAGTTTAAGTGTATTCTTTTATACAATTCTAAAGCATTTTCATTAGCATTCAAAAAAGAAATAGAGCTCGAATTATCAACAACAATCGGTAAAGGCGTTTTTACCGTTTCGAAGGTATTTTTGGTGAGTATTGGATTAATCAACAACATTAAAATTCCAAAAATGGATAAAAAACGTAAAAAAGCCAAAAACCAACCGACTTTCGATTTGTTTTTGGCATTGTAGATATATTGAAAAAATGACAAACCACCAGCTATTAGTAATGAAAGCAATAATAATAGTAGCATGTTTGTGGTCATTTATTCTTTATTAAAAGATTCGAAGATTAAATAATAAATTATAATTTAAAAATCTTTAAATCTTTAAATCTTTGATTTTTTAATCTTTTAATTGAATTTTAAGTAAGCATTCCGCCACAAACATTCATAACCTGTCCGGTTATATATGCACTCATATCTGAAGCAAAGAAAAGGCACGCATTGGCAACGTCTTCAGTTGTTCCGCCACGTTTTAATGGAATTCCATCTCTCCATCCTTTTACAACATCTTCGTTTAATTTAGCCGTCATTTCCGTTTCTATAAATCCCGGAGCAATTACATTACAACGAATGTTACGAGATCCTAATTCCAATGCTACAGATTTCGAAAAACCAATAACTCCCGCTTTAGAAGCCGCATAATTCGTTTGTCCTGCATTTCCTTTCACTCCTACTACTGAACTCATATTGATAATTGAACCCGAACGTTGTTTCAGGAAAGTACGCTGAATGGCTTTAGTCATATTAAAAACCGATTTCAGGTTAACATCAATAACTTGATCAAAATCACCTTCAGACATTCGCATCAATAGGTTGTCTTTAGTAATTCCGGCATTGTTTATCAGAATATCGACTGTTCCGAATTCAGCTAAAACCGCATCTACAAGAGTTTGTGCTTCATTAAAATCAGCTGCATTCGATTGATATCCTTTGGCTTTAATCCCTAAAGCGTTCAATTCATTTTCCAAAGCCAAAGCTGATTCAACAGATGAACTATACGTAAAGGCAACGTTTGCACCGTGTTTTGCAAAAATTTCCGCAATTCCTTTTCCAATTCCGCGACTCGCACCAGTAATTATGGCAACTTTTCCTTCTAGTAATTTCATATTCAAAAATTAGTTTAAATTTTATTTGGAGCTATTCCTGCTATCCGCTTCAATCTTTTATGACCGCTATCGCTCACATAAAAGGATTTCCACTACTATCAGGGCTATCTTACAATGGTCAAATATATAATATTTCCCTTTTTAAAAAAAATTCAAAAGCAATAACAGTCAAATTCAACTCTTAAATTTTAAAGAAACGCTTAGTCCATTTGTCCCAAAACGAACTGTAAATAGCCACTAATGTGAAAATTAATAAAAACAAATGATACCAGGCATTACTAATTAAATCAAAGAAATTTAAGCTACCATTGGCATAACTCAATATAAGTAATATTTGAGCGCCATAAGGTAAGATCCCCTGAATTACACACGAAAAAATATCCAGAATTGCTGCTGTTTTTTTTGGATTTAAATTGTATTCATCATTAATTTCTTTGGCAATAGGTCCCGTAATTACAATAGAAACAGTATTATTGGCGATAGCCAAATTAGCAAATCCAACTATAGCGCCAATTCCGGCCTGTGCTGATTTTTTGTTTTTAATTCTTTTTTTTATTTGGACTAATAAATATGTTATTCCGCCCGCTTTATCTACCATCGCAGCTAAACCTCCCGTAAGCATTGACAATAAAAAAATATCTGTCATGCTGGTAAATCCCTCATATATTTTTTGAGTGAACTCCATGAGCGTAAATAAACCACTAAAATATCCAATAATACCAGCTAATAAAGTACCAATAAGCAATGTTGAAAAAACATTAACACCCACAACCGCCAATACTATTACTAAAATATAGGGTACAATCGCGATCCAGGAAAAATTATTTTTTGCAATGGCAACGGTAATAATATCCGAGTTTAAACCAAGATAAAAGAAAACCAAAATAGTCAAAACCGCAGCCGGAAAGGCAATAAACAAGTTAATTTTGAACTTGTCTTTTAAATCACACCCTAATGATTGTGTAGCGGCAATTGTAGTGTCAGAAATCATGGAAAGATTATCACCTAGCATAGAACCACCTAAAAGAGCGCCAGCTATGAGCGGTAATGAAGCTCCACTTTTATCAGCTAATGCCACCGCGATCGGGCCAATCGCTACAATTGCACCTACTGACGTACCTGTAGCAGTTGATAAAAAAGAAGCTATCAAGAAAATTCCTAATGGAAAATAAGCAACGTCAATGGTATTTATTCCAAGATTCACAACAGCATCTACCCCGCCCATGGCTTTACTTACCACAGCAAAAGCTCCCGCCAGCAAATATATTAAGCACATCGTTATGATTTTACTCTCACCACACCCTGCAATTAATGTAGCCACTTTATCCTCAGTAGAAGATTTAAATAATAAAAAAGCAGCAATGATACCAACTAAAACAGCTATTGGCGATGGAAAAGCATAAAAATCATTTAGAATAATTCCCGCTCCCAAAAAAGTAAAAATAAAAACAAATAAAGGAATTAATGCAAAGGCATTTCCTTTGTCTTTTGAAAATAAAGTCATAAAAATAATTTAAAATTAAAAATTACGACGAAAAACAAAGCTAAAAATGGGAATGTAGACAACATTTTTTCCAAAGGATTTGGCTTATCGTTTTAGCACCTTGCTTGTTGCTGCAGGTTGCTATCCTATTGAAGGATTCGTGATAACGGGTGCAAAAGTAATTAATTATTTATGAAATATTTTGAATTTTACTCTAAAAAATAATAAAACAAAAAAAACGCCACATAAAAATGTGACGCAATTATAAGTAAGATATTGAAAAACAGTCTTTAAATAATTAAAAAGCTACATTCCATTTTGGCAATCTTCCATTTTCGTCTAGGAAGTTTTGTAAAACTTGTCCTTCTATGAATGTTGGAATCACTTTAGTTTTATCGTTGAATGTCTCATACCAAACCACTTCTAGCGTGCTGATCTCTTCAATTTTCATTTGCGCTGGCCAAGAATATTTTCTTCCTGTTTTAGCAAATTGGTGTCCTTCAACAATCTTTTCTTTTAGACCTCCATTTTTGATTTTCAAAGTTCCGTTATTTTGGACAGTTCCGGTAGAACCCACCATAATCAACTCTTTCTCTTCTGCTACGGCATATACTAAAAATATTCCAGATCCTTCTGAAGCATTACAAACTTCGGCTAAACTATCTTCTGTAGTGAATGAAAACTGATTGGTAACTTTGAATTTTTTTAACTCTTTATACATTTTTTTTATTTTAATTTGAATTGGCTTCAGCAAAAAAATACCCAGCAATACCGCGAAGTCCATTAGAAACCATTCGTTTATGTTTACTTTTATTAGGATTACATCTGAAAAACAGATTTATTTACTAAAGTGCAAAGATATTTCTTTAATTGAATTTATAATAAAAAAAGCCCCACAAAATGCGAGGCTTTTATAATATTTAGTTAGAGTTTAGATTAACCTAAAACTTCTTTTACTTTTTTACCAATTTCAGCTGGAGAATCTACTACGTGAATACCACATTCTCTCATGATTTGCTTCTTTGCTTCAGCAGTATCGTCAGACCCACCTACGATTGCACCTGCATGTCCCATTGTGCGTCCCACTGGAGCGGTAACTCCTGCAATGAATCCTACAACTGGTTTACGATTACCATCAGCTTTGATCCAGTGAGCTGCATCAGCTTCTAATTGTCCGCCAATTTCACCTATCATTACAATACATTCTGTTTCAGGATCGTTCATCAATAATTCAACAGCTTCTTTTGTTGTAGTTCCAATAATTGGGTCTCCACCAATACCAATAGCAGTAGTAATTCCCAATCCTTGTTTAACTACTTGATCTGCTGCTTCATAGGTTAATGTTCCCGATTTAGAAACAATACCAACAGTTCCTTTTTTGAAAACGAAACCTGGCATAATGCCAACTTTAGCTTCACCCGGAGTAATTATTCCTGGGCAGTTAGGTCCTATTAGACGAGCATTTCTTTCTTTTACGTAACTATTTGCTTTTATCATGTCAGCAACAGGTATTCCTTCAGTAATTGCAATAATTACTTTTATACCTGCATCTGCAGCTTCCATTATTGCATCAGCAGCAAAAGCCGGTGGAACAAAAATGATAGTTGTATCAGCTCCTGCTTGTTCTACAGCATCTTTTACAGTATTGAAAACGGGTCTGTCTAAGTGAGTTGTCCCTCCTTTTCCTGGAGTTACACCACCAACAACGTTAGTACCGTACTCAATCATTTGAGAAGCATGGAAAGTTCCTTCACTTCCTGTAAAACCTTGAACAATTATTTTGGAATCTTTATTAACTAAAACACTCATGATATATTTTTTATGTAGTTTTTAAAATTGTTATGCAAAAGTATAAAATAGTAAGCAGTAATCAGTGTTCAGTGTTCAGTTTTTTGACACTAAATTAGGATAATTGACTCATTTGATACCCTCTGTATAATTTATTGTCTTTTATTTCCCAAATAGCTATAAAATGTGCTAATAACATCTCTTCTCTAGGATTTTCAATTGTTTTGACAAAATGAGAATAGCGCACGGAAATTAAATTATTTTCACCAATAATATGGCTTATTCGAACTTTAGAACGAACATACGCTTTGCTTAAATCATTAGATAAATTTAATAAAGAATTATAATCCAACTGAATGAATCCTTTGCTGCTATTCCATTCTACTATTACTTCCGGGTGCAAATAATCTTTGATGACTTCGCTGTCAATTAAAGCATCTGATTTATAAAATTGTTGAACGATTTCTTTTGCAGACATATTATTTTAGTTTAGTAAGAATTTCTGGTATCTTTTTAATATTGGCCAGTTGCTTCAATTTTTCTCTTGATTCCTCAATTGGCGTTCCAAAATAGGATTTACCTCCCTCTACCGATTTTGTAACTCCGGTTTGCCCTAGAATAACAGCCTTTGCTCCTATTGTGATTCCGCTGGTAGTTCCTACTTGCCCCCATATTGTAACTTCATCTTCTATAATAACGCATCCGGCAATTCCGGTTTGTGAAGCAATTAAACATTTTTTCCCAATCACGGTGTCATGACCTACATGCACCTGATTATCAATTTTTGTGCCTTCACCAATAATAGTGTCGCCAGTAACACCTTTGTCAATTGTACAAAGCGCTCCAATTCCCACATTGTCTTTGATAACCACTCTTCCACCGGAAAGTAATTGATCGTATCCTTCAGGACGTTTTTTATAATAAAAAGCATCGGCACCCAAAATTGTTCCTGCGTGAATGATTACATTATCACCAATTACGGTATAATCATAAATAGAAACATTAGAATGTATCACACAATTTTCTCCAATAACAACATGATTTCCAATAAATGTATTGGGCTGTATTACAGTTCCTTCACCTATTGAAGCTGAAGCAGGGATTGATACATTTGAGTGCTGAAAAGGTCTAAAGTGTTTTGTTAATCTGTTGAAATCCCTAAACGGATCATCAGAAATCAGTAATGCTTTTCCATCAGGACAAGCTACATTTTTATTAATTAAAACTATAGTTGCCGCTGAGTTTAACGCTTTATCATAATACTTAGGGTGATCTACAAAAACAATATCTCCAGATTCAACAACATGTATTTCATTCATTCCAGTCACTGGAAAATTTTTATCACCAACATATTCACAGCCGATGATATTTGCAATTGCTTCTAAAGAGTAAACTTTTTGGAATTTCATTTATTATTTAGTATTGAGTGTTCAGTGTCCAGTGTCCAGTATATCTGATTACTGAACACTAATTACTGCAAACTATTCTTTAACTCGTTCCATATAAGAACCTGATGCAGTATCTATTTTAATTTTATCTCCTTCATTGATAAACAAAGGTACATTTACATTGGCTCCTGTTTCAACAGTTGCTGATTTTGTTGCATTTGTAGCAGTATTTCCTTTGATACCTGGTTCCGCATAAGTCACTTCAAGAATTACAGATGCCGGCATATCTACAGAAAGAGGTAAATCAGTCTCTGTATTGATGCTTACCATTACATTTTCGCCTTCTTTTAATAATCCTGGGGAATCCAAAATATTTTTATT
Organism: Flavobacterium sp. RSP49; assembly: GCF_003968735.1. Lineage (NCBI taxonomy): Bacteria > Pseudomonadati > Bacteroidota > Flavobacteriia > Flavobacteriales > Flavobacteriaceae > Flavobacterium > Flavobacterium sp. RSP49. The sequence continues at coordinate 148,231 of NZ_RYDN01000001.1, read as the reverse complement.
CAAGGAAATTTGCTCAAAGGTTTCTGTATTCATAAAATGGAATTCATCACCTTCCGGATATAAATATTGAAATTTATGATTTTCAACTCGAACTTCTTCGATTTTATGACCCGCAGAAAAAGTGTTGTCCAATACTTTTCCGTTTGTTAAACTTCTTAGTTTAGTTCTTACGAAAGCTGGTCCTTTTCCTGGTTTTACATGAAGAAATTCAATGATTTTGTAGATATCGTTGTTGTATTTAATACACAATCCGTTTTTAATGTCTGATGTAGATGCCATTTTTATTTTTATTTGTTGATTTGTTGATTCTTAATAATTTCCTGAATAGCCTTTCATTACACCTCTTGAAGAGTTTCGAATAAAATCAATGATTTCATCTCTTTCCGGCGTGGCCTCCATTTCAGCTTCAATAATACCCAAAGCTTGCGTGGTATTGTAATTTTTTTGGTACAGAATTCTGTAAATATCTTGAATTTCTCTGATTTTTTCTGTTGTAAAACCACGTCTTCTCAATCCCACAGAATTAATACCTACATACGACAAAGGTTCTTTTGCGGCTTTGGTAAAAGGGGGAACATCTTTTCTTACTAAAGATCCACCAGAAATCATGGCATGATCTCCAATATGGATAAACTGATGAATGGCAGCCAATCCTCCAATAACGGCATATTTACCAACGGTTACATGACCGGCCAGAGCGACTCCGTTTACAATAATAGCATTATCACCTATGTGACAATCGTGGGCAATATGCGCCGTTGCCATTACCAAACAATTATTACCTAAGGTAGTTTGTCCGGATGCTATTGTTCCCCTATTGATGGTCACACATTCTCTTATGGTACAATTATCTCCAATAATTGCTAAAGAATCTTCTCCGCCAAATTTTAAATCCTGTGGAACTGCTGAAATTACTGCACCAGGGAATATATTACAATTTTTTCCTATTCTTGCGCCTTCCATTATGGTAACGTTAGATCCTATCCAAGTACCATCCCCAATAACTACATTATTATGGATGGTTGTAAACGGTTCAATGACAACATTTTTAGCGATTTTAGCGCCAGGATGAACATATGCTAGTGGTTGATTCATATTCTTTGTTTAATCGTTTAACTGTTTAATCGATTAACCGAATACACGATTAACCAAATCAACAAAAAAATTACTGTTTCTTAGCAATTTGGGCCATCAATTCTGCTTCAGCAACCAGTTTTCCATTTGCATACGCATTTGCTTGCATATGACAAATACCTCGTCGGATAGGCGTAATTAAATCGCATTTAAAAATCAAAGTATCGCCTGGTAATACTTTGTGTTTAAATTTAACATTATCTATTTTCATAAAATAAGTCAAATAGTTCTCCGGATCCGGAACCGTGCTTAAAACAAGAATCCCCCCTGTTTGTGCCATGGCTTCCACAATTAAAACACCTGGCATAACCGGAGCTTCAGGAAAATGACCTACAAAAAAGTTTTCATTCATAGTTACATTTTTCATTCCCACCACATGAGTTTCAGACATTTCTATAATTCTGTCAATCAATAAAAATGGGGGTCTATGAGGCAGGACTGCCATGATTTTATGAATGTCCATCAGTGGTTCCTGATGTAAATCAAAAACAGGAACATAATTCCGTTGTTCAATTTTTATGATTTTAGCCATTTTCTTCGCAAATTGTGTGTTGACAAAATGCCCTGGTTTATTAGCTATTACCTTACCTTGTATTTTAGTTCCAATTAAAGCTAAATCCCCTACCACATCAAGTAGTTTGTGTCTTGCCGCTTCATTTGGATAATGTAAAGTCAGATTGTCTAATATACCATTTGGTTTAACCGTTATTTGCTCTTTTCCAAAAGCGAGTTTCAAACTTTCCATTGTAGCGGCTGATATTTCTTTATCAACATATACGATAGCATTATTTAAATCACCTCCTTTTATCAAACCGTTCTCTAAAAGAGATTCTAATTCATGCAAGAAACTGAAGGTTCTTGACTCAGATATCTCCGTTTTGAAATCAGAAATATTTTTCATAGTCGCATTTTGAGTTCCTAAAATTTTAGTCCCAAAATCAACCATCGCAGTAACGCAGTAATAATCACTTGGCATCACTAAAATTTCGCTGCCTGTGGCTTCATCAGTAAATGAAATTACTTCTTTTACTACATAAACATTCCTTTTTGCACTTTGTTCTTCGATACCCGCTTTTTCAAGAGCTTCAACAAAGAATTTAGAGGAGCCATCCATTATTGGTAGTTCAGAAGCATTCAATTCTATGATGACATTATCTAAGTCACAACCCGTCAATGCCGCTAAAACATGTTCTGGTGTTTGAATTTTGACACCTAACTTTTCTAAATTGGTTCCTCTTTGTGTATTTACTACATAATTTGCATCAGCTTCCACAATAGGTTGTCCCTCTAGATCTACACGAACAAAAGTAAAACCATTATTAACTGGAGCAGGTTTAAAAGTCATTTTCACTTCTTTACCTGTGTGTAATCCAACCCCAGTTAGAGAGATTTCTGTTTTGATGGTCTTCTGTTTAACCATTTTTTCCATTTTTTTGGTTTAAAATTTGTTTTTTTAATTCTTCAATTTCCGCAACAATTTTGGGTAGATTTTTGAAATGAACATACGATTTACTAAAATCATTGTACCCAAATGCGGGACTTCCTTGCAAGATTTCATTGTCTTTAATATTCCTTCCTACACCACATTGCGCTTGAATTCGTACATTATTGCCAATGGTTAGGTGTCCAGAAATTCCAACTTGGCCACCAATCATCCCGTTTTTGCCAATTTTAGTTGAACCCGCAACACCGGTTTGTGCCGCTATTACCGTATTCTCCCCAATTTCAACATTGTGCGCAATTTGAATTTGATTGTCCAGCTTCACGCCTTTGCGTATAATAGTTGAACCCATTGTGGCTCTATCTATTGTAGTACAAGACCCAATATCAACATTATCTTCAATAATAACATTTCCTATTTGCGGGATTTTCGTATAGGTTCCGTCTGGATTAGGTGCAAAACCAAAACCATCTGAACCTATTATAGCTCCGGAATGTATCGTACAGTTATTCCCTATTATGGTCTCTGAATAAATTTTTGCACCAGCAAATAGAATTACATTATCCCCTACTACTACATTATCACCCAGAAAACAATTGGGATAAATTTTTACGTTTTCTCCTAAAACAACATTTTGACCTACATAACTAAAACTCCCTAAATATAAACTTTCTCCATATTTAACGCTGTCCGAAAGGAAAGAGGGTTGTTCTATCCCACTTTTATTTAATTTTACCTGATTGTAAAATTCTAATAATTTTGAAAATGCGGAATACGCATCAATCACTTTAATCAAAGTTGTAGTGATTGGTGCCTCTGCTATAAAAGTATCATTAACAATTGTTACAGATGCTTTAGTAGAATAAATATAATTCTGATATTTGGGGTTTGACAAGAATGTTAGTGATCCTTCGATGCCTTCTTCGATTTTTGATAATCTAGAAACTTCTGCCATTGGATTTCCTACAACTTCACCTTCTAAAATCCCTGCTATTTGTTCTGCTGTAAATTTCATCCCGACAAAAATATAAAAAATAGGTTTTAAATACTGAATTTATAACAGTTGTTTTGGAAAACATATGTAATATTTGGTAACGGATTTAGATAATGATTTCAAATTCAATTGGTCAGAGGCATCGACTACGTCTTCAATAGTTTTGTCTTTATTCAAAATTCGTATGGGTTCTGCCTGTTTACTGTAAGCCTGATTTTTTATTTTTCCTCTAAAAATAAAATAGTTTGTTTCTTGTAAAGAAATATGATGCTCTGCTGCAAAACGTTCTTTCAACGGCTGTAATTCTTCCAAAGTGACTTTTTCACTCGTTAATTTTATCTTTAATAAATCACGGTTGACAATCATTTTACTCAAAGACGACAGAATAAAATCATCCTCTTTTTGCCAAGCTTTTAAAGCCCCAATAATATCAAAATCATCTAATTGTGCAAATAAATCTAACCTCCCGGCATCAAATGTGTCCATCGTAACTTTATTTTCCATAAAAAAGGACAACGGCTTGCTGCAAGGCAACTGTACTCCTTTTAAGGTCAATTCTTTAGCTCTTTTTAGGACTTTCGTCAAAATTAACTCGGCCACTAAACTGGTTTTGTGTAAATAAACCTGCCAGTACATTAATCGTCTGGACATTAAGAATTTTTCAACAGAGTAAATTCCCTTTTCTTCAATAACCAAAACATCATCAGCAACATTCATCATTTGGATTAATCGTTCTGAATTGACATTGCCTTCTGAAACACCCGAATAAAAACTATCGCGTTTCAAATAATCCATACGATCCATATCCAATTGGCTCGAAATAAGTTGCAGCATAAATTTCCGGTCATATTCCCCCTTGAAAACCTGAATGGCTAGACTCAACTGGCCTTTGAATTCCACATTTAACTGATTCATGAACAATAAGGAAATTTCCTCATGATGTACATCCTCAACGATACTTCTTTCCATAGCATGCGAAAAAGGGCCATGTCCTATATCGTGTAACAAAATGGCAATATAGAGTGCATTTTCTTCTTCAGGAGATATTGAAACTCCCTTAAAACGCAATACATCAACCGCTTTTTGCATTAAATGCATACAACCTAAAGCATGATGAAAACGGGTATGATTGGCACCGGGATATACTAAATACGACAAGCCCATCTGGGAAATACGGCGCAAACGCTGAAAATAAGGATGCTGTATTAAATCGTAAATTAAGGCATTGGGTATGGTAATAAACCCATAAATGGGATCATTGAATATTTTTAGCTTATTGATTTGACTCACTATAAGTTTTTTTTTAGGTCAACAAATATAAGTAATTTAGATTTCAAAAACAGAACAATGCTAATTGTGCTGTAGCGCTAAAAAAAACGGAGCGTTTTAGCACTCCGTTGGTATTTAATTTTATAGTTTTCTGATCCAAATATTTCGGAATTGATTTTTAGAATCATGATCCTGAAGCGAAATAACATCCTCTCCATGAGCCGAGGGATAATTATGCAAACCGATGTAAAGTGTCAACCCGTTTATTGTAGTATTATTTTGGACTAAAACACCATTCAAAAACACGGTAATTCTTGCCGGAGCATCAATTTTACCATCTGCTTTGAAGCGAGGTGCCGTATATATTACATCATAAGCATTCCATTCTAATGGTGTTTTCACGGCGTTTACTAAAGGTGGATGATCTTTATAAATACTTCCGGCCTGGCCATTGCTATAGGTTCTATTATTATAGGAATCCAATATTTGTAATTCATATCTGTTTTGGAAAAATACACCACTGTTTCCTCTTGCCTGTCCCCCATCTAAAACAACATCCGGCGCGCTCCATTCCAGGTGCAGCTGACAATCCCCAAAAACCATTTTAGTTTGAATGGCTCCGGTACCTGGAACAACTTCCATATAATCTTGATCAACAATTTTCCATCCGGCTGGCTTATTTATATCTTTCTGGCTCACCCATTGCGCTAAATTTTTACCGTCAAATAAAATAATCGCATCCGAAGGCGCATTTCCAAGGGTTTTAGCCGGGGTAATACCTTTTACTTCTGGTTCCCAAATTTCAGTCATTTCTGGTTTCATTGACATTGGGGAAACCTCTGGCGGAGTATTTACATAGTTGTGTTGCGCCATAACTGCTGTTGCAGAGAATAAAGAAATCATTAATAAAGAGTTCTTGAAGTTTTTAGATTTCATAATAAAATTCATTTGGTTTAATAAAATACGGATAAATGTTCGCTTTTCAATATTAAGCATTTTTTTTTCAGCAACTAACTTTTAATCTAATTATAACTAAATGAGGAATAAACTTTAGATTTTTATTGTAGAAGCAGTAACTTCATTAACTACAATTTGTTAAATAAATTAACATAGATTTAAGTTCGCTTAGTTCGGTAAATGCCGAACTAAATAGTACTTTTGCAAAAAAAATTATGAACAATATCATTAAAGAAAGAGAAGAACTTATTGAAATGTTCGGAATTCATTTTGAGTTACTGTATAATTTATCTCCGCTTGGCTCCAGAATTCTGGGACTATTAATAATTGATGGCTGCAAAAAAGGATTAACCTTTGAAGAAATAGTTGAAAAACTGGGCGCCAGTAAAAGTTCGATTTCTACAAACTTGAATCTACTGCTAAAAATGGACAAAATAAATTATTATACGTTGACTGGTGATCGGAAAAAATATTTCAAATCCAGTCCATTTAGCGAAAGACTGACTAATTATCTAAAAATACTTAATTTTGAAAAACAAATAATCGAAAAATTGCAGTCGTACCGTGAAAAAAACATTTCATGTCCTGAAGAGCAGTGCAATCTGGAAAATACAAAAGCATACAAAAAACATGTAATAGAAGTCGAAGAATTATTGATTAAAACCATTCATAAATTCAAAGAAATAGAAAATAATAACAGTAAAATAATAATTAATCAATTTTAGTAAATAGTCCCAGATGAAAAAAAAATATTTTATAAGTGTAATTTTATTATCAATAAGCTTGCTTTCTTGTAAAAAAGAAACGGCTCAAACGGCTCCTTCTGTTATGTCATACAAAGTGGTTGAGATAGCAACCTCTAATACAACTTTATTAGCTGAATATCCTGCGAGTTTAGAAGGCGTTACCGATATAGATATTCGTGCAAAAGTAGATGGATATATTCAAAAAATATATGTGCAAGAAGGACAAGAAGTTAAAAAAGGGCAATTGCTTTTTAAATTAGAGACTCAAACAGCAACCCAGGAAGCTGGTGCTGCAAAAGCAAAAGTTGCGGCTGCTCAAGTGGAGGTAAATCGTTTAATCCCTTTGGTAGAGCGTGACATCATCAGTGATGTGCAATTAGAAACGGCTAAAGCAAATTTAGCTAGTGCTAAAAGCACGTATCAAAGTATCGTTGCCAGAATTAATTATGCTACTATAAAAAGTCCTGTTAACGGAATTGTAGGAACTTTACCTTTAAGACTTGGAAGTTATGTAAGCAGCCAAACTGTTGAACCTTTAACCCGAATTTCGGATGTGAGCACGATTTATGCTTATTTTTCAGTAAATGAAAAAGAACAATTGGATATCATGATGAATACTCCAGGAAAGTCATTTCAAGAAAAAATAAACAAAATGGGAGCGGTAAATTTAATTTTAAGCAATGGGATGCAATATGAACTAAAGGGTAAAATTGAAACCTTTAGCGGACAAGCCAACACACAAACAGGATCGTTTAATGTACGAGCACGTTTTACAAACGGAAACAAATTGTTGCGTTCTGGAGAAAGTGGGACGATACAAATCCCTACACATTTAGTGGATGTTATTGTCATTCCTCAAAATGCAACATTAGAATTACAAGACAAACGCATTGCACTTGTTGTGGATAAAAACAACAAAGTGCAAGCAATCCCAATTGAAGTTCGCGCAATTCCTGGAGGTCAATTTTTTGTAGTGGATAGCGGATTAAATGTAAACGATAAAATACTTGTTGAAGGAGTGGGGATAGTAACTGAAGGAACCCTCATTAAGGCTGAAATTATTGATTTTAAAACTATCATCAATCCAACAAAAAAATAATTCAGAAACTAATTATTGAATAAATAACAAAATATGTTTTCAAAATTCATTGACAGACCGGTATTGTCAACGGTGATCTCTATTATCATCGTAATTTTAGGAGTTTTAGGGTTAATCTCACTCCCTGTTTCACAGTATCCAGAAATAGCGCCACCTACGGTAACTGTAGCAGCAAACTATCAAGGCGCCAGTGCCGAAGTTGTAATGAGCTCGGTAGTAATTCCATTAGAAGAACAAATCAACGGTGTTGAAGACATGACTTACATGACTTCTACATCAAATAATGACGGTTCAGCAGCTATTAATATTTACTTTAAATTAGGTACAAATCCAGATTTAGCAGCTGTGAATGTGCAAAATCGTGTTTCACGTGCTACACCTTTGTTGCCTCAAGAAGTTACAAGAGCCGGTGTAACTACTTCAAAGAGACAAAGCGACAATATTTTGATTTTATCTTTATACAGCGACAACCCGGATTATGATGATACTTTCCTTCAAAATTATGCTAACATCAATATTTTACCAAAAATAAAACGTGTTGCAGGAGTTGGAGAAGCAATGATTTTTGGACAAAAAGACTACTCGATGCGTATTTGGCTCAAGCCAGATGTAATGGGAGCTTATGGACTTGTTCCTTCGGATATTACAGCTTTATTGGCTGAGCAGAATATTGAAGCCGCTCCCGGTCAGTTAGGTGAAAGTAGTAACCAATCTTTTCAATATACATTAAAATACAAAGGGCGTCTGCAAGATGTAAAAGAGTTCGAAGAAATTATTATCCGTTCAACCCAAAACGGAGAAATCCTTAAATTAGGGGATGTTGCAAAAATTGAATTGGGGGCTGTAAATTACGCCAGTAATGCGTACACAAATGGAAACAAATCTATTGCAATTGCTATTGCACAAACTGCAGGATCTAATGCACAAGAAGTAATTGAAGGTTCCTTAAAAGTGTTAAATGAAGCGGAAGTAAATTTCCCGAAAGGGGTAAAATATGCCACCTTAATTAATGCAAATGACTTCTTAGAAGAATCTATCACTAAAGTGATCTATACTTTGATTGAAGCCTTTTTATTGGTTTTTATTGTGGTTTTTATCTTTTTACAAGACTGGAGATCTACCCTTATACCAGCAATATCCGTACCTGTTGCAATTGTAGGTACTTTCTTTTTCCTAAGTTTATTTGGCTTTACCATTAATTTATTAACTCTTTTTGCCTTAGTATTGGCCGTGGGAATTGTGGTCGATGATGCTATTGTAGTAGTTGAGGCCGTCCATGCCAAAATGGAAGCTGGGGAACATGATCCCAAAAAAGCAGCTCATAGTGCCATGCAAGATATTAGTAGTGCAATTATTTCTATTACACTTGTTATGTCAGCGGTATTTATTCCTGTTTCTTTTATTAGTGGTTCAGCTGGCGTTTTCTACAAGCAGTTTGGAATAACTTTGGCTGTTGCAATTGTATTATCAGCTATTAATGCCCTAACACTTTCTCCTGCTTTGTGTGCCATTTTCTTGAAAGAACACGATAAAAACTCAAAGAAAAAAGGTTTTGCAGAACGCTTTTATACGGCATTCAATGTTGGGTTTGAAACAACAACCGCTAAGTATAAAAGATCTGTTGAGTTTTTTATAAAACGTAAATGGTTGGCTTTTTTAGGAATTGCCATTTTTGCAGGGATTTTTATCTTATTATTAAATATTACGCCAAAGGCTTTTGTTCCGGGTGAGGATACAGGAGCAATTCTTTCAGACGTTTCTCTTCCGCCCGGTACTTCATTAGAAAGAACCGAGGATGTATTATTGCAAATTGAAAATAAAGTAAAAGATATTCCTGAAATAAAAGAAGTACTTCGTATTTCAGGTCGTAGTTTAATAAGTGGTACAGGTAGTAATTACGGAATGGTAATTGTAAAATTAAAAACTTGGGCTGAACGTAAAGATGCGAATCAGGAAATAAATGCAGTAATAGCTGAATTGTTTAAGCGTACGGCTTCTGTTAAAGATGCAAAAGTCCTCTATTTTGCTCGTCCTACACTTGTTGGTTTTGGGTATAGCAATGGTTTTGAATTTCAATTACAAGATCAAAAAGGAGGAACAATTGAGGAATTGGATAAAGTAAAAAGTAAATTTTTAGTAGCCTTAAATAGTCGTCCCGAAATCAAATATGCAACTACCTCGTTTTCTCCAAATTATCCGCAATACCGAATTGATTTGAACGTTGCTACCATAAAGAAATCAGGGTTAACTGTCACGGATGTTTTAGGCACGATGCAAGGATATTATGGTGGCGTTTATGCTTCTAATTTCAACAAATTTGGAAAACAATTTCGGGTGGTTTACCAATCTGAACCCGAATTTAGAAGTAATCCCGAATCGTTAAATCAAGTATTGGTAAGAAATAATACTGGTCAGATGGCTCCTATTTCACAATTTGTGACTTTAGTAAAAGTATTTGGCCCTCAAGCGATAGAGCGTTTCAATTTATTCACTTCTGTAAAAGTCACAGGGGCTCCAAATGAAAGTTTCAGCTCAGGTGATGCCATTAAAGCAGTTGAAGAAGTGGCAAGTCAAACCTTACCGATTGGTTATGGTTATGAGTTTTCAGGAATGACTCGTGAGGAAATAAGTGCTGGCGGTCAAACATTGTATATTTTCCTATTGTGTTTGGTTTTTGTATATTTCTTGTTAGCCGCTCAATATGAGAGTTATATGTTGCCTTTTGCGGTACTAATTTCGTTACCAATTGGTTTAGCAGGAGCATACTTATTTGCTTATTTTTTCAATGTTAGTGATAATATTTACCTACAAATAACACTTATTATGCTTATTGGATTACTCGCTAAGAACGCCATTTTAATCGTCGAGTTTTCCGTAGATTCCAGAAAAAAAGGAATGAGTATCACCCAAGCGGCTATTCATGGTGCAGTTGCTCGTTTACGTCCTATATTGATGACATCATTTGCATTTATTTTCGGATTATTGCCTTTAATGTTAGCTAAAGGAGCTGGAGCTGTTGGGAATAATGCTATTGGAACTGGAGCAATTGGCGGTATGTTAATAGGAACCATTTTTGGGATTTTTGTAATACCGGTATTGTTTATCGTTTTCCAAACCTTACAAGAAAAAATTTCTACAAAACCACTTCCGATAACAAATCAGGAAACTGATATCGCACTTTTAAATAAAGAAAATGAAGAATAAGTTAATTAAAATAGCAGTAGTTGTTATAACCGCTACCGTAATGCAGTCGTGCTTTGTTGCTAAAAAATACGATAGGCCAGAATTAAAAACCGAGAATCTTTACAGAACTGAAGTTGTTTCAAATGATAGTACTTCACTTGCTAATGTTGCTTGGGACGTCGTTTTTACCGATCCTCTTTTGCAAGGGTATATCAAAAAAGGGTTAAACAATAACTTGGATATCAGAATTGCAATGCAAAATATCCAAGCTGCCGAGGCTGCCATGCGACAGGGAAAAGCCGGGTATTTCCCCTCCCTTTCTGTAGGTGCCGACTGGACGCATCAAGAGCTTTCTAAAAACAGTCAATTAGGTAACTTAATAAGCCGTGGTGGTGGTGCAACTAATGTGGATCAATACCAGTTTACAGGAAATCTCTCTTGGGAAGCAGACATTTGGGGAAAAATACGAAGCAACAAGCGCGCAGCAAATGCGGCTTATCTTCAAACTACAGCAGCGAATCAAGTGGTCAAAACACAATTAATTGCTACCCTTGCCGCAACCTATTATCAATTGCTTTCTGTTGACGCACAAATAAAATTAGCAGAACGGACCTTGATTAACAGAAATCAAAGTATTGAAACAATTGTAGCATTAAAGGCGGCAGGAAATGTTACCGAAGTTGGTGTGAAGCAAACCGAGGCGCAAAAATATGCTACCGAAATTATCCTTGCTGATTTAAAGAATAATAGTATCATTCTTGAAAACACGATGAGCATTCTTATGGGTGAAGCTTCTGCCAAAATTGAAAGAAGCACTTTTGAAACACAATCCTTACAACCAACCATTACACTTGGTGTACCTGCTACGTTACTAAGAAACAGACCTGACGTGATTGCAGCAGAATACAACTTTATTTCAAGTTTTGAGCAAACCAATGTAGCTAAAAGTAATTTTTATCCAACGTTAAAACTTACCGCAACAGGTGGACTTCAGAGTATTGATTTGAAAGAATGGTTTAGCGCTAATTCCCTTTTTGCTAATGTAATTACAGGTTTGACACAACCTATTTTCAATCAAAGACAGATTAAAACCAGATTTGAAATTGCAAAAGCAAATCAGGAAAAAGCCTATCTTCAGTTTGAGCAGTCTTTGTTGACCGCCGGAAAAGAAGTTTCGGATGCATTGGCACAATACAACAATGAAACCTACAAACTCACCGTGAGGGAAAAACAAGTAGCTGCGTTGAATAAAGCCACTGATTATTCAGATGAATTATTGACATACGGACTAGCGAATTATTTAGAAGTTTTAACTGTAAAAGACAATGCTTTGAATGCAGAATTAAGCTTGATAGACAATAAATTCCAACAATACAAAGCCATAATTCAATTGTACAGAGCCCTTGGTGGGGGGTGGCAATAAAGATTTACTTGACTAATTAGAATTGATTTCTGTTAGTTCCAGAACCACTGTTTATTGTATAAGCAGTGGTTTTGTCTTTTAATTCGGATTCCAATATTTAAGTAGTGGACTTTCTCAGTGAAAGAGTAAAGTATAAAAAAATACAAACCCAAAAGTAAGAAGCGTAATTAATACGAATCCAAAGAACATACTTCTTTGGGACTCAATTACTGGTTTGTTGTCTTTGTATAAACTCATCACCACTCCATTAGCACCGTACCCAAAAATAAATTTACAGGCTACTTCTTACTCATTTTCAATCATTTTAAAATGATGTGTAGCTCCGGTTATCGAATTTTTTTCCGAAACTACTTTTCCGTTCAATACGATAGTTTCTTTTCCGATGAAAGAATTAAAAACTTCAATTTTGTTAGTACCAAGTGTGATTGTTGTAAACTTCATTGTTCAATTTGTTTTAAAATTTTATAGAATTTAGTATTTAAATACGCCCTTTCAAAGTTTTATAAATATCTGTTGTTGGGTAAAAGTAACTAATTATACAAGCAATAAATTAGCACTGCGCCTTTAAATCATAATTTGGATTAACAAAACCATAACATAAAACTAAAAAATACACTTATTAGCTCATTATCAGGTATAAAACCTGTTTTTACAATAGTAAAAGCGAGTTAATAATAATAATACTGTATTTAATTTTCGTTAAATTTAGTGTTAATATTAGAAACCCTTTATTTTTTTTAGTAAGTTTAGACATTAGATATTTTTTTACCTATTTTCATGAAACTGTCTATTGATCTTTAATCTAATTTCAAGTACTTATGATAACATTAAACGTAAATAATAAAACCTATCAAGTTGATGTAAGTCCGGACATGCCTCTACTATGGGTAGTAAGGGACACACTGGGCCTGACTGGAACAAAATTTGGTTGTGGTGTTGCACAGTGCGGAGCATGCGTGTTGCATCTTGATGGAGAAGCAGTTCGATCCTGCGTAACAAAAGTCAGCAGGGCCGAAGGAAAAAAAATAACCACAATTGAAGGCTTGTCTTTACATAATGACCATCCAGCGCAACTGGCATGGAATGAAATGGATGTACCCCAATGCGGATACTGCCATTCCGGCCAAATCATGTCAGCTGCAGTGTTATTGAGAGAAAATCCAAAACCGACTGATAAGGATATTGATGACGCGATGTCAGGAAATATTTGTCGATGCGGAACCTATCCACGTGTAAGAAAAGCCATTCATTTAGCCGCGCAATTACAAGAAAAAAATAAAAGATAAAAGATAAAAGATACTTCAATATACTAAATCAACTTATTATAAGATAATCCTTTCTTAACATAATCAATTTACTATGGCTTCATTCCAAAAAAATAAAACGGCTGCTATTCTCTTTTTTTTGCTCGTTAGTGCAGTTGCATTAGGCTGGACATTAAAACCCGAGGATGAAAGTGAATATATAAATATTAATCCTACTGTAATCATCAAGGACAGCATTGCCTCTGTAAAAGCATTCCAAAAGGTTTATAAAGTTTTAATGAGCCCCCGCTGCGTGAACTGCCACCCTATTGGTGACGTTCCGTTGCAAGGAGAAGACAGTCATTTACATGTCATGGCTCCTAAACGCGGTAGTGACGGAAGAGGATTATATGCCATGAAATGTACGAATTGCCACCAAACTCAAAATACACCTGGATTACATACACCACCAGGAAATTCAGACTGGCACTTGCCACCTGCTGATATGAAAATGGTTTTTGAAGGCAGAACAGCACACCAGCTGGCAAAACAATTAATGGATCCATCTAAAAACGGACATATGGATATTAATAAACTCAAAAAACATGCTGATGATGCTTTTGTTCTTGCAGGATGGAATCCGGGCGAAGGGCGCAGCCTACCGCCACTGACCCATGCAGAGTTTAAAAAAGAATGGCTGACATGGCTAAATAACGGTGCATATGCTCCCGCCAAATAATTTCTAAACCAGAGTATTGTAAAATAAATAATTTCTAAAGTATGATGGATTCAAAAAACAATTTAGTAAATACAAGACGAAGCTTTCTCAAACTTACTGGTTTGGGTGGGGCTGCTCTTTGTATGGGGTTTTATTTACCCGGCGATACAGTTCCAACTTTAATAAAACCATCCGATTTAACAGCAGCTGATATTGAAATGTGCGCCTGGATACTCATCAATACCTCCGGAAAAGTAACCATAGTGAGTCACCGTGCCGAAATGGGTCAGGGTGCCTATCATTCCATTCCGCAAATTATAGCCGAAGAACTAGAAGTAAATTTAAAAGATATAGACGTAGTATTTGCCCAAGGAAATGAAAAAAAATACGGAAACCAGATTACTGGTGGTAGCTCAACCATAAGATCCGCGTACAAAAAATTACTAAAATTGAGCGCCACGGCACGTGAAATGCTGATTGCCGCAGCTGCACTCCAATGGAATGTATCCGTTGACGATTGCTATGCCGAAGCAGGACATGTTATTCACAGGCCTTCTGGCAAAAATAAACACTATGGTGAACTGGCAACCCAAGCTTCAAAATTAGAAGCTCCTAAAAATCCTAAACTCAAAAAAATATCCGAATATAAGCTTATCCGCCAGCCATTACACCGTTTGGATACGCCCATGAAAACAAATGGGACTGCTATTTTTGGCCTCGATAAAAAGATTCCAGGCATGCTCTATGCAGCCGTAGAACGAAATCCAAGACTTCGTGGAACTGTAAAAAGCTTCGACGATTCCGTGGCAAAAAAAATTCCTGGGGTAAAACAGATTTTTGTGGTAAAAATGGTGGTGCACAATACCATTCGCGAAGGAGTCGCCGTTGTGGCTGATTCGACTTGGGCAGCGATGCAGGGAAAAAAGGCTTTAATAGTTGAATGGGATGATACTGGATTTGAACATGTAAACAGTCCCGAAATATTCAAACGCCAGGAAGAATTTATAAAAACGAAGGAAGGATTGCCTCTTAAATCTCAAGGTGATCCTACTGCAATCATAGAAAAATCAAATAAGAAACTGGATGTAATCTACCAGACCCCATACCAATCCCATAGCTGTATGGAACCGCTGAATTGTATTGCCAATTTCCAAGGAGATACTGTAGAAATTTGGGGTCCGATTCAAGCACCTGGATGGGTTCAGGATTTTATAAGCACCCAAATGGGAATTGCAAAAGAAAAGGTAATTGTAAATATGACTTTCCTCGGTGGTGGTTTTGGAAGAAAAGCCTTTACCGATTATCCTCATGAAGCGGTATTGATTTCAAAAGAAATTGGAGCTCCGGTTCAGGTAGTTTGGACACGAGAGGATGACCTTAAGCAGGGCCCTTACCGACCAGGAATCTCTTATCGTTGTGAAGGTGCAGTAAAAGGCGGGAAAATTGAAGCGCTTAAATTTAGAATGGCAGGCCAAAATAACGACCACTGGAGTGGAGGAAAGAAAGACGTTCCTAATGATAGTACCAGCGAAGGATTCCTTGAACCCTATTATGCGAGTATCAAAAATTTAAGCATTTCAGATGTTCCCTTTGAAACACCACTACCAACAATGTGGTGGCGTTCAGTGTATGCTTCTACAAACGGATTTGCGTTTGAAAGTTTTATGGATGAAATGGCTGTAGAAGCTGGCGCGGATCCGCTGGATTTTAGAAGAGCTCATCTACAGGATGAAAGATGCCAAAAACTAATTGACAAAATGGAAGAAGTCTCCGGCTGGAAAAAAAGAAGTAAAAATGAAGGCTATGGTGTAGCCATCACTGAATGTTTCAAATCAACGGTAGGACACATTGTAAAAGTTTCAAAAAATGCCTCTGGAGGTGTAAAAATAGATAATGTTTGGGCCGTCATAGATTGTGGCTGGTATGTAAATCCGGATATTATTCGCGCGCAGGTTGAAGGTTCCATCGTCATGGGTCTGGGTGCGGCAACAATACATGAAATAACATTTAAGGATGGTATAGTAGAACAAAATAATTTTTATGATTACCCAATGCCTCGTATTACGGATATTCCACAAATAGAAGTGTATATTATAGACAATGAAGAAGATGCAGGCGGAGTTGGAGAACCCGGTCTTCCTCCTTTTGCACCAGCGTTGACAAATGCCATTTTTGACCTGACAGGCAAAAGAATACGAAAATTACCGTTTAGTCTGGCAACGGTATAATGCCCTATTTTTTTAGCCAGAATCGTTAAAACTTCAAAATGATTCTGGTTAAATTTTCTACCTTTGAAGGTGATGGCAATTACAAGCTCTTTTTTAATTCCTATGCTCCGCAAAAGCAGATTCTTAAAAACTCACAAAAGAACTAAATAAGCATAAAACCTACTTTACAACACTAGTTTAAATGTCACTTATCCAAGAAAAAATCTATTTAGATAATAATGCAACAACGCGTATTGACGATCGGGTGCTTGATGCCATGCTTCCCTATTTCACTAATTTTTATGCCAATGCAAACAGTAGCCACCTGGCTGGATTAACGGTGAAAGAAGCAGTCGAACAGGCCAGATGGCAAACAGCGGAACTAATTCAAGCAAAACCAAACGATATTATTTTTACCTCAGGTGCAACAGAAGCAATAAATCTTGCAATCAAAGGACTTGCAAACGAAAAACGCAAACATATTGTTACTGTAATTACTGAGCACGAAGCCGTTTTAGATACTTGCCTTCACCTAGAAACCATCGGATACCAAGTCAGCTATTTGGGCGTCAATAAGGATGGTATTTTAGACCTAGACCTTCTTACAGCAGCCGTGAACGAAGAAACTGCACTAGTAATTGTCATGATGGCAAATAACGAAACGGGAACACTCCAGGATATTAAAAAAATCGGGGAAATTGCTAAATCTAAAGAAGCCTATTTCCTGTGCGATGCCACTCAGGCTATAGGAAAAATTCCAATTAATGTCGTTGATTTAGGCATTGACCTTCTGTCTCTTTCTGCACATAAATTTTATGGACCAAAAGGCATCGGTGCATTATTTGTTTCCAAAAAAATAAAAGCAAAATTAACGAGTCAAATCACTGGAGGTGGTCAGCAAAACAGCAAACGAAGTGGTACTTTAAATGTTCCGGGAATCATCGGACTTGGCAAAGCCTGCGAAATTGCAAGCTTAGAAATGGAAAAGGACAGAGATAGGATAACAATAATGCGAGACTTACTTGAAAGGGAACTATTGAAAATACCCGCATCTTTTGTCAATGGTTCGCAAACAAATCGTCTTTACAATACGACCAATATTTGCTTTCCAGGCGTGAATTCTGAAAATCTTATTCTTGCTTTGCAAAATATTTCCGTTTCTAATGGTTCGGCCTGTTCGGCTGTTACATCAGAACCTTCACATGTCTTGAAAGCATTGGGTCTTACAGATGAAAATGCCTTATCTTCGATCCGATTTAGCTTAGGAAAATTCACCACTTTAGCAGAAATTGAATTGACAATTGCTGCCGTTTCCGAATTAACACGGCTATTAAAGTCATAAAATAGTATGTTCTAAATCGGATTTAATCCAAGTACGAAAATTAAATTCAGCTATTTATTTTCCACTGATGGGATTGGTCATTAAAAATTTCTTTTCCCCAAATCTGAAGTTCTGCTTTCACGCGTTCTACAATTTCATTACAGGCTTCCATGGCAATGTTTCTGTGCTTAGAAGAAGTGAAAACAAACAGGCATATTTCACCCGCATTGACCACTCCAAGACTGTGATGCACATGCATACAGCTCAACTCATATTTAGAAAATAGCTCTTCCCTGATTTCCTGCATTTTTTCTAACGCCATCGCTTCATAAGCACTATATTCAATAGCTTTCACTGTTTTGCCATCAACAACATCTTCCCGAATCTGACCCAGGAAAATACTGTGCGCTCCAATATCTTTTTTAGTCGCATGTTTTGCAATGCTATCTGCTATAAATAATGGAGGAATAGCTCCTTCAATGAAAATATTTTTGATTTTTTTGATCATTATTTAAGTTCTTTTAATGCATTGATGCCGTCTTTTAAGTGGCTTATTTTTTTGGTCGTTCCAAATTTTTCTAATAAAAGTGCCCCTGCTATCAAGCTTCGCTTTCCACTTTGGCAGAATAATAGAATCGTACGTTCACTAATTTCTGGAATTTTTTCACGCAGCTCGGATAAGGGAAGAGCACAATATTTAAAATCCGCTTTAGGAAGCTCGTCCTTTTCCCGGACATCGATTACAATAGTGTCATTGTTGGAAACTTGGTCTAAAAAATCAATAGCAGAAAGGGTTTCAATTTCAGAAATTGAAAATCCACAAAGCCAATTATAATCTGTCGCTTCAAAGCCACTTTGATCTTGAGGTATCAAATCAGAAACGGAAACTTCCATATTAATTTCAATGACATACAGTTCATAATTAAGCAAACTGAATGTAAGGAGTCTATTAATTAATACCTCCCCTATTCCTGTAAGTAATTTAATCACTTCCCCAGCCTGCATCAACCCGATGATCCCGGGTAAAACGCCTAAAACACCCGCTTCATTGCAATTTTGAACTTCATCCGGTTTTGGAGGTTTAGGAAACAAATGGCGGTAGTTCGTCTTGTTCTTATTTTCATCTTCAATATTAAAAACAGCCACTTGCCCTTCATATTGATAAATAGCACCAAAAACCAAAGGCTTCTCTAACAAGACACAGGCATCGTTTATCAAATAGCGGGATGCAAAATTATCAGTGCAATCCACTATAATATCATAGGCACGGATTAGTTTTATTGCATTTTTAGAACTAAGTGCAATGGCATAGCCCGTAATACTAATTTCAGGATTGAGGCTTAGTAGTCTTTTGCATGCAACTGTGGCTTTGTCTTTACCAATGTCATCCGTCGTGTATAAAACCTGTCGTTGTAGGTTGCTTAAGGATATGATATCATGATCTACAATGCCAATGGTACCAATCCCAGAGGCAACAAGATACTGCAAGACGGGACATCCTAAACCGCCTGCTCCTATCACAAGCACCTTGGCTTTCTCCAGTTTTTCCTGTCCTTTAGTTCCAAAATCCTGAAGTGAATAATGGCGGGCATATCGGGCGTTATAGTTTTCCATATTATCCTCCTGAATAAGGTGGCATAAGTGCTACCATATCATTTTGACCAAATAAAACATTTGTTCCTACTAATTTCATGTTGACTGCAACCGCATATTTACGATCCGACAATTCTGGAAAAAGTTGCTCTAAAGCTTCTTTCATAGATACGATGTCAGTAGCGTGCAGGCAAATTTCTTTTCCCATAATCGCTGTAATCGAACCAAATGCTATAATTTTAATTTTCATATGTAGATAATATTTGCTAAGTCTGATTTTTTATGATTTTTTCAAATACGGGCGTTTGGGGAAATTACAATAAATCTATCTTTATCCAAAACATCTTAATGCAAAATTCCGCTAAACGTTCTGAATATTTTTTTAATTACGCGTTGTGATTCTGAATTATCAAACATTTATGAGCCATAAATCATCATTAATACTAATGTCTAAATTTAAGCAAAATTAATTTTAAAAATCCTATATCTATACTTAAACCTATTAAGAATATAATTACTCCTAATTTACACATAACTAAGCTTTTGAAAACACTAATTTATAGGAAGCCAACAGTAAAACTACAGCCAGTACATATTTCAGAATAGTAGCATTAAATTTCTTAGAACCTAAATAAGCACCCAAAAATCCTCCGACCAAAGCTACACCAACAAACAGAGCCATATCTCCCGTGAATGTAATACCTCGTGTGAGCATACCACCTAGCCCCGCTAGAGAATTCACAAATATGAATGCCGCACTTATGGCCGCAGTCTGTTTTTGATTGGTCCATTGCAACAGTAATAAAAGGGGTGAAAGCAAAATACCTCCTCCAATACCAATCATTCCCGACAGCAAGCCCACGATTCCTCCACTAATAATTGCTACAGAAACAGTATGGGGCCTCAATTGACAATCTTCTACATTTTTGAAAAAGAAAAAACGAAGAATAGGAAAAAGCAATAACACTCCCAAAATTCGCTTGTAAACCGTTTCTTCAACGGTAATCATTCCGCCAATAAAGGCCATGGGAATCGACATTGCTGCAATTGGAATAAATATTTTCTTTGAGAAAAACCCACCGCGATAATAGTGTGAAAAAGAAGTTATAGAAACGAAAAGATTGAGCACTAAAGCAGTCGGTTTCATTTCTTCAGGAGCAATACCATAAAGTGCCATTAGCGCCAGATAGCCGCTGGCACCACCATGACCGACCGAAGCATATAAGAAAGCAACAAAAAAAAGAATTATGTAAAATACTTCTATAGACATTCTATTTAATGAATTAGGGATAAATAGTAAAAGTACTGTTTTTATAAAAGCAAGTACTATCTGGGCAGGAGATGAACGGTAACTTCTTCTCCGGCTAGGCAACCTTTTGATTCTTCCGGCAAAACAATAAAGCAATTCGCCTGAGCAAAAGAGTGCAAACGGAAAGATTCTTGTGCATGCAAGGGAGTTACTGTTCCATTGCTATACGAGGCCTTTAGAAAATGTGTTAATCCCGAAGCTTTAGGATAATCATGTGTAACCCTAGCGGTAATTTCCGTCAAGCTATTAGTCAAGCCCATACGATTTTCAAGTACTGGTAACACATACTCGTAAAAACAAGTCAGCGAAGACGAAGGATTTCCAGGAAGTCCAAAAATCAATTTGTCTTTTTTTGATCCAAAAAACAAAGGCTTCCCGGGCTTCTGCTTGATTTTGTGAAATTGTTGCTCGACACCACACCGCTGCGCCACAAGAGGCACAAAATCATAATCGCCCACACTAACGCCACCGTTCAAAAGAACAATATCATGAGTGTCAAGCGCTTTTTGCAAAACGTCCTGTAATACTTCAATCTGATCTTCAGCAGTTTGCACTGTAATATCTCTGACGCCAATTTTATTTAAAACTGCTTTTAACTGAACGGAATTGGCTTCATAAACCTGACCAAAATCTAAAGGCCTACCTGGTTCTTGCAATTCATTTCCGGTAAGGATAATAGCCACTTTTGGAGGTGAATATACCCAAACTTCCGCACAGCCTATTCCGGCTAGAAAGCCTACTGCTGCCGGGGAAAGATAAGTTTCAGCCGCCATGGCAATGACTCCGCTTTCAACCTCTGCTCCTTTTAGTCTTACATTTGCTCCTTTGAAAAGCGTCTGGTCTTCAACTAGTAGTTTCCCGTTTTCAAGGCATATCCGTTCTTGCATTACTACGGTATCAGCTCCCTCCGGCAAAGGAGCGCCGGTAAATATTCTCGTAGCCTCACCTTTATTAAGTACCAGTTGTCTACTCGTACCAGCCGCCATTTCTCCTATAATGGTAAGAAGACTGTCCTTATCTTCATATTTCATAGCATAACCATCCATGGAAGATTGATGAAAATTTGGAATGTCTATCATGGCTCGAATGTCTCTTGCGGTCACTTGTCCATGAGCATATTGGAGTGCGACGAGCTCACTTTTTTTTGTCAAAGCTGCTCCCATAATTAGTTGTTTTGCTTCTTTTACAGAAATCATTTGGGATGGATCAGTTGTTCGTAATCTTCTATAGTGTCGATATCAACAGCCCCTTTTTCAAAGGGAATGCTAGCCACATCTTTTTTGTATTTTTCAATCATTTTCCGGGCTCCGGCATTACCGGAAAGCTGCATTAGTTCAGCAAAGTATTTTCTGCTGAACAAAACGGGAGTTCCCAGCGTATTGGCATAGCAAGAGGCGACAATACCTTTTCCGGTTTCTTTTTGCTTTTCAATTAAACTCTCAAAAACAGCAGCATCAATATGAGGCTGGTCACAAACGGCCAAAATGCAGTGTTCAATGTCCAAATTAACAAGCAGCAACATCTCCAAGCCTTTGCTTATCGAAGACCCCATACCTTTTTGCCAATCGGGATTTCGGCAAATTAAAACCGAATTAACTTCTTTTTCAATAGCGGTGTTCTTTGAACCCATTACAACAATCGCTTTAGTGCTTACTTCGAGTATTTGTTCTACAGTATGAAAAAGTAAGGTTTTACCATTAAATTCAAGTAACTGTTTGGGCCGACCCAAGCGCGAGGACCCCCCCGCTGCCAATAGTACTATTCCTGTTTTATTTTCCATCAGCCGCCTATTGTAATCATACTTCTATTTTTAAGTTTACTGGCATCTATATCTTCAAAAACACCACTAAATTGTCCTCCTAAAGCTTTGGCCTTAGCCATAATAGTGTCTTTTATCAAAGGCAAAATTTCTTGACCGGAACGTAAAGCGCCAAGCAAATCGGTTTCCTCTTTAGAGAATAAGCAATTTTTTAATTTTCCATCAGCCGTCAGTCGCATGCGGTTGCAAGTTTCACAAAAAGGAGAACTCATTGTACTAATTACAGCAAAGGAACCCACATGACCCGGAATCATATATTTTTTTGAGGTATCGTTGGGTTCGGGCTGCACCGGAAGGACATCATATTTTGAAGCGACTTTCAACAAAATCTCTTGCAGGGTAAAAACTTGGTTACTCGTCCAGTTATTACCACTGAAAGGCATGAATTCGATAAACCGTACTTCGATTGTATTGTGTTGGGTCAGTGCTATAAAATCCAGAATTTCGTTCTCGTTGAGGCCTTTCATCACAACCACATTTATTTTCACACGAATCCCGTGCTGCAACAGCAATTCGATATTACTTCTGACACGATGATACAAATCTCTTCGGGTAATTTTCAAAAATTTATCGGCTTGCAAAGTATCTAAGCTGATATTTATCGCCTTAATATTTGCCGCTAAAAGCTCGTCTAGCATTTCATTTATCCGCACGCCATTGGTAGTAATAGCGAGTTCAACCCCTAATTTTCCTAAAGATTCTATAATCCGTGGAGCGTCTTTTCGTACCAAAGGTTCGCCTCCGGTCAGGCGAATTTTTTTTACGCCATTGGCCACGAATAATTTGGCGATGGTTTCGATCTCTTCAACCTGCATTAATTTAGAGGCTGGTGCAAAGGCATAATTTTCTTCTGGCATGCAATAAAAACAGCGTAGATTGCAATTATCAGTCAGTGAAATCCTGAGATAGTCGTGAACGCGTCCGAATGTGTCTTTTATCATAATCAAGTATTTTTAATCCCATTCGTAGCAGGGTGTATTTTATTTTTTTTGTGTTTGAGCGAGTTCGCCGTTTTTCCTTCCATCACTGCTTTTATTTCTGCTACAACAGAAAGCGCTATTTCTTCTGATGTTTCCGCACCAATATCAAGGCCTATCGGACCATAGATTCGATCCAGCTGTGCTTTAGTTACCACAATTCCTTCGGCGCTCAAATCATCAAACATGCGGTTCAGTTTTGTCTTTGGACCTAATATTCCGATGTACATACAATCAGTTTCCAAAAGCAATTTTAAAACTTCCAGATCATATTTGTAGTTATGCGTCATCAGGACAAAGAAAGTCCGGGAGTCAATGCTGCTGTTTTCTACTAATTGCAGTGGCTTGGTTACAAGTATTTGCTTGGCTTCTGGAAAACGTTTTGCGGTTGAATGCGTTGCTCTTCCGTCACCTACAAGTACTTCCCAACCTAATAAATTAGCCATTTTTACTAATGGTTGCGCATCATTTCCTGCACCGGCAAGTACTAGCGAAACTGGGAGTGGGATGTATTCGATTAAAGCTTCATGTTCATGATCTTCTAGCTGTATTTTTTTTATAATCGATGATTTGCTATAAAGTACTTCCTTGAAAGCTACATGCAATGCCTTTAAATCAGTTCTTTGACTAATCACCAGATCTTCTCGGTACACTAATACAGTCCCTATTTGTACAGTATTCCGCTCCAAGGAAAACAAGGTCAAAACCACGGCTTCTTTGCGTTCTGCTACCGATTGTTCCAACAAGTAAATCGGATTACATACTGCACATTCATCGATGTATTCAAAAAGAATATGGACAATTCCGTTGCATCCTAATTGCACTCCAAAATCAGAATCGCTTTCATCACTGGTATCGTAGGTAATTAGCTTATTTTGTTTTTGGTGTATGGCCAGCAGTGCTTTTCGCAAGGCATCGCCTTCAAGGCATCCGCCGCTAATAGCACCGGTCAAAATACCGTCTTCTGTTACAAGCATTCGTGCGCCCGGCTGACGGTAAGAAGAGCCTTCTACTTTGACCACTGTTGCCAATGCTGTTTTTTTTCCACTCGCTTTGGCTGCTGAATAGGCTTTTAAAATATCTGTAACTTCTTTCATTAGTCTTTTTTTTAACGGCTTAGATTCTGTTTTTAAAATATTTTCTCTTAAAAATAAAAGAAATAACAGAGTAAGCGATACACAACATGAATGGAGTATCGTACAACAGAATATCACATTCAATTGTATAACCATCAGTTTCAATTTTTTAGCAATACGAGCCGAATGTACCGCTCCGATTGACTAATCAATTCTGAAATTTAATCAATTTATTATGGATATCAAACCTATTCACAACGAATCTAGGTTAAAAAAGCCTGTCACGAAGGAGTTTTTAGATAACACGGTAAGTGGTGTGCTGGTTTTAAATGATAAATTTGCCATTAGATTAGGCGAAAACAATACCAAACACATGTATTATATAGTTCAAATTTCATCTAAAATATAGCGTACAGTCAGACCCGGACGGAGTTTACGAACGATGAGGCACCCCAAAAAATTAACTTAAAACAGAATTAAAGTGAATTGTAATTTTAAAAATTATAACGTAAATATGTTAAAAAATTATAATAACATTAGCAGATAGCAATTCCAAAAAAATGTAATTTGCCACTTTAATTTAGTTCTTTCGAACACCTGTTACTACAACTTATGGATAAAATAAAAATACTTTGGGTAGATGATGAAATCGACCTTTTGAAACCACATATATTATTTCTGGAAAAGAAAAATTACGAGGTTACGACCTGTAACAACGGACTTGACGCCATTGGAATTTTTGAAGAAAACAATTTTGATATTATTTTTCTGGATGAAAATATGCCTGGAATGAGTGGTTTGGAAACGCTGTCAGAAATGAAGGAGAAAAAATCTTCGGTTCCCATGATTATGATTACGAAAAGCGAGGAAGAATACATTATGGAGGAAGCCATAGGGTCAAAAATTGCCGATTATTTGATCAAACCCGTGAATCCAAATCAGATTTTGTTGAGTTTGAAGAAAAATCTGGATCATTCCCGATTGATTTCTCAAAAAACAACGCTGGATTATCAGAAAGAATTTAGAAAAATCACCATGGAAATGGCGATGGTGAATTCCTATGAAGACTGGATTGAGTTATACAAAAAATTGATTTTTTGGGAACTGGAATTGGAAAATATCGATGATCAGAGTATGATTGAAATTTTGGAATCCCAGAAAACAGAAGCCAATTCCCAGTTTGGAAAATTCATAGAGCGCAATTATGAGGATTGGTTTGCTCCAAAGGCCGATAAACCGGTTCAATCGCACACCTTATTCAAAGAATTAGTGCTTCCTGAACTCCAGAAAAAAGACAAGCCTATTTTGTTTGTCGTAATTGATAACCTGCGCTATGACCAGTGGAAAACCTTTGAAAGTGTAGTAGGAAATTACTATAAACTGGAAAAAGAAGTGCCTTACTATTCTATTCTTCCTACGGCGACACAATATGCGCGAAACGCTATTTTCTCCGGTTTAACCCCGCTGGAAATGGAAAAACAGTTTCCGAAATACTGGAAAAACGACCCGGAAGAAGGCGGAAAGAACCTTTTTGAAGCCGAATTTTTGACGGCGCAACTAAAAAGATTGGGTTTGAATATCAAGGAAGATTATTTTAAAATAACAAGTCTTGCCAGCGGAAAAAAATTATCAGAGGGATTTAAAGCACTAAAAGATAATGATTTAGTAACTGTTGTATATAACTTTGTAGACATGCTTTCCCATGCCAAAACAGAGATGGATGTCGTAAAAGAACTGGCCTCTGATGATAAAGCGTATCGTTCGCTGACCTTGAGCTGGTTTAAGAATTCTCCACTTTTAGAAATCATTCAACAAGCTCAAAAAATGGGTTTCAAATTGATTTTGACCACGGATCACGGAACGATAAACGTAAAAAACCCATCGAAAGTGGTAGGTGACAAAAACACTAGTTTGAACTTGCGGTATAAAACCGGACGCAGTTTGACATACGAACACAAAGATGTTTATGCTGTGAAAGAACCAAAAAATATTGGTTTGCCTACCATAAATATGAGCAGTTCGTATATTTTTGCAAAAAATGATTTATTTTTGGCCTATGTCAACAACTACAATCATTATGTGAGTTATTACAAAAATACGTATCAGCACGGGGGTATTTCATTAGAAGAAATGATTATTCCATTTTTGGTTTTTAACCCAAAATAAGTAGTCAGTATCCGTTTTTAACGTATAGCATGAACCTTAAACTTTAAACAATTTCACAAGAATGAATATCATTTTTTCTATTGACGAACTCGAGGAAGTGACACAAAAAATCATTACAAAGAATCCTAAAAAAGTGATTCTTTTTCATGGGGAAATGGGCGTTGGTAAAACAACTTTGATCAAGCAATTGTGTAAAACGCTTGGCGTAACCGGAGCAACGAGTAGCCCAACTTTTTCTTTAGTTAATGAATACGAAGCATTTGACAATCAGTTAGTTTATCATTTTGATTTTTACAGATTAAATACTGAATTCGAAGCGCTGGATATGGGGATTGATGATTATTTGTATTCTGGTAATTGGTGCTTTATAGAATGGGCTGAGAAGATCCCAAATTTGATTCCGGAAACACATTCCGTTATAACTATTTCACTGCTTCCTGACGGAAAACGTTCTTTAACCTTAAGTTAAAAGTAAATATGAGTGTAGATAATACCGTTGAAATAATACCATTTGCCCCTGCTTTCAAAGAAGCGATAAAAACATTAAATCTGGAATGGTTACAAAAACATTTTTGGGTTGAACCCAAAGATGAAAAAATACTTTCGGATCCGCAAGGTCAGATAATTGACAAAGGCGGAATGATTTTTTATGCAAAATACAAGAATACCATAGTAGGAACAGTTTCCTTAATGAAAATTGATAATGCCACTTTTGAACTGAGTAAAATGGCTGTTACTGATAGCGCACAAGGACTGGGAGTTGGCAAAAAATTAATGCTGCATTGCCTTGCTGTTGCCGAAACAAAAGGAATGGAGAAACTGATTTTATATTCGAACCGGAAATTACTATCGGCTATTCATTTGTATAAAAAATTTGATTTCGTAGAAGTACTGTTAGAAGATGGCGTTTATGAGCGAGCCGATATAAAAATGGAAAGAATCATTCACTGAGATTTAGTTGTCTTATAAACGAATTTATCAAGATTGAATTCGTATCGTTTATAAAACTTTTTACGTAAATTGTACCCTTAATTTAATAACATCAATGTCAATAACTATAACACCATTCACAAAACAACAGCTTTTACCTCAGGAGGAAAAACTGGAAATTGCAAGACAAAAAAGTGAACTTTTTATTGGTATTCCCAAGGAAACGAGTTATCAGGAACGCCGGATTTGTCTTACACCAGATGCTGTTACTTCAATTACGTATCACGGACATCGCGTAATGATTGAAGCGGGTGCGGGATTGAGTTCGAGTTATACCGACAAAGAATATAGTGATGCAGGTGCCGAAATCACAAATGACACCAAAAAAGTATTCAGTTGTCCTATGATTTTGAAGGTGGAACCTGCCACACTTACCGAAATTGAAATGATGAATCCGCAAACCATTCTGTTGTCAGCCATCCAATTAAAAACGCGTAAAAAAAACTATTTTGAGGCTTTAACCAAAAAGAAAATTACCGCATTGGCTTTTGAATACATCAAAGACGAAGACGGAACCTATCCTGCAGTAAAATCCCTGAGCGAGATAGCTGGAACTGCTTCTATCCTAATTGCTGCCGAATTGATGATTACTAATGAATTTGGAAAAGGACTATTATTCGGTAATATTACCGGCGTCCCTCCTACTGATGTGGTCATTCTGGGTGCAGGAACGGTGGGGGAATTTGCTGCCAAAACCGCTATAGGATTAGGAGCCAATGTCAAAGTTTTTGATAATTCTATCACCAAACTACGTCGTTTGCAGAATAATCTGAACCAACGAATCTTTACTTCTACCATACAACCAAAAGCTTTGCTAAAAGCATTGAGAAGGTGTGATGTCGCCATTGGCGCCATGCGAGGTAAAGATCGTTGTCCCGTGATAGTGACAGAAACCATGGTCGAACACATGAAAATTGGAGCCGTAATCGTAGATGTAAGCATTGATACCGGAGGATGTTTTGAAACTTCAGAAGTGACATCCCATGAAAAACCAACGTTTATCAAAAACAATGTATTGCATTATTGCGTACCCAATATTCCGTCCCGCTATTCTAAAACCGCTTCGCTCTCCATAAGCAATATCATATCGCCTTACCTAATGAAAATTGCTGAGGATGGAGGCATCGAGAGCGCTATCCGTTGTGATAAAGGGTTAAAAAATGGCGTCTATATGTACCACGGAATCCTCACAAACAATGCTATTAGTGACTGGTTTGACTTACCCAATAACGACATTAATTTAATTGTTTTTTAAGAAAACTTTCTGCTACCTTTGCCAAAAATATAATTCATGAAGTTTATACATCGTTTTGCCTATTATCTTGTAGGTTTAGTTATAGGACTGTTTTTTGTAGCGTTAGTTTTCAGCGGCAAAGACACCCGCTGCAATTATTTTCCAAACGCAAGAGTACTAAATGATTTAAGAAACAAACCCTTTTATTATTCCGATAAAGCTTCACTTATTTTAGCTGAAAAATGGATTGATACTGCCGATATAAAAAATACATTGCAATTTGGAGATGTTGATTTTGACCAAAGTAATATTGATCTTAAGAAAGGAAAACTCTACCTTATAGAAGGTAAAACAATCAAAAACCAAGAAGTTACTTTGAAAGTCATTAATTATGCTGACAGAGCCGTTCTGGAAGATATAATAAAAAAATAATTACTCTTTTATACAAACAAAAACAAATTCTAAAACCAGTACTATTAAAATCTTTTAAACCATTAAAAAATTTAGAAAATTAAGTTTTAAATCCGTAATTTCTTACTGGTTCAGAAAAATATAATTTAAGAATAGTTTAAAAGACTACTACCATTCTATTGGCTCTAAACCATTTCTTTTCAAATAAGAATTTGTTTTACTAAAATGTTTATTCCCGAACCATTTTCCCTGATTTGCACTCATAGGCGAAGGATGTCCAGATTCTAAAACCAAATGTTTATTTCGGTCGATTTTAAGTCCTTTTTTATGGGCGAAATTTCCCCAAAGTAAGAAAACAACATGCTCTTTTTGTTCCGAAATTTTTTGGATAACTGCATCGGTAAAAATATTCCATTTCAAAT
The DNA here is from genome assembly GCF_003968735.1 of Flavobacterium sp. RSP49. Lineage (NCBI taxonomy): Bacteria > Pseudomonadati > Bacteroidota > Flavobacteriia > Flavobacteriales > Flavobacteriaceae > Flavobacterium > Flavobacterium sp. RSP49. Next base: position 118,498 of record NZ_RYDN01000001.1, on the reverse strand, counting down.
GTTTATGGCTGTTGGCACTGTCTTCTCTAACGGTCAGTGAGGCATTCAACAATAAAACACTCTGTTTAGCCCAAGCTCCTAAATTACCGGATACAGGCATTAAAACAGTTCCTAAATCATCGCTTATTTCTCGAAAAATATTGCGTAACGAAGGCGGAATTCGGACACCATCATTCACAGAAAAGCACAAGCCATTCGCTTCGCCTCTGCCGTGATAGGGATCCTGACCAATAATAACCACTTTTACATCTTTGAAACTGCAATAATTAAATGCAGCAAAAATCAATTCTTTCGGGGGGTAACAAGTATAATTTTTATATTCCTCATCAACAATTTCCATTAGTTCTTGAAAATAGGGTTTATTGATTTCATCAGATAAAATGAATTGCCAAACGGGATTCAGATTGATTTGCATAGTTAAGTATTTACAAAGCAAAGATACTGAGAGAATATTCTTTTTGAATCATGCAAAGTACAATAAACATTCATTAATTCTTTGTGAAAGTCTGTTAAATAGTCTTAACTATTAGCTATTTTTGTCTAGAAAACAACCAAACCATAAATGATATCCATCACTGAAAAAACATTACAAGATTTACAATTTCCAACTGTTCTCGAAACAATTTCGACTATTTGTAATACTGACATTGGAAAACAAAAAGCATTAGAAATCACTCCATTTAAAGACAAGGAAACGTTGATGCAAGCATTAATGCAAACCTCAGAATATGTTTCGTCTTTCCAAAATAACAATGCCATTCCCAATCATGGTTTTGACGCTATAACGCATGAAATTAAATTTCTGGCTATTGAAGACAGTTTTCTGGAAGTGGGGAGTTTTAGAAAAATTGCCACCATTTCATCAACGGTAAATTTCCTGTTGAGTTTTTTGAGAAAATTCGAGGATTATTATCCAAATTTAAACGCGAGAGCAAACCAAGTTGAACTGACCAAAGAAATTATTACGATGGTCGATGAAGTAGTCGATAAATATGGTGAAATAAAAGACAATGCATCACCGGATTTATTAAACATCCGGAGGAATATGAATGCGGTTCGCGGGAAAGTGAATCAAAGTTTTGGAACAGCATTGACACAATACAACTCATTAGGATATTTAGACGATATAAAAGAAAGTTTTGTTCAAAACAGACGTGTTTTGGCCGTTTTAGCCATGTACCGTCGTAAAGTTAAAGGTTCTATTATGGGCAGTTCAAAAACTGGAAGTATCGCTTATATTGAACCGGAAGCTACCTTACAATATTCTCGTGAATTGAGTAATTTAGAATACGAAGAGAAAGAAGAAATCACCAGAATATTAAAACAATTATCCAATTATATACGTCCCTATTTACCGCTGTTAATCAAATATCAGGATTTTCTGAGTGATATTGATGTCATTGCTGGAAAGGCAAAATATGCGAATAAAATCAATGGAATTTTACCAACCATTACAGAAAACCGCCGTCTTTATTTTAGAGAAGCCTATCACCCTATTTTATATTTGAACAACAAACAGAAAAACGCAAGCACGCATCCGCAAACTATTGAATTAGACCAAGAAAACAGAATTATTGTAATTTCCGGACCAAATGCCGGAGGAAAAACCATTTCCTTAAAAACCGTTGGATTACTGCAATTAATGCTGCAATCCGGAATGCTAATTCCAGTACACGAACGCAGTGAAACGTTTTTATTTGATCGGATTTTAACAGATATCGGAGACAATCAATCTATTGAAAATCATTTGAGTACGTATAGTTACCGATTAAAGAACATGAACTATTTTCTGAAGAAATGTAATAGAAAAACTATGTTTCTTATTGATGAATTTGGTACGGGTTCAGATCCTGAATTAGGAGGTGCTTTAGCCGAAATTTTTCTTGAAGAGTTCTACCATCGGGAAGCTTTCGGGATTATTACAACGCATTATTCAAATCTAAAAATTCTTGCTAATGAATTGCCTTTTGCCACTAATGCTAATATGCTTTTTGATGAAAAATCATTGGAACCCATGTACAAATTGGCTTTGGGACAAGCCGGAAGTTCATTTACCTTTGAAGTCGCTCTGAAAAACGGAATTCCTTTCAGCTTAATCAATCGAGCCAAAAAGAAAATTGAAGTTGGAAAAGTACGTTTCGATAAAACAATTGCTACCCTTCAGAAAGAGCGCTCTAAGATGGAAAAAACATCGCAAACACTGAAAGAAGAGGAAATAAAAGCACGTGAAGAAGGCAAGAAAATGGAGACTATCAATGTAAAGATCAAGCAAAAACTAGAAAGCTATCAGGAATTATACGACAGCAATCAGAAAACGATATACATTGGGCAAAAAATCGAAGATATTTCAGAGAAATATTTCAATAATAAAAATAAGAAAGAACTGCTCGGCGAATTTTTGAAAATCATTGAAATTGAAAATTCAAAGCGTAAGAAAGCCACAACCAAAGAGTCGAAAGCGCTGATTGAAAAGAAAAAAGAAATCATTGAAGAAGTTACGGTTCAGGTGGAGGAAATAAGAAAAGAAAAGAAAGACAAGAAATTAAAAGTTGTAATTGAAAAACTAAAACCAATCCTAAAAGTAGGCGATCGCGTGCGAATGTTTGATGGAAAAGCGGTGGGAACTATTGATCTTATTGAAAAAAATAAAGCAACCATAAACTATGGTATATTTACTTCAAAAATCAGTCTGGAAGCATTGGAATTTGTGGAAGCCGGGAAAAAATAAAAGTATTCAGTTTGCAGTTTTCAGTCTCATCTCATGTTTTGTCATTTCGACGAAGGAGAAATCTCAATACGGTTGAATTTTAAATTTTAAATTATGCTCCATATTCCTAAAGACAAAAAAATTATACTCTTTGACGGTGTTTGTAATCTGTGTAATTCGGCAGTACAAATGATTATTAAACATGACACTAAAGATGTTTTCCGATTTGTCGCCTTACAATCTGATTTGGGTCAAAAAATTATCAAACAACTTGGAATTGATACGCAAAAAATGGATAGTATTATTCTATATCAGCCGGATTTTGCTTATTATTATAAATCAGAAGCTGCTTTAGAAATAGCTAAAAACCTAGGCGGACTATTTTATTTCGTCACTATATTTTCGATATTCCCCACATCGTTCAACAATTTCTTTTATGATTATATCGCCACAAATCGATACAAATGGTTTGGAAAAAAGGAAAATTGTATGATTCCCACAAAGGAGTTAAAAGCTAAGTTTTTAGACTAAAAGACTAATTATAATAATTATCATGCCTTTTATTTTATGGGAAGTCTAAATTAGACCAACTTAAAATAAATGGATCATAAAAGACACTGCGCTTTTTTTCTTGGGACAAAGGATCTTTTATAATGGTTGTCAAATTTGGTTTAGTCAACGTAGAAATTTTTTAGCAGTTTTCATTATGATGAATTCCTACAGAACAAAAATTACAGAACAAAAAAAGAGGATGTCTGTTAGTCATCCTCTTGCTGTTATTAACTTATTTCAGAAAGACTAACTTCTTATTAATTTTCTGTATTTCAATCGTTTTGGTGTTAAATCACCACCCAAACGTTTCTTTTTATTTTCTTCATATTCTGAGAAGCCACCTTCAAAACAATACACTTCAGAGTTTCCTTCAAAAGCTAGAATGTGTGTACAAATCCTATCTAAGAACCATCTGTCGTGAGAAATAACAACGGCACAACCGGCAAAACTCTCCAAACCTTCTTCTAATGCACGAAGTGTATTGATGTCCAAATCATTCGTAGGCTCATCCAACAAAAGTACATTTCCTTCTTCTTTCAAAGTCATTGCTAGATGTAAACGGTTACGTTCTCCACCGGAAAGCATAGAAACTTTTTTATTTTGTTCTCCACCACCAAAATTAAATCGTGACAAATATGCTCTTGAATTTACTTGTTTTCCGCCCATCATAATCAATTCCTGACCATCTGCGAAGTTTTCCCAAATCGATTTATTAGGATCTATGTTAGAGTGTGCTTGATCTACGTAAGCAATTTTTACAGTATCTCCTATTGAGAATTCTCCTGAATCTGGTTTTTCCTCACCCATTATCATCTTAAAAATTGTTGATTTACCAGCCCCATTGGGTCCGATAATTCCAACGATTCCTGCTTGTGGTAACGTGAAATTTAAATTATCATACAATAATTTATCTCCAAATGCTTTAGCAACATTTTTGGCTTCAATTACATTCGTTCCTAGACGTGGACCATTTGGAATATAAATTTCCAGATTTTCATCTAATTGTTTTTGGTCTTCATTTAGTAATTTATCGTAGTTCTGCAAACGCGCTTTTTGTTTTGTTTGACGCCCTTTGGCACCTTGACGAACCCAATCCAACTCGCGTTCTAAGTTTTTTCTGCGTTTTGAAGCTACTTTTTCTTCTAATGCCATACGGCTTGATTTTTGGTCTAACCAAGAAGAATAGTTCCCTTTCCAAGGAATTCCTTCCCCTCTATCCAATTCCAGAATCCAACCGGCCACATTATCCAAGAAGTATCTATCGTGCGTTACTGCAATTACAGTTCCGGCATATTGTGCTAAATGTTGTTCTAACCAAAGTACACTTTCGGCATCCAAGTGATTTGTAGGCTCATCCAAAAGTAATACATCAGGTTGTTGCAACAACAAGCGACATAAAGCGACACGACGACGCTCACCACCAGATAAATTCTTAATTGGCGTGTCGCCTTCCGGAGTGCGCAAAGCATCCATGGCGATTTCCAGTTTAGTATCGATTTCCCACGCTCCCAATGCATCAATTTTATCTTGTAAAAGTGCTTGACGATCCATCAATTGCTCCATTTTATCGGCATTTTCATAGACTTCCGGCAAACCAAAACTATCATTGATTTTATTGAATTCCTCTAAAACTGCCATTGTTTCAGCAACTCCTTCTCTTACAATTTCAATAACCGTTTTAGTATCATCTAAAATAGGTTCTTGTTCTAAATACCCTACCGTATAACCCGGTGCAAACACTACATCGCCTTGGTAGTTTTTATCAACACCAGCAATAATTTTTAATAAAGAAGATTTTCCGGAACCATTTAAACCCAAAATACCAATCTTAGCTCCATAAAAGAAACTCAAATAGATGTTTTTAAGTACTGGTTTATCTGCTCCTTGATAGGTTTTACTCAATTTTGACATTGAGAATATTACTTTTTTATCGTCTGCCATCTCTATTTTTTTAATTTTAAATTATATTATCTATTTGCTCTTAAGTCTCATATCTACATTAAAAATAACTACTAAAGTCTGCCTTTAAGTGAGCTAAACACCCAAGCATTAGCCAAAAAGCCAACACCTACAGCTGCAAATCCCCAGCCTGCTACGTCATCATATCTAAAAGCACCTAATGCGATAAGCAATAAACCCATTACAATCATTATCAAAGTAGCCCAACCTAAAATAGTATTTTTATTCATTGCCATAATTGTGGTATTTATTTTTAATAACCCGAAGTATCGGGAGTGCAAATATCGGAATTTTTTGCCCTTTAATTAAATATTTTATAAAGCATTTCTCGTAACAAATCAGAATGCGACATTGCATTGGCGCCAACACCCTTGCTTTTGACATCAATATCTCTTAAAGCACCAACAATCTGACTCACTTTTTTCATGGGATAGTTTTTCAAAGCAACATCATATTCTTTCAAGAAAAATGGATTCACGCTTAGTACAGCAGCTACATTTTTAGGATTTCTATCTTTCAAACCGTGGTATTTTAGTAATTGGATAAAAAAGCCAAAAACCAAACTGGTAGTCACCATCATTGGATTATCTTTTGGGTTTTGGGCAAAGTTTTCAGCAATCGTATACGCCTTTAATTGGTTGCGTTCGCCAATTGCTTTTCGCAATTCAAACACATTAAAATCTTTGCTAAACCCTATGTTTTCCTCAATATGTTTAGGAGTTATGGTACTTCCCGCTGACAAAATAATTTGTAATTTTTCGAGTTCATTGTTTATTTTACTTAGATCCGTTCCTAGAAATTCCACTAGCATGGCACTAGCTTTAGGCTCTATAGCATACTTTTTACCTGCTAAAACACGTTTAATCCAGTCCCCAACTTGGTTTTCATACAGTTTTTTACTTTCATAAACCACTCCGTTTTTAGTCAATAACTTGGTTAGTTTTTTACGTTTGTCTAGCGTTTTGTATTTGTAACAAAAAACTAAAACGGTTGTTGCCATTGGATTCTCAGCGTAGCTCTCCAGTTTGTCTATCGTGCGAATCAAATCCTGTGCTTCTTTGACAATTACCACCTGTCGTTCCGCCATCATTGGATAGCGTTTTGCGGTCGAGATAATATCTTCTATCGTAACATCTCTCCCATATAAAACGGTCTGATTGAATCCTTTTTCTTCTTCTGTTAATATTTTTTCCTCAATATAAGTCGCTAATTTATCAATATAATATGGCTCTTCTCCCATCAAAAAATATAGGGGCCTGATGGTTCCGTTTTTTATATCATTTACAATTTTTAATACTTCATCCATTTTCTTTTTTGTTTGAAGTTTAAAGTTTAAAGTTTGTTGAATCGTATGAAACTTTACACCTTAAATTTTAAACAAAATAACTATTTTTGCTTCATGCAGCAATTAAATTTTTCTTCCTATACTTTTCGGTTCAAAAATAGCGAAAATAAAGTTTCTATTTTTGATGCAATCAGGAAAAAATTCATCATTCTTACTTCCGAAGAATGGGTTCGCCAGCATGTAATTCAATTTTTATTGGAAGAAAAAAAGTACCCAAAATCATTGATTAATGTCGAAAAAGTACTTAAAGTCAATGGCTTGCGCAAAAGATACGATGTTGTTGTTTTTAATAAGGATGGTTCTATTTTTATTTTAATCGAATGCAAAGCGCCGGAAGTAAAAATTACCCAAGCGACTTTCGACCAAATTGCAAGATATAATATGACACTAAAGTCTGAATTTTTAATGGTGACCAATGGATTGAATCATTACTTTTGCGAAATGGATTTTGAAAACGAGAGATATGCTTTTCTAGAGAATCTACCAAATTATAATAGTTAGAATATTAAACTTCTTAGATTGTAATGGTCTAAAATGTCGAAAAATCTGAAAATCTAAAAATCTGAATGAAAGTAGCTGTCGTCATCCTGAATTGGAATGGAATTTTATTATTAGAAAAATTTTTGCCGTCTGTGGTTAAATATTCACCGGAAGCTACCATTTATGTGGCTGACAATGCCTCTACAGATGATTCGATTTCTTATATAAAAGCTTTTTTTCCTTTGGTTAAAATTGTTAAAAACGAAAGCAATCTGGGTTTTGCTAGTGGCTACAATGAAGCCTTAAAACACATAGATGCTACACTATTTGCCTTGGTGAATTCTGACATTGAAGTGACTGAAAATTGGTTGCAACCGATACTTAAAACTTTTAGAAAAGAACCTGAAACTGCCATTATTCAGCCTAAAATATTAGATTTCAAACGCAAAGAATATTTTGAATACGCTGGTGCTGCCGGTGGATTCATTGATAAATTTGGATATCCGTATTGTCGAGGACGAATTTTCGACACCGTAGAAAAAGACTGTGGTCAGTATGATGACAACCGAGAAATATTTTGGGCTTCCGGAGCTTGTTTTTTTATCCGAAGTTCTGTTTATAAGGAATTAAATGGCTTTGACGGCGATTTTTTTGCACATCAAGAAGAGATTGATTTATGTTGGCGTGCTTTCAACAAAGGGTATAAAATAAAATACAATTATGAGTCCGTTGTTTACCATGTTGGCGGGGCTACTTTGCAACAAGGGAATTCCAAAAAAACTTTTTTGAACTTTAGAAATTCATTGTTAATGCTAACCAAAAATATTCCAAAAAATCAATTATTTTGGATACTTTTAATCCGAATGGTGTTAGACGGAATTGCAGGTTTACAATTTATTTTCAAAGGAAAGTTCAAACATTTTTTCGCAATACTAAAAGCCCATGGGTCCTTTTACAGCCTGTTTTCATCACAATGCAAAAAAAGAGCAAAATTTCAAAAACAAAAATACTATACTACAAAAAGTATCGTTTACATTTATTTTATCAGGAATATCGTTGTTTTTAACGATTTATTTGGAATAAAATAAATATAAAAAAGTTAAATTTGTAATTAACATTAAAACTAAAACTAAACAATTTATGAAAAAAATAGTAATTGCCTTATCCGTTTTAGCTGTACTATCCTCATGTGTGTCTAAAAAGAAATACACTGATTTAGAAGCTAGAAACAAAGAAACTCAGGATTTATTAAATACAGCAACTGTAAAATTAAATTCTTGCTTAGAAGAAAAAGCGGGTCTTATCGCTACTGTGAGTGGTTTGAAAGACCAAAATCAAGGTTTAATCAGTACTTCTAGAGATATGACCATTCTGTCTACTAAAGGAGCTGAAAATATCGAAAAAGCGTTAGAATCTATCAAAGAGAAAGATTTAAAAATTAGTAGAATGCAAGATGCTTTAACTAAAAAAGACAGTGTAACACTTGCGTTAGTTACTAGTTTAAAAAGTTCAGTAGGTATCTCTGATCCGGATATCGAAATAAATGTAGAAAAAGGAGTTGTATTTATCTCTATAGCTGACAAACTATTGTTCAAAAGTGGAAGTTATGAAGTAACTGACAGAGCTAAAGTAGTTTTGGCTAAAGTTGCCAAAGTAGTCAATGACAAACCCGATTTTGAATGTATGGTTGAAGGTCATACTGATAATGTTCCTTACAATGGTTCCGGTGTGATACTTGACAACTGGGATTTAAGTGTGAAACGTTCTACTTCTATTATTCGTGTTTTAACGAATCAATTGGGTGTTAAACCAGAGCAATTAATAGCGGCAGGAAGAAGTTCATATATTCCTTTAGTTGCAAATGATTCGGCTGAAAACAGATCTCGTAACAGAAGAACTCGTATTGTTGTTTTACCAAAAATTGATCAATTCTACGAAATGATTGAAAAAGAAATGAAAAAACAAAGACCATAATTTCATATTTAAATTGAAATTATAGAGGCTGTCTCAAAAAGACAGCCTCTTTTTTATATAAAAAAATGACAAATGGACTTTTTTTATTTAAAAGATTTACATGTTTTTAGGTTGTATTAATATAATTACATAGCGGTCTAAAAACACCACTTTTAAGGCATCTCATCAAACTACTATCAAACCATAGAATACGAAGAACAAAATTTATTCCGGGAGAAATAAATTCCTATTCCATACCAACCTACCGATGCTGATTTTATGCATAAGAAGGAAAATCAGATGCTAAATGACTAACTCAAAGTGGCTTATACTGCATACATTTCTACTTCCAATCAAATACTTTATTCACGACACCATCCCTTCCAACACGACAGACACAACCATTATATCCATACATTTTGCCCTGTATGCAAGCCGTTTTGGTTGTTTATGCAAAAAAGCAACTCCATGAGCTGCTTTTTACTTTTTTTACAACTTCATCTTCTCGAGAGTGAAATCGATTTTAGGAACTAGTAGGTTTTCTCTTTTAGAAATACAATCAAAAGAGACTGGCTCATTTTTATATTGAGACAGTCTATTTGTTATTGGAAAATAATCCAACTTATTTCTTATAATACTTCTTATATTTTGGATAGGAGACAGCACCAAATAATGTTATTACTGCCAGTGAATACCAAATCCAGTTTAAGGAATGGGCTTCGCCACTCGCATAGGAATGCAATCCTACCAGATGAAAATTCACACCGTAATACGTGAATAATATCGATATAAAAGCAAACATACTCATTAAATTGAATACCCATTTCCCGCGTAGTGATGGAACAAATCTGGCATGAATTACAAAAGCATAGACCATAATACTGATTAATGCCCAAGTTTCTTTTGGATCCCAGCCCCAGTATCGTCCCCAGCTTTCATTGGCCCATTGTCCTCCAAGGAAGTTTCCAATAGTTAACATTATCAAACCTATCGTTAAGGCTAATTCATTGATGTAAGTGATCTCTTGAATATTCAAATCCATTTTGGCTTTGTTTTTTTCATTGGTAAACAAAATCAGTAATAATGAAACCGCACCCAATATCATTCCTAGCGCAAACGGTCCATAGCTGGCCACAATTACCGCCACATGAATCATTAACCAATACGAGTTCAGTACCGGCTGTAAATTTGCAATTTCCGGATCAATCCAGTTCATATACGCTGCCGCTAAAATCATAGCGGTTACAAAAGCGGATGATGCCACAGTAAGCTTTGATTTTCTATCGAAAGCCAAACCAAAAAACATGGTTGCCCAGGCTACATAAATAATAGATTCATACGCATTACTCCATGGTGCATGACCTGAAATATACCATCTGGCTATTAGACCAAAGGTGTGTAATGCAAATAATCCAATCACGACGATGTGCATAAAATTGACTAAATAATTTAATACTTTTCTTTCTTTGAAGATTTGTAAAATCGTGAAGAACAACATTAAAATAGCCGCAAAAATATACCAATACGGAAGTTTTTTGAATACATCATATTTATTATACAACACTTCCGACGTAATCTTTTCATCGCTTGGCATCACTTTGCTGCCAAAACGTTTTTGGAAACCATTAATACTCCCCAGTAATTCATCGGATGTAGCATAATTATTGGATGCTGCAGCGCTTGCCAAAGATCCAAAATATAAAGGCAATACGTTTTTAGTGTACGTCGCTTCCATTCCTTTGAAACCGGCTTCATTGAGCTCTAAATAAGAAACCCATTTGTTGTTTTTATCCTCCGGTATTGGGAAAATTTTTAAAATTCGTCCGCTCAAAGCTGATTCCATCAGATTTACTTTCTTATCCGTTTCGATAAAATCTTTTTCAAACTGGTTAGGATTTGCAACTTTAAAAGCTTCTTCTAAATATTTTGAAAGCTTGTAATTTCCTTTTGCATCAAAGAAAGATACGAAAGGAGCAAATTTAGCTTTCTTATCAATTCCTATAATTTTACGAATACTGTCATTCCCACTTTTAATATAAATAATAGGAATTTCAATCCAGTAACTCGCATATTGTGTCATAGACAAAAATACCTGATCTGAATTCATTCCCTTATAAGTATCATCATGACTTACTTTTCGCAACAATTCTGAAGAAAAAGTATTGATAGGTTTCATTCGTCCACCAGCATCTTGAATGACTAATCGTCCAAATTTTGAGGCATGCGTTTCTGGCACTTTAAATTTTGTAATTAGTGCCTGTAATTCATCCTGACTGAACACCTTCTTAGTATGATTTGCATGGGTCTCTGGCGCGGTCTGGGTCTTTGATGCGGTTTGGGTTTGTTCGTGGTCATGTCCCTCGTGATCTGCATGGTCGTGTTCTTGTGCAAAACTGCTGAAACTAAATAGCAGAATTAAAATAGTCAGTAATTTGGCTTTCTTAATTTTCACCTCTTCTAATTTTCTCTTAATATCTGCAAAACGAGAATACTTAGTGAACATAATGGCCATCATGGCAAAATACAGCATGAAATATCCACCATAAGTGATTGCTGTTCCCCAGAAATCGTGATTTACAGACAATATAGTTCCTTTTTCATCGGGATCAAAACCGGATTGAAAAAAGCGATATCCTTTATAATCCAAAACATTGTTCATATATATTCTTGCATCAAAGGGTTCTTTATCCTCAACAGTAACCTGACTTTCAAATGAAGAATAACTTTTCTCTGTTCCTGGATATTTTTGTGCAATAAAGTCATTCAATTTAATTTTAAAAGGCAAAACATACGCCTTACTTCCATAAAAAATCGAGTACTCTATATTCCCAATTTTCACTGAATTTACATCTCCTAATTTACCTTTGGAGCCTAAAACGGTTACTGTTTTTTCTTGTCCGTCAGCCGTTATTTTTACTGTTAGTGCATCTTCATGATTTTTAGCTTTAAAATCATTATTCGATTCATAATCGATAACTCCTTTTACAGCAGGATCCGGGAGCACAAATCGCATTTCACCTATTGTGTATAACGAACGCATCATCAATGGTTGCGCGTTATCCTTAGTCACTTTTCCTTGTAGTTTATCTGCCATACGCATAAAATCACCTTCAAAAGGAGTTTGAATTGTATACGCGTTTCCTGTAGTATTGATATTTATGGCACCATCCGTAAATTTATTTAGCGAAAATAAAACATTATGAATATTTTGTACTTCGCCCTCTTTCAAGAAATGTTCATGACGACCACCATCTCCTGCTTCAACTAATTTTAAATACAAAATTCCTTTTGGATCAGGTTTGACATATTCTTTTGCTCCCATTATAAAATTTTCATATTCCACCTCAAATGGGGTATCAGCAAACGTTCCAGAAATACTAAAATTATTATTCGTGGCTGGAGAAAGCAGTACTTTTTTTTCAAAAACCCGGCGCTTCATTTCTCCTTTAAATTCACCATCCACAAAAAGTGTCAGGTAGGTTTTATCAGAAAATATCTGATTTTCAGCAGCCCCTTCACGAATTGGCATCATTCCTTCATAACTGATGTATCGCGTTACAAAAGCACCAAGAATGATAAGAATAAAAGACAAATGCAACAATAAAGTAGCCCATTTTTCTTTCTTCAAGAGTTGATATCGCTTGATATTCCCGATGAAATTAATCACAAAAAAGACATGAATAGCCTCAAACCACCACGCATTATAAATTAAAATTTTTGCCGTATCCGTATTGTATTTACTTTCGATAAAAGTTCCTGTGGCCATGGCAACGGCATATAAAATAAACAGAAAGGCCATTAATCGTGTAGAAAACAAAAAAGAAAATATTTTTTTATCCATTTTTATGGGATTATGTTTTGTAAAAGTGGCACAAAAGTACTTAAAAATACTGACTTCTATATTCGCACATTTGTTAATTTAAACTAAAAATAAGTCTTTTTCATGAAGGCTTAAGAGCTTTTTTTTGGCTGTTTTCTATTTGAAACCTTTCTGAAAATTGAATAAAACACTTCATATTTTTTTGCTAATTTTACTCCATGATCAAAGTAGTTATAATTGGCTCCGGAAATGTAGCACAGCATTTAATTGCGGCATTTCAAAATCCCCATAAACCAGGGACAGAAATAGAATTGGTTCAGGTATATTCGAGACAAATAAAAAGTGTTTCCCATCTAATAGACTTGGGAAAAATCACTGACAATTTCAATACTTTAGTTGAAGCCGACATGTATATCATTTCAGTTTCTGATGATGCTATTGCTGAAGTTTCCTCTAATCTTACTTTCAAGAATCGCTTAGTGGTGCATACTTCCGGGAGTGTTTCTTTGCATGCATTAGACGAAAATAATCGAAGAGGCGTTTTTTATCCTTTGCAAACGTTTACCAAAAACAAAGCTGTCGATTTCAATATCATTCCTATTTGTTTAGAAAGCGAAAATGGGATTGATTACCACTTAATAGATAAAGTGGCCAAATCAATTTCAAGAACCGTTTATGCAATCAACTCTGAACAACGAAAAGCCTTGCATGTGGTGGCCGTATTTGTGAACAATTTTACCAATCATTTGTACCAAATAGGTCAGGAAATCTGCCAGGAACATCATGTTCCATTTGAAATCTTAAGACCTTTAATTGCAGAAACAGTTCAAAAAATAATGGTACTTTCGCCGCAAGATGCACAAACGGGTCCTGCAAAACGCAATGACACTTCAACGATTGAAGCCCACGAAGCTTTTTTATCAAATGAAAATCATCTGACTATTTATAAAACACTAACACAATCAATACAAGAGAATGGCAAAAAGTTATAAAGAAATAATGAACGAGATCACTACTTTTATTTTTGATGTCGATGGGGTACTAACTGACAGCTCTGTTTTTGTAACTAATGAAGGAGAAATATTGCGAACCATGAATATTAGAGATGGATATGCTATGAAAGCTGCTATAGAAAGTGGGTTTAATGTATGTATTATTTCCGGCGGAAGCAATGAAGGGGTTCGAGTAAGGCTACGAAATTTGGGACTTACAGACATCTATTTAGGTACGCCGGACAAAGTAGAAACTTTTAAAGAATATGTGGAACTCTACAACATTAAACCTGAAAACGTGTTATACATGGGCGATGATATTCCTGATTATCATGTGATGCAGTTAGTCTCATTACCAACTTGTCCCCAAGATGCTAGCCCGGAAATCAAAGCTATTTCCCGCTATATTTCGCATAAAAACGGAGGAAAAGGAGCGGCCAGGGATGTCATTGAACAAGTTATGAAAGCACAAGGGAAATGGATGGCACATTTTGACGGGAAGCATGACTAGTACTTTTTTAAATGTTAAATTATAAATTTAAAATAACATCTGTGATTCCTTTTTTTAAACTAATTAGATACCAGAACTTGTTAATGCTTGCTTTTATGCAATTTGTTTTCAGGTATGGTTTTTTACAAGTTCAGAATATTTCTTTGGCGTTATCGGATTGGCAGTATGGATTATTAATTTTATCAACTGCTTTGATCGCTGCAGGCGGCTATGTGATCAATGATATCTATGACCAAAAAACAGATTCCGTCAATAAACCAAATGCTGCGAATGTGGGCAAAACCATTTCAGAAATTCAAGCCTATAATCTGTATATTTGGCTTACGTCAAGTGGGGTAATGATTGGTTTTTATTTGTCGAATGTCATACGGAAACCAGGTTTTGCCTCTATTTTTATTTTGGTTGCCGCAACACTTTATTTGTATGCAACCAGTCTGAAACAAATGATGCTTATTGGTAATATCATTGTGGCATCACTACTTTCTTTTAGTGTGATTATCATTGGAGTTTTCGATTTATTTCCTGCAACAACAATAAATAATCAGCAACAAATGGGCTTGTTTTTTTCTATCCTGATAGATTATGCTATTTTTGCTTTTATGATTAATCTACTTCGGGAAATTGTCAAAGACATAGAAGATACAGATGGCGATTATAATCAAGGAATGAGTACCTTACCTATTGTAATTGGAAAATCCAGAACGGCAAAAATAGTTTCCGGTTTAAGTTTGATTCCGCTATTTTTTATCGTATTTTATATTCATCGGTACCTGTTAGAATTGGTGTTTGCAACATTATATATGTTGTTATTTGTTGTAGGTCCGTTGTTTTATTTCACTTTAAAAATTTGGTCTGCAAAATCAAAAAGAGAGTGCCACATCTTGAGTGTATTGTTAAAATGCATCCTTCTTTTAGGAATTTTATCCGTTATTGTTATTCGTTTAAATATAAAATATAATGCTTAAAAATAAATTAAAAAAATACGCCCTTATTCTGGCTTCAGGATCGCCAAGACGGCAGCAGTTTTTCAAAGATTTGGACTTAGATTTTGAAATTCGATTGAAAGAAATCGAAGAAATTTATCCTCCTGAGTTAAAAGCGTACGAAATCACGAACTATTTGGCTGAATTAAAAGCCAGTGCTTTTGACGGTGAATTACAGTCCAATGAAATCCTAATCACCAGTGATACCATTGTTTGGTACAACAACAAAGCGCTAGGCAAACCAAAAGACGAACAGGATGCTTTTGAAATCTTGAAATCATTATCGAATGCTACTCACGAAGTAATTACTTCTGTTTGCTTTAAGACAAATGAAAAAGTAGTCCTGCTTCATGAAATAACAAAAGTCACTTTTAACACGTTGAGTGAGGAATCCATTCGCTACTATTTAGAAAATTATAAGCCTTATGACAAAGCGGGTGCTTATGGTATTCAGGAATGGATCGGTTTTATTGGTGTTTCAAAAATTGAAGGTTCTTATGCTAATGTGATGGGAATGCCCACGGATAAGGTATATGACTACTTAACTAAATTAGACTGATTGCATTATGGATACATTTATATTTCACGAGTATTCCAGGGAACTGGTGGCCACAGGAATTTTGGGATTACTGTTGATTTTTTTGAGAATTATTGCTGCAAAATTAGTTCGCAACTATGCTAAATCAGACCAAAAACTGGAGCATAGAACCAATTTAGTCATCAAATACATTCATTTATTTATAAATATTCTTGCAACTATAGCAGTCATACTAATTTGGGGCGTCCAGACAAAGGATATTAGTATTGCACTTTCCTCTATTACCACAGTTGTAGGTGTTGCTATGTTTGCTCAATGGTCTATATTGAGCAATATCACATCTGGAGTTATTTTGTTTTTTTCTTTTCCGTTTAAAATTGGAGATACGATAAAAATTCATGATAAAGATTTTCCGATTGAAGCGCAAATTGAAGATATTGGGGCTTTTCATGTATATTTAAAAACTACAGATGGAGAAAAAATTATCTATCCGAACAACTTGCTTTTGCAAAAAGGAATTTCTATACTAAACAATTATGCCGATCAAAAAGAATTTACGGATTGAGTTTACTTTTGCTGAGAATGGTCAATCATCATCCTGCAAAACATTCTATTGAAGTGGAAATTATATAACTATTGCTGAAAAATATATAATGTTTTACTTTTTTAAATGCTGGATATTTGTCAATTAGAAATAAATAATTTACTATTGAATTGTTTTTGTCTTTAAAAAAAATAAAAAGATATGAATGACCTTTTAAAATTTCCATTTTACGCAAAACTTACGCTCGTTTTATTGAGCTTAATTGCTATTATTTTTATATTTTATATTGGTCAAAATATATTGGTTCCCATAATGATGTCTTTTTTATTTGCGATATTGTTGTATCCCATCGTTCAGTTTTTAAAATCTAAACTCTACTTTCCCCATGTGTTAGCCGTTATGCTGGCGGTACTGCTTTTTGTATTGCTTTTTTTAGGCCTTTTTGTATTTCTATCCTTTCAAATCAGTGATTTTGCAGATGATTTTGATAAAATTGAAAAAAACATAACTATTCATATTAGTAATATTCAACGGTTTCTCAGGGAACATTTCAATTTGAGTTCTTGGGAACAAAAACAATATCTGGATACTGCCACTGAAGATTCTATGAAAAAAGGGAAAGAAATCATTGGTACCACGCTAATGTCATTTACAGATACGCTACTAAATTTGACCTTAATCCCTATTTATACTTTTTTGATTCTTTTATACAGGACTCATTTTTTGTTGTTTTTGTCTAAACTATTCAAAAAAGAGAATCATGAACAATTAAAAAATATTTTAACAAATATTAGAGTTGCTATAAACAGTTATATTGTGGGTTTAATTATCGAGACGATTTTAGTATCGGTAATGACTACTATAGGATTTATACTTATTGGTGTGAAATATGCTGTTTTGCTGGGTGTTGTAACCGGAATTCTAAATCTAATTCCCTATATAGGAATCCTTTTTGCCGGAATTTTAAGCATAATTGCCTCACTGACTGGTTCTCCAGATTTGTCCATAATTATTGGTGTAATTGTGGTTACCATCTTTGTTCAATTAATAGATAATAATATCCTTGTCCCAATAATAGTAAGTTCAAAAGTAGAAATAAATGCTTTTATATCCATTATAGGAATCATTATTGGAGGAGCCATTGCGGGAATCGCCGGAATGTTTTTAGCATTACCCATAATTGCGGTTCTTAAGGTAATTTTTGACCGAATTGAGTCATTAGAACCTTGGGGGTATTTAATGGGAGATCATTTGCCCAAAACCTATACTTGGCATAGTATCAAATTACCGTTATTCGATTCAGATGCATCCTCTAAAAAAACCATAATTAAAACGGATCTTATAGTTCCTGTTTTTACCGAGACAACAACGGAAAACAATACAGAGAATAAAGCAGAAACTGACCTTAATAAAACAAGTGACTCTATTTAAACCAATTGTTTATCAATGTTTTGCTGGTTTTTTCTTTCTCAATTTTTAAATTAATTTTGTATGATGACTAAAAAGCAAAAGCTGATTTTATTCTTTTTGATCGTCTGTTGCCACCTGATTTCTTTTTCACAAGTAAACCAGAAGGAAAAAGATTCCGCTGCCGTTTACAAAAAAATTCAATCCTATTCTAAAAAAAATAAGTTTACAACACTTGTTCATAAATTAGTTTTCAGACCTGTAACTATAAAAAAAACAAAGAAAAAAGTAATTCCCAAAAAGTACGAAACTTTTGAAGGAAAAATAATCAGAAACATTACTATTATTACTTTAGACCCTTTTGGGTATTCTGATATAGATACCTCAAGAGTCCCCAAAAACTGGGCCGAACGAACTGGAAACCGGATTCATATCAAAACAAAAAAGCTCGCTATTAAGAATATACTGTTAATAAGAAAACATACTCCTTTCGACTCACTATTAGTAAAAGAATCAGAACGATTGATTAGAACTCAAAGATACATCAGTCGCGTTGACGTAACCCCACAATTAATTCAGAACAGCCCGGATTCAGTAGATGTCACCTTTCGGGTTTTAGATACATGGAGTATTATTCCCAAGGGATCCATTTCCAGTTCAAGAACTAATTTTGAACTCAATGATCGTAATTTTCTGGGCACTGGCCATGAATTCAAAAATGAATTCAAAAACAGATTCAGCGACGGAAAAAGTGCGTATGGATTGTCCTATAGCGTTCCTAACATCCAGAATACCTTCATTCAGACAACTCTGAATTACCGGATAGATTTAGACAATTACTACAGCAAAAGCCTCAATATAGACCGTCCCTTTTACTCTGCTTTTACAAAATGGGCAGGGGGAATATACATAGACCAGCAATTTAGAAAAGACACCCTTGCTGATATCAATTCCGTATTTGCCTATCAAAATTTCAAATACAATTCACAAGATTTATGGCTTGGACGTGCCTTTTCTATTTTTAAAGGAAAAACAGAAAGTCAGCGGACCACTAATCTGATTCTGGCAGGACGTTTTTTAAATATAAAATATTTGGAAAGCCCAACTATCCTCTATGACGCCACTGATTTCTACTCTAGTGAAAAACTTGCTCTTTTCGGGATTGGTATTAGTTCACGTAAATTCGTGCAGGACAACTATATTTTCAAAAATGGAATTATAGAAGATGTCCCTATTGGCAAAATATACAGCATCACTTCTGGCTTTCAATATAAAAACAATTTGGGGCGTTTGTACCTAGCTGCCCGAGCGGCTTTTGGAAATTATTATAAATGGGGCTTTTTAAGTGCCAATGTAGAGATAGGTACCTTTTTTGAAAAATCAATCACGCAGCAAACTGCTTTTTCTTTTCAGGCAAATTATTTCACAAACTTGATGAGTCTGGGAAAATGGAAATGGAGACAGTTCATCAAACCTCAGGTAATTATTGGTACAAACCGTGTCAACATTATTGGCGATCAGCTAAATATCAATGAAAACTATGGACTTAGGGGCTTTAATAGTGCTCAATATGGAACCCAAAAAGCACTCTTAACCATACAAACGCAAGCCTATGCGCCGTGGGATCTTTGGGGATTTAGAGTCAATCCTTATTTTAATTATTCCATTGCCGTACTAGGGAATCCTAATAAGGGATTGACTCAAAGTAAAGCCTATTCAAAAATTGGAATTGGATGCATCATAAACAATGATTTTCTGGTTTTTAGTGCTTTTCAAATTTCGCTTTCGTACTATCCTTCCATTCCTGGAAATGGCGAAAATATTTTCAAAACAAATGCAATTGAAACAACTGATTTTGGTTTTCAAGATTTCGAACTGGCAAAACCCCGTACCGTGCTTTACAAATAATACGTTTTATAAATATAAATTATTCCAAAAAAATATTCACATAATACTAATATCGTTTAAAAACAGTTCAATTGATAGGGGATTATATTGAAGACACGATCTACAGGACACTTTTTTTTAGAAAATCACAATACTGTTGAATGCTGATCCTGCTATTGAAGTGATTTAAAAAGAGAACAAAACGGGGGTTTACACAACCCATATCCATATTGGATATTTTGACAAAATAAATCGCATACTGGCTTTAAAATCACTCTGTTTGTAGTGCACAATGAAGGGTGTGAATTATATAATTTAAAACCTTAATTTTATAAGAAAAAATTATATTTTATTGTTTACTTTTATTGTGTTAAAATTTTAACTAAAAACCAAACAAAATGAAAAAAGTTACCTTTTATTTGATGATAATGGTATTATCAATTAGTGTTCTTCCAACACAAATGTTAGCGGCTGAAAAAAATCCAACTGTAATTTTAAATACTCCTAAAGAAGTGCCTGCAGAAGTAAAAGTTTTGCTTAATAGACTTGATGAAATAAAAGCAATGGATAGATCGTCTTTGACTTCAGTTGAAAAAAAAGAATTACGTAAAGAAGTACGTACTATCAAAGCAGAATTAAAATCTACAGGAAATGGTGTATACTTATCTGTAGGTGCAATTATCATCATTATTCTTTTATTAATACTTTTATTGTAAATAAATTTATAACTGTAGAAAAAGGAAACGAATAATCGTTTCCTTTTTTTATGAAGTAAAATAACAAAGTAAATGTTAATTATTTGATATTGGCATAATTGTTGGCTTTACTTCAAAACGAGATAAAATAGTAACTAAAATTACTATCTAATAATTACTAATTAAAATTTCGAAAAATGAAAACATTAAAATTAATCATTGCAGGAATTATACTATTTGCATCCGCAAATACGATGCAAGCGCAGGTTTCAGTAAATGTAAATATAGGTCGTCCACCAGCATGGGGGCCAGTTGGTTATTCAGCTGTAGATTATTATTATTTACCGGATGTTCAAGCTTATTATGATATACGAGCCACACAATTTATTTATTTTGGTGGAGGAAATTGGATTCGTTCAAGAAATCTACCTAATCAATACAGAAATTATAATCTATACAATGGTTATAAAGTAGTCTTGAACGATTACCATGGTTCAAGACCATACAGTAACTTTAAAACACACAAAGTAAAATACTACAAAGGATACAAAGGTAAACCACAAAAATCAATAGGTTCTAACCGCAGTAATAACAATAAAGTGTACAAAAGTAATGGGAATAACGTACATGGCAATAAAGGTGGAAAAGGAAATAATGGAAATGGAAAACATTAATACTGATTTCATAATAATTTATAAAAAGAGTCTCATTGCTGAGACTCTTTTTTTTAGCACATGAATCCTTAATTAAACGTTAATTTTTTTGTTTTGGCACAGTTGTTGGAATTTTAGAAGAAGCATCGCAATAACAAGTTATTATAAAAATTTATTACTAATTAAATATTTGACAGAATGAGAACATTAAAATTAATCGCTGTAGGAATTATCTTTTTGGCATCCAGTTCAATACAAGCACAAGTTTCCATAAATCTAAATATAGGTACTGCTCCATCTTGGGGTCCTGCTGGATACGCCAATGCAGAATATTACTATCTGCCGGATATAGAAGCATATTATGACGTAAGAGCAACGCAATTCATATATTTTGGTGGAGGAAGATGGAACCGATCCAGAAATTTACCTAGACATTATCAAAATTATAATTTGAACCGTGGCTATAAAGTTGTGCTAACTGATTATCATGGATCAAGACCTTACAATAATTTTAATAGTCATAAAAGGAAATATTACAAAGGATATCACGGAAGAGAACAAAGAAATATACGACACCATGCTAACAATCGCAGAGTATATGTTGACCATAGAAATAATGATAACCGAAGAAAATATTCCGCTCCCAGAAAATACGACAATCGAAAAGAATACAAAAAACACGACGATCGAAATGATAGACGCGAGAATGATCGTGGACGCGGTAAAGGAAGAGACTAATTAGTAGTTCAATCGTTGAACAGAATAGTAAAGAGGGATAAAATCAAAATTGGTTTTCTCCCTCTTTTTTAGATTATTTTTGTTTTTAAAGAAAACTAAAAACATTTCACATAAAAATATTTAATTCTTACATTTGAAGCTATTGCAAATTAAATTTAAAAAAATGCAAAAAAAAAATATTCTAGCTATTGCAGCATTCCTTCTTTGTTTTCAAATATCAATTGCTCAAGACCCTAAAAAATTAAATGCTGTCGAAATTTATAATCAAATTCAAAAGCTCAATTTTCTTGGTTCCGTACTTTATATAGCCGCACATCCTGATGATGAAAACACCCAATTGATCTCTTATTTATCTAATGATCAAAAGGCCAGAACCGGCTATTTGTCTTTGACACGCGGGGATGGTGGACAAAACTTAATCGGCACGCAATTACGGGAATTATTAGGAGTAATACGAACCCAAGAACTTATTGAAGCCCGAAAAATTGATGGAGGAGAACAATTTTTTTCCCGTGCTAATGATTTTGGTTTTTCTAAAAATCCAACAGAAACATTAGAAATTTGGGATAAAAAACAAGTACTAGCTGACGTTATTTGGGCCATCAGGAAATTTCAACCTGATGTGATTATTAACCGATTTGATCATCGTTCGCCCGGAACCACTCACGGACACCACACGGCATCAGCAATGTTAAGCGTAGAAAGTTTTGACTTAGCGAATAACCCATCAATTTTTCCCGAGCAATTGCAATTTGTAACACCTTGGCAAACCAAACGACAGTTTTTTAATACGTCTTGGTGGTTTTATGGAAGTATCGAAAAATTTAATGCTGCCCCTAAAACGAATTTAATTGCGTTGCAAACAGGAGTTTATTACGCTGGATTAGGAAAATCAAATCAGGAAATAGCTGCATTAAGTCGCAGCCGCCATCAATCCCAAGGGTTTGGTAGCACTGGGGCCCGTGGCGAAGAAACAGAATATTTAGAGTTTATAAATGGAGATGCTTTAAAAGATAAAAAATCAATTTTTGAAGGAATCGATACTTCGTGGAACCGAATAAAAGAGGGAAAATCAATCGGAGAATTATTGACAACTATTGCCGCTGAATTCGACCATAATAATCCTTCGGCAAGCATTCCAGATTTGGCGAAAGCCTATGCTATGATGAAGGCTTTGGACGAAAATCAGTGGTCGCCACTGAAATCAGAAGCCATAAAAGAAATTATATCGGCCTGTTCCGGTTTGTATCTTGAAGCCGTTGCCCAAAATCAGGAAGCGACTCCCGGAAGCACTATTAAATTGAAACTCGAAGCTATCAACAGAAGTACATTTCCTTTTCAATTAATAAGTGTGACTACTTTACCAAATCAAATTACGACACTTCAAAATCGCGAGTTAAAAAATAATATTCGAAATAACATAAACCTCGATATAAAATTACCCGAATCAATTAACTACACACAACCATATTGGTTAAAAGAAAAAGGAACAGTTGGGATGTACGCAGTAAAGCAACAAAAAAACATAGGGATTCCAGATATTATTCGGGAAGCTAAAGTGATTTTTAATATTAAAATCAATGAAATCGAAATTCCATTTGAACGAACCGTAGTGTATAAATACAACGATGATGTAAAAGGGGAAGTATATAATTATCTAGACATTGTTCCCGAAGTTACTACTTCAATTGTAAACAAAGTATTGCTTTTTAAAGACACAAAAAAGAAAGCTGTAGCCGTAAAAATTAAAACTGGAAAAGACTCCGTAAAAGGAATTTTACAACTTGAATTACCTGAAAAATGGGGTGTTTTTCCTAAATCAATTCCTTTTAATATTGAAAAAAAGGGAACGGAACAAATTGTTTATTTTGAGGTAACTGCACCAAATAAATCCGAAGAAGCTGTAGCCAAAAGCGTGGCGATAATTGACAATAAACAATTTGACAAAGAACAAATTATCATTAAGTATGACCACATCACAAAACAGCAAGTTTTAACATTGGCTGAAGCCAAATGCATCAAAACAGATTTAAAAACGAATGGTGAAAAAATAGGATATATTATGGGTGCCGGAGATGAAGTTCCCAGTAGCCTGACCCAATTAGGATATGCCGTAACACTACTTAAACCTGAAGAAATTACTCCTGAAAAATTAGAATTGTACGACGTAGTCATCACAGGTGTTCGTGCCTATAATATCTTGCCTGCACTGGCAAACAAACAAAATATACTTTTTGATTTTGTAAAATCTGGAAAAACAATGATCGTTCAGTACAATACTGCAGGAGATCTTGTTACTAATACTATTGCACCTTATCCCTTGAAACTCTCCCGTGACCGAGTGACCGAAGAAGATGCCGAAGTCCGATTCTTAGCGCCACACCATCCTGTTTTGAATTTTCCAAACCAAATTACAGCTACAGACTTTGAAGGCTGGAAACAAGAACAAGGTTTGTATTACCCCAATGAGTACGACAAAGCCTTTACTCCTATCCTATCTTCAAATGACAAAGGGGAAAGCCCTAAAAATGGTGCATTACTTATTGCTCCTTACGGAAAAGGACACTATATTTATACCGGCTTAAGTTTTTTCAGAGAATTACCTGAAGGCGTTACTGGTGCCTATAAATTAATTTCTAATATCATTTCGCTACAATCATCTGAAAAAATTCCTGTTCAAAAAATCAAGAACTAACCCACTTTAAAATGGAAACAAAAAAAATAAAAATCTGGAAGAAAAATTATACTTGGGTACTTGTAGCCAATGCAATATACATCCTGATCTTTTGTCTCATCATGAAATTATACGCTTAAATTATGCAATTATTTGATTGGATTATACTGATAGTAACTTTATTGTTTATTGTAATTTATGGGGCTTGGAAAACCAAGGGCAGTAAAAATGTAGAAGACTTTATTTTAGGGAGTAATGAAACACCTTGGCATGTTGTAGGACTTTCTGTTATGGCCACACAAGCCAGTGCAATTACGTTTCTTTCTACTCCCGGGCAAGCCTATCATGACGGTATGGGTTTTGTGCAATTCTATTTTGGACTGCCAATTGCAATGGTGGTAATCTGTGTGACCTTTATCCCTTTATACCACAAATACAAAGTGTATACAGCTTATGAATACCTTGAAAAAAGATTTGATTTGAAGACCCGTTCCCTAGCTGCCATCCTTTTCTTGTTCCAAAGAGGTTTAGGAACCGGATTGACCATATACGCTCCGGCAATTATTTTGTCCGCTTTATTGGGTTGGAATCTTACCTACATGAATATTATTATTGGTGTATTAGTTATCATTTATACTTTTTCGGGTGGAACCAAAGCAGTGAATGTAACTCAAAAACAGCAAATGTTTGTGATTATGTCCGGAATGCTAATCACTTTTTTTCTGATTTTGCATTATTTACCTAATGATATGACTTTCTCCAGTGCGTTGCATATTGCTGGGGCAAATGATAAAATGGATATTGTTAATTTCTCTTTAGATCCAGAGGAAAAATATACCTTTTGGAGCGGAATAACAGGAGGTTTTTTCTTGGCATTAGCCTATTTTGGTACCGATCAATCGCAGGTAGGACGTTATTTATCCGGACGATCCGTTCGAGAAAGCCAGATGGGACTAATCATGAACGGGCTTTTAAAAGTACCTATGCAGTTCTTTATTTTACTGACCGGAGTTATGGTTTTTGTCTTTTTCCAATTCAATCCTGTTCCGTTAAATTTTAATCCAAATAATAAAGCCATGATTGAAAAATCAGCTTACAAAAGCGAATACAATGCTTTGGAGAAAAAATTAGACGATTTATCCGAAGACAAAAAAGTAATTAATCTTTTGTACATCGACCAGCTCAATCAGGATTATGACAATCCAACCCTTAGGAAAGAATTAGTGACTTTATCCAATAAAGAAAAAGATTTAAGAGATCGAGCCAAAGAAATAATTCTCAAAGCTGATAGTAATAGCGAGACCAATGATAAAGATTATGTGTTTTTTCACTTTATTCTCAACTATTTACCCAAAGGGCTTATTGGTTTGTTACTGGCCGTAATTATTTCGGCTGCTATGTCCTCTACCGCTTCGGGATTGAATGCACTGGCCTCTACCACCGCAATTGATATTTACAAACGCAATCTAAAAGAAGAAAAATCAGAACGGCACTACCTGTATGCTACAAAATTCTTTACCTTACTGTGGGGAGTTATAGCCATCCTATTTGCTTGTATTGGAACGCTTTTTGAAAATTTAATTCAACTGGTAAACATCATTGGATCCATATTTTATGGAACAGTCCTTGGAATTTTCTTAGTTGGTTTTTACATCCATAAAGTACAATCTAAAGCCATTTTTTATAGCGCTGTAGTAAGTCAGATTACTATTTTTATCATCTACTATTACGCCATTTATATTTTCCCGAGCGGAGAAGAAAAACTGGGTTATTTGTGGCTGAATTTCATTGGTGCAATGCTTACAATTGTAATTTCATTATTGTTGCAATGGACCATTTTTAGAAAACAGAGAGCGATAACAGCCTAAATAAAAAAATAACCGCAGATTCACAGATTTTTATATTGATAATCCGTGAATCTGCGGTTATTTTTTTTACTTCAGAAGTTCTTATATAAAAATCTCTTCTTCCGCAGAAACGAGCAAGAGCGAACTGGCGAAGTAATAATAATCCCATGAATACTATATACGCAAACATCTAATAAATTATTCAGTCCAATAAATTACACAGTCCAAAATTTCAAAAAAAAAATCCCGTCTCTAAATGGAGACGAGATCTTCTTATATAAAAACGTTAGAGTAATTAGTTTTTACTCCACTCTGTAATACTGTCTTTATTCATTTTCACGTAATCTTGGTTTTTAGCAATTTCTGCTGCTGCAAGTGATGCTTTAGCCGTTTCAATTGCTCCTTTTTTGTCTCCCAGTTTACCTTGAATTAATGACTTCAATCTGTTGTACCAGAACGGTTTGTCTTTAGACATATCTAACGCTTTGTTTACATAAACCAATGCTTTTGCATAGTCGCCATTCGATTGGAATAAAAATTGAGCAGCAGAAAAATAATCTGCACTAGCTGGTCCAGCTAATGCTTTCTCGATGTTAGCCGTTGTTTTTTGTTGTGTTGGCACTTCAAATTTTAAAGCAGCATAGGAGTTCTCCCAATAGATTTCTAAAAAAGCAAAATTATTGTCTAAACCACTAATTCCAATAGTAAATGTTTCCACACTTTTATTCACTGTTTCAGGGGTAACAGTAGCTCTAAGCGCTACATTTTCTTCTTTCCACTCTTCTGGATTACCCCAGTTATCTGTAGTTTTATAAAATAGTATCTCCCAGCTTTCTATTTTCGGAATAGTATACAATGAATATTTTCCTTTTTTCAATGTTTTACCATCAATAATCACATCATCGCTAAAGGAAACAGTTGTATTTTCATTAGCTCCAGTTCTCCATACTTTTCCAAAAGGAATTAAATTTCCAAAAACGGATCTTCCTCTGGCACTTGGTCTTGAATAGTTAACTTCTACATCAGTCAAACCAACTGTTTGCATAAACGACATTTTCGGACTTGATTGAGGTGTTTTTAACTGAGCCTCAGCGCTGAAACCGGCCATGAATAAAGCCAGTGCAATGATTATTTTTTTCATATTGTAATTTTTAAATGTTTTCCAAATTTACAAATTCAATGCCTTTGTACTGTTAATTATTCCTTAATTTAGATTGAATATTTCTAACTGCCTCAAAATCCAATTCGTTAAAATGATTAATCATTACATCTGCTTCCGATAAATCTTGTGCTTCAGAATGAATACTGTTGTAGCCCACACAAAAAATCCCAGCAGCTTTAGCCGCTTTTATTCCATTTGTACTGTCCTCAATAACGATACAATTTGCTTTTGGTGCAACTGATAAACTTGCCGCATATTCAAAAATAGCAGGATGTGGTTTTGATTTAGGGAAATCTTCACCACTTACCACATGTGTAAAATAATCATGTAACTTAAACCGGCTAAACACGCGTTCAATAGTCACTTTGGATGCCGAAGAAGCCAAAATCAATTGTATTCCGTTTTGGTGTAATTCTTTGATAAGATGTTCGACGCCTTGTAGTAATTCTAGATCTGCTTTACTATCAAACGCATCATTAAAAATAGTTCGTTTTCTTTGAATCAGATCTTCTACTTCCTGTTCAATTTCAAAAATCTCTTTCAATTTCTGAAATATATTCCGAGTAGAATTTCCTGTAAATGAAGTGTACATATCTTCCGTAACAGAAATATTTAATTCAGCGAATTGTTTGAAATAAGCATAACGGTGTACTGGTTCAGTATCAACAATTACACCATCCATGTCAAAAATTACGGTTTGTATCATTTTTGTTAAATTATTAGACTTTATAGATTTTAAGACTTCTTAACTTTTTAGAACGGAACATTAAAAAACTGAATTCTAACCATTATTTCTTAAGTAAATAACGAATCACGGTTTCTGCAGCATACAAACCAAATAATCCAGGCATGTAACTATTGGTTCCATAAAATGATTTTTTGAAATTAGATCCATCTGTCATTTTTAAACTCGTTTCATCTTGAATTTCCGAAGAAAAAACCACTTTCAGTTTATCAATTTTAAATTCTTTCAATCGTCTTCGAATGGTTTTGGCAAAATAACAATTCACGGTATTGGTAATATCAGTCACTTTCACTTTTGAAGCTTCCATTTTTCCACCTGCGCCCATACTACTGATGATTTTTACTCTTTTTCGTTTGGCTCCAATAATCAAATTCAGCTTTGGCGTCACACTGTCAATGCAATCCAAAACATAATCAAATTCCTCCGATACAATTTCGAAAGCACGCTCTGGCGAAAGAAATTCCTGTACACGCGTCAATTTTAATTCTGGATTAATGTCCATCAATCGATCCCCGACGACAGTAATTTTTGGTTGTCCTACAGTTGAATGTAAAGCAGGCAATTGTCGGTTTATATTGGTAATATCAACTACGTCACCATCAACAATAGTCATCGTTCCCACTCCTGCTCTTACCAAAAATTCGGCCGCAAAAGAACCAACACCACCCAATCCTACAACCAATATATTTGCCTTTTTTAAATTATCTAAACCTTCTTTTTTGAATAAAAGTTCGGCTCTCTCTGTCCATTCTGCCATTGTTTTTTGTTTAAATTTTAATGTTTTTGAAAAATTCTGAAATCAAAAACTTCATTATAATTACTATTCACAAGTTCCTGTATTTCTTCCAGCGAAATTCCTCTGTATTTTGCTGCCAATTCATAAACTGCTTCAATTCCTTCATCCACCGTATCTGTTTCCAAAAAAAATCGATTATCAGGAACGCTTTTAAAAACAGCTTCTAGGTCCTGATTTAGCAATAAATATTTCCCAAACGAAATATAAAATCCATTGTTCACTAATTGTTTAGCGACTTGGGCATTTTTGGAAAACCCATGAATCAGCATTGGAACTGAAATATTCAACTTTTTCGTAATTGCAATCACTTCCTGAAAAGCCGCAACACAATGTAACACGACTGGTTTTTGATATTTTTGTGCCAAAAGTAATTGCTTTTCGAAAACTAACAGCTGCAATTCCATTGAAACTTCGATGCGTTTGTCCAGTCCACATTCACCTACAGCGAGACAATTTGCTTCTTGTAATTTACTTTCGATTAGTACCAAGTCGGCTTCTATTCGTTCTTTAACGATAAACCACGGATGAATCCCGATGGAATAAAACGGAATTGTGGCATCAAATTCTTGTGGATATTGATTCACTAATTCCAACACATTGGGTTGATTCGTATCTTTATGTGTATGCAGATTAAAGAAATCCATTAGTTGTGAAATTTTTTAACTCCCGCTTTTATCTCGATATTCAAATCATTTTCCAATGGTACTATTGGACAGGAATATGTAAAATTATACGCGCAATACGGATTGTATGACGTGTTAAAGTCAATCACAATAGCATCTCCTTTTGGGATTTTCAAATCAATGTATTTCCCGCCAATGTAACTTTCGTTTCCTGCAGTCAGATCTGAAAACGGTAAAAATAAATAGTCTTTATATTCCTCTTTTTTTGAGAGCTCCATATTCTTGTACACATTCAGTTTCAAATCCTGACCATCAATTCTAAAAGAAAGTTCGCCATATTTGACATACAATGGTTTCCTGTCCGTAGATGTTTTCATTTCAAAAGGCTTCTCTTTTTTTGTTCTTACTAACTTAGCGACCACATAAAAAGTTTCGTTTGCAGGATAAAAATCAAGTGTTTTGAATTCCGCTAAATCTTTCGGAGTCAACGGACTTGTCTTTGCATCGGCATATTCTGAATTTAATTCCTTTTGAAATTTGGCTACAGCCGAAACGTCAAATTTATATTGGCCAAAGCCTAAATTCAATTGAATCAAAAGAAATAAAGTAAATAGCGTTCTCATGTTCTTATTTTTATGTAAAAATAGTTTAAAAGTTACTAGGACACAAAGACGCATCGGTACAAAGTTTTCTACCTTTGCAAAATATAACAAATACATGTTTCAAACTGCTTTTCAACGCTACATTAATAATTTCAAAGGCTTTACCAGAGAAATTTGGATTCTAACGCTTGTCACTTTTATAAATCGCGCCGGTACGATGGTTTTGCCTTTTTTATCTAAGTATTTAAAAGAAGATTTGAATTTATCCTACGCACAAGTGGGATGGATTATGGTTGCTTTTGGTTTTGGTTCTATGCTGGGATCTTGGCTTGGTGGCAAATTATCCGATAAAATAGGCTTTTATAAAATCATGGTTTTCAGTTTATTCACCAGCGGAATCCTTTTGTTTTTTGTACAATACATTCGGACCTTCTGGGGATTGTGCATTGGAATGTTTGTCATAATGACCGTTGCTGATATGTTTCGTCCCGCCATGTTTGTCTCCTTGGCGACTTATGCTAAACCTGAAAATCGTACCAGAGCACTGACTTTAGTTCGGTTAGCGGTAAATTTAGGCTTCACAGCTGGACCCGCTTTAGGTGGTTTAATCATTATGAATCTAGGTTACAGCGGATTATTCTGGGTGGATGGAAGTTCGTGTATTGTATCTATTTTAATTTTCACCCTACTGGTAAAAGAACGCAAAAAACCTGCCGATTTAGCCTCCGCCAATAGCGAAACTGAGATGCCAGCCTCTGTTTTCAAAGACAGAATATTCTGGATCTTCCTTTTTGTTTGTTTCATAACAGCCATGCTTTTCTTTCAACTTTTCACCACTTTACCCTTATATCATAATGAAAAATTTGGATTAACCGAGTTTCAAAGTGGACTTTTATTGTCTTTAAACGGACTGTTAATTTTCTTTCTGGAAATGCCAATTGTAAGTTTCACTCAAAGAAAAGGCATCAGTATACTCAAAATTATTCTTTGGGGCGCATTGCTAATGTCATTGAGTTTTTATGTTTTACTCATCAATATGTGGGCTGGAATACTAATTGTTAGTATTCTTTTTATCACTTTTGGCGAAATGTTCATCTTCCCTTTCTCCAATTCATTTGCGTTGAGCCGGGCTCCAAAAGGGCATGAAGGCCGCTACATGGCTTTGTTTACCATGAGCTTCAGCTTAGCACACATTGCGAGTTCTAAAACTGGACTGGAAATCATAGCCGCTTTTGGCTACCAAGCTAACTGGTTTGTCATGGGAAGTTTAGGTATTTTAGCTGTGGTAGGTTGTATCTGGCTGCAAAAACTCGTTCAAAAAGAACACAATTAATTCCATTATCATTCTTTGGGCGTGACCCTATAAAAAAAAGGGGCTTATCAACAAAATCGTTATTAGCCCCTTTTCTTTATAGCGTCGGGTTATACGCGCTACTTCGGTAGCTAGCTTCTACCCCTCACGCAGTCTCCTTATGATGATAACATTTTTGATTAAAAGGATAATTAATTTCCAAAAAACTGCAAAAACACGTTAAAACTAAAAAAATAGTTAAAAAACTACATTTGTAGTTTGATAACTAAAAAAATAGTTGTAAATTTGGTTTAAATAAAAAATTATGCAAAAGTTAACCAACAAAGAAGAGGAAATCATGCACATTTTATGGAAGCTCAAAAAAGCATTCGTAAAAGAAGTCCTTGCAGAAATCACAGAAGATCAACCCCATTATAACACACTTTCAACCATTGTGCGCAATCTGGAAGAAAAAGGTTTTGTATCGCACCATGCTTTTGGGAACACGCACCAATACTATCCTATCGTGAGTTTAGAAGATTATAGAAAACGATTCATGAATACTGCTATTGATAATTATTTCAACAGCTCATATAAAAATATGGTATCGCATTTTGCCAAAGAAGAGAAAATATCTGCAGCTGAATTACGGGAAATTTTGGCTATGATTGAAAGTCATAAAGAGGAAATATAAACTTTAGATTAACAATATTAATTATGGAAGTATTTTATATTTATCTCATCAAATCCAGCGGATTAATTGCCTTGTTTTATTTGGCGTATCATTTTATGTTGCGAAAAGAAACTTTTTTCACAAGCAATCGTTGGTTTTTGTTATTGGGATTATTCACTTCCATTCTTTTGCCGTTAGTTGTTTTTACTAAAACAATATGGGTAGAACCTACTCCTATAAATTATGATTGGTCATCATTGCCCAGAAGTACAATTATTGATGAAGACCACACGCAAGAATATATTTTTCTGGCATTAACAGTGCTGTACTGCATTGGCACATTATGCCTTTTCACTAAATTTGGTTTTGAATTTTACAGTTTACAAAAAATAGTAAAAGGAAAAACCATAAAACGTCAAGCGAATTTTAAATTTATAGACTTAAAAGACAACCTCGCTCCTTTCTCTTATTTTAATACTATCGTTTACAATTCGTCCTTGTACAGCAGTTCCGAATTAGAAAATATTTTGGAACACGAAAAAGTTCATAGTGAGCAAAATCATACTGTTGATGTATTAATTTCAAGATTGTTTTGTATTGTGTTTTGGTTTAATCCATTCATTTGGTTTTATAAAAAAGCAATTATCCAAAACTTGGAATTCATTGCTGACAGCGAAGCCACGAAAAAGATATCCGACAAAAAAGCGTATCAGTTCACACTTTTAAAAATAACAACACAGGAGAATTGTGTTGCCATTACTAATCATTTTTATCAATCATTAATCAAAAAACGAATCGTTATGTTAAACAAAAATCAATCAAAAAAATCGAATTCCTGGAAGTACGCAGTCGTTATTCCTGCTTTAGTTGCATTTGTGATGCTTTTCCAAGTAAATGTGATAGCTCAGGAAAAAAAAATTAAGATAGATGAAATTATCGAAATGTCAAAATTTAATACTGACAAATCAACTACAGATATTGAAATTAGAGAAAATTGTGAAATTGTTCAAAAAACACATAATGTTACTTTAATATTCTCAAATATCAAAAGGAATTCGTTAGGAGAAATTGTAAATATTAGTGCTTCTTATGATGATCACAAAGGGAATAAAGAATAATATACACAGGAAGGAAACACTCCTATTAATCGATTTGTATTTTTTTATAAGAAAGATAAATTGAATAATGTCAATATTGGTTTTTTCAATGCTGATCTAAAGAAAAAAGCTAAAAAAATAGATATAGTTACTGACACAGCTAAAAGAAGAGCGTCAATACTGACTATAAAAACAGAAGAAATATTGAAAAATGATAGTCCTGAAAAACCAATTATTTTTATCAATGGCAAAAAAACAAACCTCGTAATGGAAGTTATAAACAAAATGGATCAAAATTCAATTGAAACTATGACTGTTTTAAAAGGATCAGCTGCCGAAGAAAAATATGGAGATGAAGGAAAAAATGGAGCTATTGAGATAACAACCAAAAACTTGAAAAGAGAATTGAAAAACCCAATTATATTCATAAATGGTAAAAGAACAAATACCACTCTGGATGATTTAAACAAAACAGATCAAAATTTAATTGAAAGTATGACTGTTTTAAAAAAGATAAATGCTGAAGAGAAATATGGTAATGGTGGGGAAAATGGTGCAATTGAAATTATCACTAAAGGAAATGTAGATTTATTAAAATCCTCCAATAAAAAATCAAAATAGAATTAAACATTTAAAAACCCAGAAAGACGGTCCAGATCAAGATCGTCTTTTTTTATATCTTTACACCAAACAAAATGATATGTATAAAATCCTAGCCCAAATTAACAAAGTTATTTTACCTAGTTTCACCAAACAACGATTGGATTTGGCTAAAGCCAAGAAATGGCAAATGGCTATTATTGGTTTTAGATATTACGTAACCACACGTGCATTGGATTAATACGTAATTGCGGCAAAAATTTCATTTCCTTTGATTTTTGTCCTTCCATTCAAGAAAGTTAATTCCATCAAGAAATTGCATTGTACAATTTCACCGCCCAATTGCTCCACTAATTCGCAAACTGCTTTGGCTGTTCCTCCGGTGGCCAATACATCATCGTGAATTAGGATTCGGTCTCCTTTTTTAATCGCATCAATATGAATTTCTAAAGTATCGGTTCCATATTCTAAATCATATGTTGCTGAAATAGTTTCGTAAGGCAACTTGTTTGGCTTTCGAACCGGAATAAAACCTACATTTAATTCCTGTGCGATCAACATTCCAAAGAGAAATCCACGACTTTCCACTCCTATTACCTTATCAATTTTTTTGCCTTTCAAGGACAAAACCAGTATTTCAAGGCATTTATTCCTCGCTTCGGGATCGATTAACAGTGGAGTTATGTCTTTAAACAAAATTCCTTCTTTAGGAAATCCCTGAATATCACGTATATAATTTTTTAATGGCATGTTTTTTTGTTTTTTTATAATTTTAGACTTGCAAATTACACATTTATACTTATATTTGCACCCGCAATGAAGTTATTATAACGGTTTGCAAATGGCCTTGTGGCGCAACTGAATAGCGCACTTGATTACGGCTCAAGAGGTTACTGGTTTGAATCCAGTCAAGGTCACGAAATATGAAAGTAGCCAGCTTTCGAAGATACTTAAACCCCTGTAAAACAGGGGTTTTTTCTTTTTTATACCTTTTAGATATTCCGACGAAAGTACCCCACCATTCCGCGCTAAAGGTCGCCATTTATTCCGGCACAAAGTACGCCAGTCAAACCGTCCTTTATCATCACTAAGTAAAGATGATGTTTTTCAAAGTTAATGATTTTTTTTAGTTCTCAAAGATTTACCTGTTAATGCTATTCTGTGTGCTGAAGCTGACAATCTGTCCATTATGGCGTCGGCCAGAGTTGGCTCCTCAATGAAGTTGTACCAAGTGTCCACGGGTAACTGTGACGTGATCATGGTTGACCCTAAACCATATCTATCCTCGAGAATATCCAACAAGGCAATCCTTGCATCATTATTCAAGGCTTTCAATCCAAAGTCATCTAGGATCAGCAGCTTATTTGCAGAGATACCTCTAATCCATTTCAGATATGAACCATCGAGCCTTGCTTGGGTCACGGCATCCATGAACTTATTCATACTAAAGTACTGGGTACGGTAACCTAGCAAACAAGCACTGCGCCCTAAGGCGCAGGCCATAAAAGATTTACCACAACCAGTGGCACCAGTTATCAGAACGTTTTCGCCTTTTTCTATAAACATGCCATCAGAAAGTCTTAATACCTGTTCTCGTGTAATGCCTCTTTCTGTATTACAGATTATATCTTCAGGTAATGCATGGTAACGCAGTTTGCTAGCCTTTAGATACTTTTGTGTTCTGGTGTACTCTCTGTATTCTACTTCTGCCTGAGTAATCATAGCAATCAAAGAATGTACCTCTTCTATTTCATGTACAGGAAGTGATAGTGCGGCTTCATACCTTTTGGCCATGCCCGTCAATTTAAGCCCTTTAAGCTGTTCTAATGTGTTTTGTGTATTCATTTCTATTAGGATTTATTTAAGTTGTTTAATTATAGGCTTCAGGGCCTCTGAGGTTTTTGTGGTCAGGGATACGGAATTCAGCAGGAGCCTCTTCTTCGAGTAAATCCATATTGTTTTCTAGGATATTTTTAATGACACCATAGCTGATTTTGTTACCCCTTAAACCCCGCTTACATGCAGCCTCCATTCGGATACTGCCATACGAATTCATTAATCTCAACAGACCCAAACAAGCGGTATAGGACTGGTCGATTATCAGTTTACTGTCCATTACTTTTTTGAAGAATTCAAAAGTATACGGTCCATTTTCTTCGGCTTTTTTGAGATAGTATTCAGGGCTCTATCCACGTTGATTACTAATGGCCTGGTGTCTTTCGGGCATATGTTCCCTAGTACTGGTATAACCATGGCTGGTATAATTTCTAGTATGCACAGCAATTCTTTGTCCATCAGAATAGATCTCTACGATGTCTTGATCATAAGAAATGCGTACCTCCTTTCCAATGTAGCGGTATGGAACAGAGTAAAAGTGCCAGTCTTCACCCACAAGCACATGGTAATGCTTTTGCACCTTTGCCTTGGTGTAATGTCTGATACTGTATGGGGATTCTGGTAAGGGTTGTAGTGCTATTTTCTCTTGGCTTTCAAACAACTCAAGTCTACTAAATACTTTCTTCTGAAAGTTCAACTGATGATGACTATCGAGTTTCTCTTTAATGGCCTTGTTAAGTTCAGAAAGACTATGAAAAGTATCGTTACGCAGAGTGGCATAAACGCGCCTATAGGTGATCTTTACATTATTTTCAACAGAGGGTTTATCTTTTGGTTTATAAGGACGAGCCGCCAGCAGAGCGATATTATTGTGGTTTGCCCATTGCTCGAGCATATCAGTAAACACAGGTTCATATTTACAACTTTTTGACACCCATTGCCTCATGTTGTCCGATTTAACAGTCAAAGGAACGCCACCAAAGTATTCAATGGTATGGTTTAACGCCTTAACCACTTGAGGTAGTTTCGCATCAGGTAAAGCCTCTACATAACCATAACCACTAAAAGGAAGCACTGCAACATATACCGGGCACGCAATTAGTTCTCCTGTTGAAGTATCTACATAGTGAAGCATATCACCGGCAAAGTCTACTTCGAGAAGCTTTGCAGGAGTATGGACGAAATGCATCACGGCATTGTTAAGCTTCTCCTGATCCTGTAAAAGTTCACAGAACCTAGAATACTGAAAGCCTGATGGATATTCTTTAATGTATTCTTCCCAAAGCAGTAGACGAGTTACTCCCGTTCGATTAAGCTCCTTACTAAAATACCCACTCAGATTGTTAAAATGAACTTTCCGAGGGTCGGAATCGTCCACTACAACCGGCTTTATAAGTCCAAGTACCCGCTCAAGTTCCTGATCGGAACGCTTTAATAATTCTTGAAAATCAACTCCAGTTTGCGCAAATTTTTGCAAATACAGTGCGATTGTTTTTCTAGAAATTTTGACTTCCTTTTCTATAGCACGCTGTGAAGCACCACGTTCTAAGAATAAAAGTATCTGTCTTATCTTAATCATACTAAGTAGTTTATTTGCCATACTGCAAGTGGTTTTTTGATTATTATAAACCAAACTTATAGCAAATGGCGGTTAAATCTCTACTTAGTGAGATAATGGATCTGGAATAGGTGGCGTACTTTGTGTCGGAATGTCAGTCCGTTACACGTATTAAATCAGGAGGAAAGTGGCGTACTTTGCTCCGGAATAAGTGGCGACCTTTCCAGCGGAATCCTGGCGACCTTTGTGTCGGAATGGGTGGCGTACTTTGTGTCGGAATCGTGGCGACCTTTGCAGTGGAATATCCACCTTTAATCTTTTATCATCTTTTATCATTTTTATTACCCCCATTCTTACCCCCTTTTGTAAATATATATTTTACTGTTTAAAAACAGGGAATTTTAACTGAAGTTTTTACTCCATAAAAGAGGATTGTTTTTACTAAAAATCTTAATATACTTTAAACCAGGTTGTTTTTACTTAAAATCTTAATCCTCTTAAAAACAGAATATATTTACTTAAAATCTGTACTCCACAAAGACCGCTTCGTCCTTAACAAAATAATTATTACAAATCATCACGGACAATAAAACGGTCTCCCGTTTCCCAATATGTTTAATTATATATTTGTCAATCTGCGTGTCAGGAAAAATCTATGTTGCGTCTAATATGGATAATTGCATAAAATGATACTGAAAATCTTTGTATACCTAAGCTGTTTCTTTTTTTCAACATTCGTGTTTGCGCAAAACTCGATTCCACAAGTACTGAAACAATGGAACAAAGGATCCGTTCCTTATATCAAAGTGACGGAAATAAAATCAAAAACCAATATTGTTTTTCTTGATGCCCGAGAACCAAAAGAATTCAACGTGAGTCATATTGAAAATTCCATAGCGGTTGGTTTTAATCAGTTTGACGGTAAAAAAGTGACAACAATTATAAAAGATAAAAATGCACTTATAGTAGTCTACTGCTCTATTGGTGTGCGAAGTGAAATCATTGGAGACAAATTATTAAAATTAGGATACAAGAATGTTTTCAATTTATATGGTGGTATCGTTGAATGGAAAAACTACGATAAAAAAATAGTAGATAACAAAAAAACAGAAACAAACGAAGTCCATACTTACAATAAAGAATGGAGCATCTATCTAAAAAAAGGGATAAAAGTATATGAAAAATAACGCATTACTGATTTTTACCCGGAATCTGGAATTAGGAAAAGTAAAACTCGATTAGCCAAAACTATTGGTGATGAAAAAGTATTAAAAACATATAAGGATCTACTCCTTCACACGATGAAAGTCACCCAAAGTTTAGATTACGATAAATTTGCTTTTTACGATAAAACAATTGATTATAATGACTTATGGGCTGGTTTTTCATATAAAGAAAGACTTCAATCCGGAGCTGATTTGGGAGTTCGCATGCAAGATGCTTTTCAGCAATTATTTGAATTGGGATACCAGAATTGCATCATAATTGGGAGTGACCTGTTCGATTTACAAGACTCTCACATCAACGAAGCTTTCTCTAAATTAAAGTATAATGTTGCTGTGATTGGTCCTGCAGAAGATGGTGGTTATTACCTTTTAGGGTTAAAAAAAGTGATTCCTTCTCTTTTTAAAAACAAAAACTGGGGAACAGCTGCAGTTTTATCGGATACTATGAAAGATTTAGAAAATTACAAAATGGAATTTACAGAAACGTTAAATGATAGTGATACCTTTGATGATTTAGAAAAAAGCAGTTATTATAAAACCTTAAAAAGCAACTTAAATAATGGATAAGTATATCGATATTATTTTAAATTCTTACAGAGGTTATTTCAATTACTTAAAAAATGAAATTATTTTTCCCAATTGGAATAATTATTTTTACGGATTATTAGTCATTTCTTTGGTCGTTTGGCTTTTAGAAATTGTTTTTCCTTGGCGAAAAAAGCAACCCATTTTTAGAAAGGATTTCTGGTTGGATTTATTCTATTTGTACTTCAATTTTATTCTGCTAAATCTGGTTCTTCTTATTGCTTTATCTAATATAACGGAGCAGGCTTTAAATGATTTTGCAGCTATTTTTGGTTTACAACTAACATCGATCAAGCTGTATTCCATTTCAGAATTACCAAAACCAATCTCCTTAGTACTATTCTTTTTGATTGCTGATTTTATTCAATGGAATACACACCGTTTATTGCACATTGTCCCTTTTTTATGGAAAATACATAAAACACATCATTCTGTAAAGGAGATGGGGTTTGCGGCACATTTTCGGTACAACTGGATAGAACCCATCATTTATAAAACGATTCTTTACATCCCAATTATTTTAATTGGTGGTTTTAATCTTAAGGATGTGTTCATAGTTCATTTTGTCTCTATTGCGATTGGACATTTGAACCATGCTAATTTGGGTTGGGATTACGGTTACTTAAAATATATTTTCAACAATCCAAAAATGCACATTTGGCATCACAGTAAAAAAATGCCAAACAAATACGGAGTAAATTTCGGAATTTCATTAAGCCTTTGGGATTATCTTTTCAAAACTAATTATATTCCTGCGGATGGCAGAGATATTGAACTTG
This sequence comes from Flavobacterium sp. RSP49, assembly GCF_003968735.1. NCBI lineage: Bacteria > Pseudomonadati > Bacteroidota > Flavobacteriia > Flavobacteriales > Flavobacteriaceae > Flavobacterium > Flavobacterium sp. RSP49. The sequence goes on along the minus strand of NZ_RYDN01000001.1, from coordinate 78,640 downwards.
GTTTTAACGATGAAAAGCAATTTCCGGCTTCATTCCTGCAACAAGAATTGTACCCTTTTAAAAAATAACTTGTCAGGTTTAGTCATAAACTCCGACTATTTGGTAAACAATTTTAAATTAGTATAAAATGAAATCGAAGATTCACGAAAATAAACAATAAGCGATACTAAATAGGACTAAAAAATGCCTTTTAATACTTTTAATACTTCCTTTGATTTCTTGTGCCAAATCGACCAAAGAAATCCCAGATTTAGCTTATGGTAACAATACTGAAGCAACCGTTCAAACAATAATAAATCATGCTAAATGGAATGCTCTATTACAAAAACATGTTTCTAATAAAGGAAGTGTCGACTATAAAGGTTTCCAAAAAGATGCTGTCGAATTAGAATCGTATTTAGATCAATTAGGTAAAAATGTCCCTACAAAATCCTGGCCAAAAAATGCTGTCTTCGCATATTGGATTAATGCGTACAACGCCTTTACAGTAAAATTAATTTTAGATAATTATCCGCTAATAAGTATCAAAGACATCAACAATCCTTGGAGTAAAAAGTTTATTACATTAGGAGCAAAAAAATACAGTCTGGAAGAAATTGAACACGAAATTTTACGTAAAATGAATGAGCCGCGTATTCACTTTGCCATCAATTGTGCATCGTTTTCATGTCCTAATTTATCAAATGAAGCTTATAAATCGGCCACATTAGACAAGCAATTAACTGATGCCGCAAGAAATTTTATGGCAGATAATACCAAAAATACGATAACAAAAGACAAACTTGCAATTTCTAAAATTTTCGATTGGTTTTCAGGAGATTTCAAGAAAAAAGGGTCCATAATTGATTTTATTAGTCAGTACAGTACTGTTAAGATACACCCGAAAGCAAAAATTAGTTTCAAAGAATACAATTGGACCCTGAATGAATAAGATTTCGATCATAATACCCATTTTCAATGAAGTCAATGCTATAGATCGATTTTTAGAACATCTTTACACCAGCATTTCCAAAACAATACCCTATGAAATCATTATCGTTGACGGCGGTAGTACGGATGGTTCTCAAAATAAGGTTAAAAAATACCCGAATATCGTTTTATTTAATACCGAAAAAGGTCGGGCAAAACAATTGAATGCAGGTGCAAAAATAGCCACGGGAAGCCTCTTTTATTTTTTACATTGTGATAGTTTTCCTCCTGAAAATTTCGATTTAGATATAATAGCACAAATTCGAAAAGAAAATAAAGCAGGTTGCTTCCGTATGAAATTTGACTTTGCCCACCCAGTATTATTAGTTTCGCAATGGTTTACCCGTTTCAATTTCAGTTCATGCCGCGGTGGTGACCAATCTTTATTCGTGACCAAAAAGCTCTTTACAGAAATTGACGGATATGATGAACAATTTACTATTTATGAAGACAATGAGATCATAAAAAAACTATATGATAAAAAACATTTTACTGTAATTCCAAAATACGTAATCACCTCGGCCAGAAAATATCAAAAAAATGGGGTTTATCGCTTGCAATACCATTTTACAATTATTCATCTCAAGCGGAGATTGGGACATTCTGCAGAAGGCTTGCTGCGGTATTATAAAAAAAACATAAAATAAACGATCTGATTCTTTGCATTACAATAGCTGCTTCGCTTTTATAATACTTCAATTTTGAATATAAATTTTCATAGAATTGAACACAAATAGAACTAAATACTAAAGAGAAAACAATGAAAAAATTACTCGCTACTGCCATACTGTCCACACTTGCTTTTATGGGCTGTAAATCAACAACTGAAAAACAAGATTTTACAGACAAAATCGAACTTGCGCATCATAAGCAGCAATTCCTTTCAAAAGAAGCCATTCAATTCAATATCAAATTAGAATTTGGGGGGAAAGAAAGGCTAAATGCTAAAATGATTGTACTCACGAATTCAAGCAAAGGCGTATTAGAGTTTAAAAATAAATCGAAAATCATATTTGACCAAGATAAAGTTTTCTATTCAGCTGCTATTCCTAACGAGGAATCCGTTCGCTTTGATGCCTTTACATGGGAGTACTTTTTTCTTTTCCCTTTTAAACTAAGCGATCGCGGTACCAAATGGAATCCTTATGAAAATAAAGAAATTGATCATAATGATTATTTGACTCAAAAATTAACTTTCCAATCCGGAACTGGGGACGCACCAGATGATTGGTATGTTGTTTATGCGAAAAAATCTGATAATTTAATTGAAAAAGCAGCTTATATTGTAACAGTAAAAGGAAATAAAGAAGAAGCCGAAAAAAACCCTCATGCCATCCAATATTTAGAGTATGAAGAGGTAGATGGTGTTCCAATTGCGACAAAATGGTTGTTTTGGGAATGGAAAAAAGAAGAAGGTCTTACGAAAGAAATTGGAAAAGCAACATTATCTGATATCCAATTCGTTTCAGTTGACAAAGACACTTTTAGGCCGGGAGCTAATTTTAAAACGAAATAGAAATATTTTGTCGTGATCACTTATTATTTTAACTCAATAGTCAGATTTTCTTTTTTTTTCGACTACACTAGCACCAAATTAGATTAATATGGAAGACATAGTCATCATTGGTAACGGAATTTCAGGTGCTACACTCGCGCGTCACATTCGGACAAAATCGAATTCAAAAATCACCATTATTTCTTCAGAGACTGAATTTTTCTTCTCGAGAACTGCTTTGATGTATGTGTTTATGGGCCATTTGAAATTTGAACATACTCAACCTTATGAAAATGACTTTTGGAAGAAAAACAATATCGACTTAATTCACAAGAGTGTGGATGAAGTTTTTCCAAAAGAAAAAGCACTATTGTTGTCCGACAATTCAACCATTAGGTTTGACAAATTGGTCCTTGCAACTGGTTCAAAACCAAATAAATTTGGCTGGCCTGGTCAAAACTTTAGCGGAGTAACAGGTTTGTATAGCAAACAAGATTTAGACCATTTGGAAAAATGGGCACCTACTACGAAACGAGCGGTAATTGTTGGCGGCGGTTTAATTGGAATTGAACTCGCCGAAATGCTCCGTTCCCGAGATATTCCTGTTACTTTTCTGGTTCGTGAAAAAAGTTTTTGGGATGGTATTTTACCTTTCGGCGAAAGCCAAATCATCAATCGACACATTATCGAGCATGAAATTGATTTACGTTTAGAAACCAATTTAGTCAAAATCTTATCCGATGAAAAAGGCCACGCTAGAGCCATCGTAACCGATAAAAACGAGACAATAGAATGTCAAATTGTGGGTTTAACCGCAGGCGTTTCTCCAAATATTGATTTTCTTAAAAATTCTGGAATTGAATTAGGTCATGGTGTAAAAGTAAATCGTTTTTTAGAAACCAACATTAAAGACATTTTTGCCATTGGAGATTGTGCCGAACAACACGCAGCCATTGGCTTGCGGCGCCCCATTGAAGCGGTGTGGTACACTGGTAGAATGATGGCCGAAGCGCTCGCACAAACATTGACCGGAAATCCAATACAATATAATCCTGGACATTGGTTCAACTCCGCAAAATTTTTAGACATTGAATACCAAACCTACGGATGGGTCTGGGCAAAACCTAAAGATTACGAAAAGCAATTTTATTGGGAACATACTGATGGCAAAAAAGCCATTCGCATTTCGTTTCACAAAGAAACAAGGGTATTTTTAGGTATTAATACTTTTGGAATTCGAATGCGACATGAGTTTTTTGACAAAATTCTTACCGATAATCAAACCGTAGATTATGTAATTCATCATTTGGCGAAAGCCAATTTCGATCCAGAATTTTTTACGGCTCACGAAAAAGAAATCAAAAAACAATTTAGAACCCAATTCGAAGGGATCCAAAAAATACAACAATGAGCAAATCAATAAAAAATAGTTCACTAGCTTCACATCAGAATAATGAATTAAACAGCGTTCAAAAGCTAGGTTTAGCAGCTGGTTTTATTGGGCTTTTTATTTTGGCATTAGCTTTATTTAATGTTTCATTTCCCAATAAAACACTTTGGTTGACTATTTCAATAGTAGCCATATTGGGTGGTATTGTTTTTTACGCCAACGCAACTTATCTAAAACGACCAAAAGGCATCAGTAACAATGGACTTTTTCATCAATCGTTGACTAACAGAGGAACATTTGCTTGGTGTATTGGCATTGTGTTGACTCTCTTTTATGTTGTTCTTTATTGGTTTCCAAAATATTTAGGTCTGGGAGAAAATGGAACTGTAAACAATGGAATTATTGGTTTTTTTGATCCTTTTAGTTTGCTTTTGAACGGAAAACCAGCCAGCCAGTGGTTTGTGTACGGAACATTCTACACCATGGCCATAGTGGGCTTGGGATACAAATTCATTTTGAAATACCGTCATAATAAATACCAGTTGGTACGAACCATATCGGTCATGTTTTTTCAATTGGGTTTCGCTTTTTTGATACCTGAAATTCTCGAAAAACTAAATCCGGAGAAGGCTTATTTTGCCAAAGACATTAAAAACATGTGGCCTCTGAACTATTATTTTTTTAATGATTGGCATTTAAAAGCATTACTGAATGGTGGCAATTTGGGAATGTTTATGTTAATTTTTGGAATTGCTATGATATTCATAATTTCTCCAATTTTGACCTATTTCTATGGTAAACGCTGGTATTGCTCTTGGGTTTGCGGATGTGGTGGATTGGCTGAAACCGCTGGCGATAGTTTCCGTCATTTGTCAAATTCGACACAAAAAGTTTGGAAATTAGAACGCTGGATGATCCATTTGGTTTTAGTGTTTTCATTTGTGATGACCATAGCCGTACTATTTACATTTTTATCCAATAATCCAGAAATGAGTTTTATTACTAAAGACCAATTTATCTACGGTATTGTGGCTTTTTTGATAGTTTTTACAGGAATTTTATATATTTTCAAACGCAATGATTTAGATGCTGATGCTAAATTTACGATGCTTTCCTTGGTTGCAATAATCATTATTTCTATCTTGGTAAATTTCTTTTCAGGAAATCAAAATATCCTTTTTATCGACAGTAATTCGCTTCGTGAATGGTATGGTTTTGCTATTGGTGCCGCTTTTAGTGGCGTTATTGGTGTGGGTTTTTATCCATTATTGGGAAATCGGGTTTGGTGTCGTTTTGGTTGTCCAATGGCAGCAATTCTAGGATTGCAACAACGTTTGTTCTCTAAATTCCGAATTACAACTAATGGCGGTCAATGTATTTCCTGTGGGAATTGCACTATACATTGCGAAATGGGAATTGACGTTCGTAGCTATGCTCAAAAAGGCGAAAATATAGTTCGTTCCTCATGTGTGGGTTGTGGAATTTGTTCTGCCGTTTGTCCTCGTGGTGTTTTAAAACTAGAAAATGACTCTCCTGCCGGAAGAATAAACACCAATGAAATTTTATTGGGGAACGATGTGAATTTGATGGAATTACTAAATAATAAAAAGTAAATGGCAATTATTAAAGTAATCATTCCCGCTTATAACGAAGAAAAAGCTATTGCAAAGGTGATTGCTGCCATTCCCAAGGATGTCTCTGAAATAATTGTTATCAGCAACAATTCTACAGATAATACTAGTAATGTTGCCAAAAATGCCGGAGCAACAGTTCTTGCCGAAAAGAAAATGGGATATGGTTATGCCTGTTTGAAAGGACTGGAATACCTTTCAAATCAGGAAATAAAGCCTGACATAGTGGTTTTTCTTGATGGCGATTTTTCTGATTTCCCTGAAGAATTAGCGCAATTAGTCGCTCCTATTATCGATAAAAATATTGATTTTGTTATTGGTTCCAGAGGCGCTACTCTGCGAGAAAGAGGATCTATGACTCCACAACAAGTTTTTGGAAATTGGCTAGCCTGCTTCTTGATGAAATTACTTTTTAGTTCAAAATTTACTGATTTAGGTCCTTTTAGAGCCATAAAATACAAAACGCTTTTAGTTTTGCAAATGGAAGATAAAACTTATGGATGGACAGTTGAAATGCAATTGAAAATTCTAAAACAGAATTTTACCTATATCGAAATTCCCGTTCGTTATAAAAATAGAATTGGCGTTTCTAAAGTTTCTGGAACAATCAAAGGAACCGTGTTGGCTGGGATAAAAATAATAAGTTGGATTTTTAAATATACTTTTAAATAAAATGTTGCTACTTTCTTACCTAATCCTTTTCGTATTCAGTTTCGCTATTGTGATCATTTTTGTCTACGGCCTAGCACAATTAAACTTACTTATCAATTATTTAAAAAGTAAAAAACAAATTGACCATTCTGAAAAATTTGATTTTACAAATCCTTCTGAAATTCCGTTTGTAACCATTCAACTACCTCTATTTAATGAAAAATATGTAGTGGAACGATTACTACGGACCATTGCAAAACTTGAATATCCTAAGGAAAAACTAGAAATTCAAGTCCTAGACGACAGCGATGATGACAGTATTCTAATCACAAAACAGGTAGTTGCAGAGCTGTCTCAAAATGGATTAAATATCAAGTACCTCTGTAGAACCAATCGAACGGGCTTCAAAGCTGGTGCCTTAAAAGAAGGCTTAATCTCTGCCAAAGGGGCATTTGTTGCGATTTTTGACGCCGATTTTGTACCTCAAAAAGACTGGCTTCTGCAAACCATTCCTTATTTTAAGGATCAAAGGATTGGTGTAGTACAAACCCGTTGGGGACATCTGAACCGTGATTATTCTGTTTTAACAAAAATACAAGCATTTGCACTTGACGCTCATTTTACCTTGGAGCAAGTCGGACGCAGTTCACAAACCCATTTTATAAATTTCAATGGAACGGCCGGAGTTTGGCGAAAAGAATGTATTCTTGATGCCGGAAATTGGGAAAGTGATACCCTGACAGAAGATCTGGATTTAAGTTATCGTGCTCAATTAAAAAAATGGAAATTCAAGTACTTAGAACATATTGTAACCCCTGCTGAACTACCGGCAATAATTAGTGCCGCGCGTTCACAACAATTTCGATGGAATAAAGGAGGCGCAGAAAATCTCAGAAAAATGTTTTTTAGAATCATAACAGCCAAAACAATGACTACAAAAAATAAAATTCACGGTATTTTACATCTTATGAATAGTTCACTATTTCTTGCTATTTTTGTCATGGCTTTATTGAGCGTTCCCGTTTTATACATCAAATCAAACTACGCAGCTCTTCAAACCTTTTTTGATGCCATGTTGTTTTTTATCATTACAACGATAATCTTTTTCTTCTATTATTGGATAGCGTTCAAAAACACGCAAGGAAATAATTTTTTTAAATTTACCCAATCATTTTTAACTTTTTATGTCATTGCCCTAGGCTTTTCATTTAACAATACAATAGCCGTTTTAGAAGGTTTATGGGGTAAAAAAAGTGAATTTATCAGAACTCCAAAATTAAATATCGAAGAGCAAAAAGACCATTGGCAGAAAAACACCTATATTTCGAAAAAAATCTCCAAAAAAGTACTCGCCGAAGGAATTTTGTCTGCCTATTTTCTTTTCGGGATTTATAGTAGTTTTACGCTCAACGATTATAGTTTGTTGCTATTACATCTCATGCTGTTTTGTGGTTTCGGCTTTGTATTCCTAAAATCTATTGCTGATACCAAATGAGTTTCACTCTTTCAAATACTATAAAATCATACTTCTTTCTAATTGTAAGCAGTCTGGTTTATGGCTATATTGGTTATGGACTGCAGCGAACCGAGTTTGTTTCTTTGGTTGTTTCATACTGTTTTTTGTTTCTTTTGGCGTACCAAATTATTCGTTTTCAAAAGGATAATTTGCCTTTTCTAATTGGAGCTGCATTGTTACTTCGATTGACTTTTATTTTGGCTTTGCCCAATTTATCTCAAGATTATTTCCGCTTTATTTGGGACGGAAGATTGATTTTACAAGGGTTAAATCCGTACATACATTTGCCAAAAGATTTGATCGCCAACCCTGATTTTGTACTTTCTCAAGCACAAGAATTAAGGAACGGCATGGGGACTTTAAGTGCTTCCCACTACTCCAATTATCCGCCAATCAATCAATTAATTTTTATGATCGCAGGCTTTTTGAGTACCAACTCTATTATTGGCGCAGCTGTTGTTCTTCGAACGCTAATCATCGCTGCTGATTTTGGAACATTTTATTTTGGAAGTAAATTATTGACTACATTAGGATTAGAAAAACACCGGGTTTTTTGGTACCTCTTAAATCCATTAGTCATTATTGAACTCACGGGAAACTTGCATTTTGAAGGTGTAATGGGTTTCTTTTTTGTTTGGAGCATGTACTTATTGCATCAAAACAAGTGGAAAGTAGCAGCATTGTTATTAGCCACATCAATTTCAATCAAGTTATTGCCGCTACTGATGTTGCCTTTATTTTTTCATAAACTGGGTTGGAAAAAAAGTGTCGGTTTTTACAGCATTGTTATTGGAGTAAACGCATTGTTGTTCTTGCCGTTCGTATCTCCTGAACTTATTGGAAATTATTCCAAAACAATTGGTCTTTGGTTTACTAATTTTGAATTCAATGCCAGTATTTATTATCTTATCCGTGAAATTGGTTTTTGGATTACCGGGTACAATACCATACAAATAACAGGAAAGATCATTCCGTTCCTGATGATTTTGTTTATACTGTACACATCGTTTTATGGTAAAAACGGTAGCACGTTGAATCTTTTCCAAAGTTTTTTACTCGTTCTGTCTCTCTATTTTTTTACTTCCACAACTGTTCACCCATGGTATGTTATTAATTTAGTTTTAATGGGTATTTTTACCAAATTCAATTTTCCATTGGTTTGGAGTTTAACCGTCATTTTAAGTTATAGTGCCTACACCAACCCAGTTTTCAAAGAGAACTTTTTGTTAATCGGTTTTGAATATGCTGCTGTATTTCTCTTCTTGCAATTTGAAAACAGTATCTTTTTGGGCTCTAAAAAAACAGTATCTTTGAAATTCTAAAACAACGGTAACAATTATTTATGGAAATTATCAAAGAAAATTCTAAAACCGTTCTCGAAAAATGGGTCAATCAATTCGGAGACGAACTTTTTTCATGGGCATTATACAAAACCTCTTCAAAGCAAACTGCCGAAGATTTGGTACAGGAAACTTTTTTGTCCGCATTTCATAAACTGGAAACTTTTCAAGGGAGAAGCCATCCTAAAACCTGGTTGTTTGCTATTCTAAACCATAAAGTGATCGATTATTATCGATTGAGTGCACAAACTACAAAACAAACGTTCCATTTAACCGAAAATAGCGGCTATGAACTTTCCGATGGATTATTCAACAAAACCGAAAACTGGAAAAGCAACGAAATAAACCCTATTTGGGATCAGGAAGAAGAGTTACTAGACAATCCTGAGTTCAATAAAGTTATGCAGAACTGTATGGACGAATTGCCTCAAAAATGGAAATATGCTCTAACTTCCAAATACTTAACAGATAAAAATGCCGAAGAAATTTGTCAGGAATTAGAAATAACCGTGTCTAATTATTGGCAGATAGTTCATAGGGCTAAACTATTATTAAAAAAATGTTTAGAACTGAAATGGATGCGTTAAATAGTACAATAATTATAATAAAACACTGATGCAAAAAGTAATGAATCTGATTGTAAACTCTTGTAAGAAAACAACAGAGCTAATGGACAAGCAACTGTTAACAGCATTATCTGTCAAAGAAAAAATGCAATTACAAGTGCACAAAACCATGTGTAAAACCTGTAGTGCCTACGAAAACCAATCAAAAATAATTGACAGTATCATTTGTAAATGGTTTACTGGAAGCGCGATAATAACCGTAAAATTGCCAGAAGATAAAAAAGCTAAAATTATTGAAGCAATAAAAGAAGCTTAGTTTTTCAGTTTTCTTCTCAGGAATTAAACGGCTGATTCATGGGTACTTTAGTTTAAAACAGAACCTATAATCCAAAAGAAAATCTTAAAAAATTGACTCCTAGCTTTATACCAAAAATATGAAGCGCTGAACCCCATAATTTATTTCGTAGCGGCCGTTTCAATGCGATCAAAGAAAGATAGTAATCCTATAAGAGGAGACCATTTAAAATTAAAATCTAAATTTTATATTGTTTTACCTCACCAAAAGAGTCTCAAAAGCCAAAAAACAGCAAATCAAAATCCTGAAAAAGTTTAAACTGCGAAACAGATAAATTAAAAATGCTACTTTAACGTATCACAATGTTACTTTTTTTGTCAAGAACAAAATAATGAAACTGTCATTTTTTACTTTTAACACCAATACAATGATTACAGAAAGAAAACAATACCAACTATTCGGAAATATAATTTTCGAAAAAGTGACAATCGAAGCACCTTTCAAAATTCCAAATCCAGTGCCTAATGAGGCTTGTTTTCTATACATGCTCGAAGGGCAAATAGACTACAAAACACAACAGAAAAGTATCTCCGTACCCGAAAATGAAGCTGTTTTACTCAAATGTGGTACTTATTTCAGTCAAATGAAAGGCAATATGCTTTCTAAAAATAGTCAGATCGTATTTGTTCATTTTCATCCCGAAATACTCAAAAAAATTTACGAAACCGATTTGCCTAAGATTTTTCAGCAACCAAAATTGATCAATCAAACTATTGATGTAACCCATATCAATACTGATTTTCTAATTCAAAAATACATTGAAGGTCTGCTGTTTTACTTTGACAATCCCATACTTATCAATGAAGACTTATTAGTCCTCAAATTAAAAGAAATCATTTTGTTATTGTGCCAAACAAAAAATGCGCCTGTTATTCAACAAATTTTATCTCAACTTTTTTCGCCTACCAGTTTTACATTCAAACAAGTTGTAGAAAGCTATTTTTATCAACACATAACCATTGATGAACTGGCGCAATTGACGAATTTAAGTCTTTCCTCCTTTAAACGAGAATTCAAAAAAAATTACACTGATAGTCCGGCGAATTATATTCGAAATAAAAAATTAGAAAAAGCGGCCGAACTTTTATCGATTTCAGATGAACGCATTACAAACATTGCTTTTGATTGTGGTTTCAACAATTTAGCCAATTTTTCGACACTTTTCCATGAAAAATACCGTCAAACACCATCGAATTTCCGATTGAACCAAATAGCCAAATAGTTGACCGAATTACAAAAGTTAAAGTTCAGTTTTAGTTGCACCTTTGTCCTATAAATAACAAATCCTAATTAATATAAAAACAAAAATTATGGCACATTTAAAATTAGAAAATAATCCAGTTTCTCCAATATCTCAAGCAATTTTTGACAACACTCAAAAAACACTAGGTTTTGTCCCTAATATGTACAAAAGCATGGGACAAAATCCAGCGCTCTTAGATACCTATATTTACGGTTACAATAGTTTTAGAGCTAATTCCGGTTTTAATTCTGTCGAACAAGAAGTTGTTTTTCTTTCGGTGGCTTATGAAAATAATTGTGAATATTGCACCGCAGCACACAGTTTTATTGCAGATAAAATGTCAAAAGTTCCGACCGACGTAACCAATGCCATCCGTGACGGAAAACAAGTTCCAGATCTAAAACTAGCCGCTTTGTCAAAACTTACGCGTTTGCTTACCGTAAACCGCGGAAATGTTGAACAAGATGAAGTTGATGAATTTTTAGCTGTAGGGTATACCGAAGCGCATGTTTTAGGGATTATTGCCGGAATAGCGGTAAAAACAATCAGCAACTATTCCAACCACAACACAAATCCAGTACTAGATGATGCTTTTGCAGGAAGAGTATGGAAAAAATAAAAATATTCTCCTTTCAAAAAAACCAATGCCGTTTCAATACTGCATTGGTTTTTTTTTAATAATCATATTTCAAAATAACTATGAAAACCGCAGATTTAAAACTTTCTATCATAACGGCATTACTAGTACCAAGTTATATGACTTTCATAATAGTAGCAGTCAATGGAGGTTTTGTCTCTAATTTTGCTCTAATGTCGGATGAACTTGCTTTAGCTCAAGCGGTTTTAATGCGGTTGCTTTTTTAAACGTACTCGATCCCTATTTTATAAATCGCTGTCATCAATTGATCCGTTTCAGTTAAGGCAACGATAATTTTTTGATAATGAGCAATATCGTCAAACTCCAGCTTTCTTTCTTTGCGGTCTTTGAGCCATTTTAGAGCCGTCTGATAACCAATAATGTAGCAATTCAAAGCCACCAACAAAGCTTTAATCCTATTGTAAAACCAATACTTTGTCATTGGCGGAAACAATACCGACATCATGAAAAGGGAAAATTTCGTTTATAAAAAACACCTCTAAAAGTGTGTTCAGTTGCATTACCCAATTTGTATTTTGCGTTAAGAATATCGATCTAATGTTATAAAGTCATTAAATTTAAATTTGAATAAATATAGAGATTGTGAAACAAAAAACTTTCATTTCTGTCAGGAAACAAAAAAACTTCTGTCTCTTTATTTAGACAACGATGAATATAGCTTAGCCAAAGAAAAAACAATTAACAAACCCTTTTCTTAGAAATAAAAAAAAGAAAGTCCAAATGAAGCTATTAGACAAATACATTCCTAAAAACAATCCTTTTTTGTTAGGATTTGGCATCAGTTTGATGGGTGCTTTGCCATTGGGTTACATCAATGTCATAAGTCTACAAATTTTATTGGAACAAGGAAGCTCAGCAGTTATTTCCTTTATTTCAGGAATTGTATTTATTGAGTTTTTTGTTTTAAAAGCAGTTAGTCTTGGTGCAAAATGGCTCGTAAAACAAAAACAATTATTGCTGTTTATTGATGTCTTTACGATTGTTTTCTTTACAGGAATAGCCTTTTATTTTTTGGTAAACATTGGCTCTGATAAAAATTTTACCTTGGCGCAACTTCGATTGGCACAGTTTCCTTTTATTTTAGGGTTACTTTTGAATAGTTTTAATTTTATTCAATGGCCGTATTGGTCGGGAATTTACATCTACCTCTTTCGAACTAAAAAATTAGATCCCCGTTGCAAGGACAACAGTATTTTTATTATCGGAGCCATGGCAGGTACATCAATAGGCATGCTGTTATTTGCTCATTTTGGAAAACAGGTACTAATTGAAAATAAAATTGAAATAAATCAGTATCTAAATGTTATTTTTGCTTTATTGTTTTTGGTTTTGGCAGGAATTCAAATTGCAAAACTTCTTATCAAAAGAAATAAACCAAGAAAAACACCAACAATTTCAAATTCTTAAAACAGAATAATTTTAAAATCACTAGTAGAAAATTCAGTACCAACAATTTTTAAAAAGATATAAAAATCCCAACTATGAACTTAAAAAATACAAAACCCGTACTCCTCTTTGATGTAAATGAAACCTTGTTAGACATGACGCCGCTGAAGAATGCGATCAACACTTTACTGGAAGAACCGCTGGCGTTCAAAATTTGGTTCGGAATGGTATTGCATCATTCGCTTGTGGATAATTGCACGAATCAATACCATGATTTTAGCACTATAGCGGCGGCGATGCTCAAAATGACAGCGACTTCTTTGAATAAAACGATAACCGAAGATGAAACTAAAAAAACACTCTCAGTAATTCGGAATTTGAAAGCATATCCCGATGTTTTAAAAGGCTTACAGCTGTTGAAAGAAAATGGTTTTAGATTAGCCACTTTGACAAATTCGCCTGAAAATCCCCTGAAAGAACAGTTAATTAATTCAAATCTGACAGATGTATTTGAGCTTGCGTTAAGTATTGATACCATTAAAAAATACAAACCAGACCCACAAACCTATGAATGGGCAGCAACTAAATTAGGTCAAGAACCGCAAAATATAATCATGATTGCAGCACACGGATGGGATTTAGCCGGCGCAATAAATGCCGGATTGCAAACTGGTTTCGTAGCACGTGAAGGCCAATCGTTGTATTCCCTTTCGGATAATCCTACCTTTCAAGCCAAAGATATTTATGAAATGGCGCTGGTTCTAATCGAAGAATACAAATAACGATTTACGAAAGCCAATAAAAAAAGGGAATTAATTTAAATTAATTCCCTTTTTTTAGTCTCTATCTAATGTGTTTTATTTTGTCTTTTCGATAAAGGATTTTTAAAAAAATTATCCAAATAGTTTTAGCTTGATTTCTTATTAATTCATGAAAAGTACGATTTCTTAATCGCACTTTTTTTAGGCCTATAAATTATCTCCTTTTGCCACTTTCAAAGCGAATTGTGCTTTATTAAAATCAGAAATGATTTTTAAATAATCAAGTTGTGCCTGTAAGTTAAATTGCTGCGCCTGATAAACTTCAAAAGGTTCTGCCGTTCCTATTTTTTGACGTTCAATGCTTTGATTTACGGCTTCGGTTGCAAAGGCCAATGCTTGTTTTACAACTGGAATTTGCGCTGCTGCCATTTGAATTTCAGTAGTTGCCAAGGTAATTTCCTGCTGATACTGATTCTTAAATTGGGCAACTTTATTGTGCTGCAAATCAACTCTTGCTTTTCCTTTTTTACTATCGCCTTGGTATGAAAATCGCCCAAAAGGAATATCCCAAAGCAAGGACGCGTTGACCTGATAGGTTGTGTACAAATTATCCGAGTACCTCCCAAATGTACCGTTGTCAGCACCAATTCGCAGTTTTGGCAACAACAATCCTTGATTTACTGTTTTATTTTCGGTTTTCAATGCTTCTAATTCTGATTGTAATCCTAAATATTGAGGATGCCTTTCAAGTGTGTTTTCTTCTGTTAATATCGGAGTTAACGCCAAGGGAAGTAAGTTTGTTTCGGTACTGATCAGCTGGGTTTGTTGTTCCAAATTTAAAAGATTAGACAGCAATGCGGATTTTTTTTGCCATCCTATTTTTGCCTGAAACATTTCAATTTTTAAGTGATTGAAGTTGCTGCTAGCCAATAAATATTCCGATTGATACCGCAATCCGGCATCAACCTGAATTTTTAACTGTTGGGACAAAGTATCGGCTTGATGGACAAATCGCTGCAAGAAAACATATTTTAATTGCTTGTTTTGCATATCAAAATACACTTCAATAGTCCGAAGTATTGCTTTGTTTTTTTCGGCAGTACTAAAATAATCGGCGGCCTGTACTTTTTGTTTGGCAGCCAATGTCTGGTAGATGCCTTTGCTAAAATCTATTTCAGCACTGATTCCCAATCCAGCCCAAAGATTGTTTTGCTCTACATCAGTAAATATTCTGCCATCGGCATTCATTGCGGCACCACTTAAATAATGGGTAGTAAATCCGGCATACAGATTGGGCAACCACCATTCTTTGGCTTTAGCTTGTTCGGCAACTGCCAATTGGTATTTTAATTGATATTCCTGAACAGTAAGACTGTTTGCTCCTGATAATTGCATGACTGTTTCCAAATTTATCGGAAATTTTTCTTGCGCATGTGTCGTGGATAAAAATACAACCATAAACACTACTCCTACGAGCTGTCGCATTGGTTTCATAAAGTTTAATTTCGATATTTTCATTTTTTTTATTTTAAAATAGGTGTGACAATTTGTCCTTCATTTACCAATCCTTTTCCATTTGTGATAACCTGTGTTTTTGGAGTGATTTCGGCATTGATTACCTCAAAATAATCCTTGTCTGACAATCCTATTTTAACAGGCAAACGTTTTACCACATTGTTTTCTACTACTAATACAAATACTTCATTGTTAGTATTTACTTTGGTAATAATAGGCAATGATAAAATACAGGCCCTACTTTGAATACGTAGCAAGACTTTGGCATACATTCCTGTTATTATTTTCTCTTCGCTGTTTTCTATGTCGATTTCGACTTGCATCGTCCCGGAGCTACTATCAAGTACTCCCGAAGTTCTACTAATGGTTGCCGTATAGGTTTCACCTGATAATTCTGGAAAAGTAACCTGCACCCCTACACCGGTTTTTATGGCAACAGCATCTGATTCTGGCACAGTAAGGGTGAGCCGAACAGGATTTACTTCCTGAATTTCAACAATGGCTTTGGGGTTCACTTCCTCTAATCCGTTTTGCAACATTGCGCCATTATCCACAAAACGCTTGCTGATGATTCCGGAAAAAGGTGCTTTTATCGTTAGAAATGAAATCCTGCTTTCGATGGCAATTAAACTTGCTTTTGAAACTAAAAAGTCAGCCTCGGCACTTTCCACGAGCTGGATTGGTGTTAAGGCCGGAGTTTTCTCAAAAACAGTTTTTAAGCGATTATAAATTATTTTTTTTGCCTGAAATTTGGCTCTTAACTTTATTTGCTCTTGTATTAATACTGGATTTTTCAACACGGCAATCGTTTCTCCTTTTGAAACTTTGTCCCCAATATCTTTTGAAATACGGGACAAGACCCCACTTTCCATAGCATAAATTGTGACCATTTGATTGGGTTTTGCTATTCCTGTGATTAAAACCTCAGCTGTAAATGATCTGTTCTGGGGCAACTCTACCGTAACCTTTTGAACGTTATCTACTTTTTTATCCAAATTATTTTTGACTTGATTTTCATTTTTGCAAGCTGAAAATAATAATCCAACTAGTAACAGAAAGATTCCTTGTTTTATATTTAATAGTGATTTCATGATTTTTAATTTTTTGCGATGAGGGAATAAAAGATAGGAATAATGTAAAGCGTGATGAGCATAGCCATAAATGTTCCGCCAATGACTACAATTGCTAGTGGAACATTCGCTTCTGAACCTGGATTGGTTGCTAAAGCTGTTGGCAGTAATCCTAAAATAGTGGTCGAAGCGGTCATTAATACAGGTCTAAAACGGTCTGAAGATCCTCCGATAATGGCTTCTTGTTTTGATTTACCTTCTATTAATAAAGCATTGATTCGATCGACCAAAATGTTTCCGTAAGAAACCGAAATTCCCACCATCATAATAATTCCCATAATGGCTTGAATGCTCATATAAGTTCCGGTAATCCACATTAAAATAGCCACTCCTATAATCCCAAAAGGAAAGCTAAGAATGATGATTAACGGTTTTCTGAACGATCTAAAAAGTGGCGTAATGATTAAAAAAGCCAGTATAACTGCCAGTGCTAATCCCATTCCCAAACTGCTAAACGACTCTTTAATAATAGCAACTTCTCCCTAAAAATTGACTTCATAACCTAAAGGAACATTCATATTGCTGATTATTTCTTGAATTTCATCAGAAACACTTCCTACATCTTTGCCTTCTACATTGGCGTAGACATTAAATTCACGGGTAAGCTTGTGATGGTTTATTTCCACAGGGTTTGAGCCATCGGTAATTTTAGCAAAATTGCGAAACGGAATGGTTTTGTCTTGTAAACTGCTTCCAACACCTACGTTTTCTAACACAAATTGATTGTTTATTTCACTCTCCGGATAGGTAACACCAACATAATAGTGGTTTCCGTTACGTTCATCGATCCAAAAAGATTTGTTGAAAGTAACAGATGAATTTAAGCTCGAAACCATATTTTTAATTGCATCAACGGGTTCAACGCCCAATGATGCTGCTTTTATTCGATCAATATTAATATTTTTGGCGGGCTGATCCAATCGCTGCAACACCCGAACGTCTCTGGTGGCAGAAAGTGATGCGATAGTATCCCTAATGTTTTCGGCCAATTGGCGTAAAACTTTTAAGTCATTCCCTTTGACCTGAATGTCTATTGGAGCTGGTTTTCCTTCGTTCAAAGCGGCGGTAATCATGCCTCCGGTATTAAAACTGACTTCTACTCCCGGGAATTTTTGGTGAAACAATTTTCGCAAACGAGAAGCATATTCAAACGTACTGGTTTGATGACTTTCTTTGAGCTGTAATCCTATAAAAGCATCTTGAGTTCCAGAATTTGGCGTGTAAGCCGCCGGCAAATCATAAAAAACGCCTACATTTCCAATAATTTGTTCCAAATCATCAGCCGTTTCCTTTCGAATAACCTGCTCCATTTTGGCAATCGTGGCATTGGTATTTTGCAGGGTTGTACCAGATTCCATACGTACCATAATTTCCATTTGACCCACATCCGATTGCGGAAATAATTCGTATCCGGTATTTTTCAGTATAAAAATTGAAAGAATAAAAAGCACTATTGTTATCGCTAAAATTGGCATCCTAAATTTCAGAACTGTGGGTAAACTGTTTTGGTATTTTTCTCCCAACCGATCAATATAGCGTTGAAATTTTCCTAAAAAGTTTTTCTTTGGTTTTTCATCTGATTTTAGCAATTGATTTCTATAGAAAAAAGCTGCCATCAAGGGAATCAACGTCAGAGCGAAAAGATAAGAACCTATCATAGCTCCGGCAACGGTTATGGCTAAAGGCGAAAAAAGAAACTTTGTAATTCCTGTTAAAAATAATACCGGAAAGAAGACGACTATAATTACCAAAGTCGAAGCCAATACCGGATTTGCGACTTCTAGTGCGGCATCCTTTGCTGCTACACTAGAACTTTTACCCATTTTTAAATGCTTGTCGATATTTTCTAATACTACTATGGAATTATCCACCAAAAGTCCCAATACTAAAGCCAATCCTCCCAAGGTGATGCTGTTAATAGCTTGTCCCGAAATAGACAGCACAATAAAGGCAAACAAAACTGAAAGTGGTAAACTGATCGCGACAATCAATGCAGATTTAAAGTTTCCTAAAAACAAGACCAAAATGATTACTACTAAAATCAAACCGCCCAAACCCGCATCTTCTAAACCAGAAATTGCATTTTTTACATACGAAGATTGATCAAAAATTACGTTCAATTTGACATCCTCGGGCATTCGTTCTTTCAAATCTGGCAAAGCTGCTTTTACGGCCTCTACGGCAGCAATCGTATTGGCTCCCGGACGTTTAAAAATAGGCAAATACACTTGCTGTTTCCCGTCCACTCGGGCAATATTGGTTTGAATTGCGCTGGCATCTTTGGTTTGTCCAATATCCTTTATAAAGATGGGTTTTCCGTTTTTATGCGTAATTACGATGTCGTCAAAATCTTTTACATCCACAATAAGTCCTTTGGCATCTACACCATAACTTATGGTTCCAATTTGGGCAATTCCAGAAGGAATCATGGTTGTGTTTTTTTGAATAGCATCCGAAACTTCTGTTTGAGAAATTCCCAAAGCTTCCATTTTTAAAGGATCAACATACACATAAATCATACGCAGGGAACCACCGTAAGCCGCAGGAGCAACGATACCTTCTACGCCGCTTAACATCTGGCGTAAGTTCAAATAGGCCACATCATACAATTCTTTTCCGCTTTTTACATCACTGCTTACGGTGAGTAACATCAATGGTTTTGAAGCCGTAGGATCGAAAGGCTGAATCATTGGAGGCATTGTTCCCGGTGGCTGATAATACATATCGCTTACCGCATAAGAAGAAGTGTTTGCCATAGCTTCGGCGGGGTCGACATCTTCTCCATAAAAATTGGTAACAACACTAACGCCCATAATACTTTTAGAGAGTTGTTTTTCAATTCCGGGCGACTGACCGGTCCAGCGCTCCATTCGGCTGGTAATGTCTTTTTCGACTACTTCGGCTGGCATTCCCGGATAAAGGGTAATAATTTGCATCGCCGATTTTTTGAATTGTGGCAGTATGTCCACAGGCATTCGAGGGATAAGTACCCCGGCAATTACCGCTACGATAATGGAAAAGACCAGTACCAAATAGGGGTTTTTGAAAGCTATTTTAATCATTATTTGTGCTTTAGTTTAAAAGTTGTTTTGATAAATGCCATAGCATAATGCGCTGTAAACAATAGTAAAACACTACTGAAACAGGCATAAAAAGATACACCTTTCTGAATGTAAAGGGAATAAAGGCTATTCCAATCTGTAGAAAAGGATTAAACTATAGGAGGTCCGCGATGCGGATGGTTTGAAATAATGCTTGCCGAACGGCAATTGGGTTCTTCAAGAAATAAATGAGGCTTTATTACTTTTGAATTGAATATAAATTCAAAATTAGAAGTGATTACTACAAAAGGACTAACGGCCAAAATCAGACTGTCAAATTGTGGTTGTTGAAACTTAGCTGATTTTAAAACCTCTTGTTTGCAGTCCATTGGTGGCCAAATAACGGATTGTTTACCCGTATATTGTCTTCTCAATTCGCAATTTGAAATTTCTTTATGATCTGGATCTCTCGAATGATCCGGTTCACCTAATGGATGTGCTAAACAGATTAATTGCCATGGAAATAGAATTATTCCCATCAAAAAAAGCAATAGTATGGATTTTTGTTTTTGCATTGTGGTAAATTTACCAAAAATTGTCTAGATAGAAAAGCAATAGTTGGACTATCTGTTTGAACGTTTTCTGCCACACATTTCTTCTCATCAAATCTTAATAAAAAACAACTAGTTTCAAAAAATGATTTTAACATCCACTTCGATTCAGATTGTGCGGTCAAAATTTGCTCATAAAAGATTTTCATTCTTCTAAAAAAGCATTTACATTTTGCTTGCCAACCTGAGCAAACTTATTGCTTTATTTATTTGGAAGAAGAATATTTTTTAAAGTGAGTTTGATTTGAAAAAAGAATATAAGTCAGTAATCCTTAATTTATTTTTGAAAGAGCATCGCTATTGAATTCATACAATAACGCAAGCCTGTTGGGTTAGGCCCATCGTCAAAAAGATGTCCTAAATGACCTTCACAACGGGCGCAGATAATTTCACCACGAACCATTCCTAAGCTTTTATCAACTACCTCTATCACTCGATTATTATTAATTGGCGCATAAAAACTTGGCCAGCCAGTTCCTGAATTAAACTTTGTTTCCGAGGAAAACAGTGGTAATTTGCACCCTGCACAAAAATAATTGCCTTTTTTATGATTGCTATCAAATTCATTTTGGAAAGGAGCTTCTGTCTCTTTTTTACGCAAAATATAATATTGATTTTCGGTTAAATCTCTTTTCCATTCTTTATCTGTTTTTATAACTTTGTTTAAAGAAGTATCATTCAGCGACAATGCTTGTTCCTGAACCATGCTGACTGGAACGATTTCACTTTTATCCCCATTGAATTGCTTACAGGCTATAAATCCTAGTGCAACAGCAGGCCATAATAATAGATGTTGGTATACTTTCATGACTTTACAATTTAGGTTTTAATTTTCCTCTGTATGTTTTCTTAAAAAGATTATATCTTGGAATAGATACGGCTTTAACATAAGATTGGTTTGGATTTTTTTCTATATAATCCTGATGGTATTTTTCCGCTTCATAAAAATCCATAATGGGTTTTACCTCGGTCACTATTGAATTAGGAAAAACTTTAGTTGCCGTAAGTTGTTTTACTTTATCCTGTATTATTTTTTTCTCTTCGGCATTTTTATAAAAGGCAATAGAGCGATAAGAGGAACCCCTATCCGGTCCTTGCTGATTAGCTGTTGTTGGATCATGTGAGGCAAAAAATACGGTCACTAATTCTTTAAAAGAGATTCTCTTAGGATCATAATAAACCGCGACTGCCTCAGCATGTCCTGTTCGGTTAGTGCCTACTTGCTCATAAGAAGGATTCTTCATTGTCCCTCCAGAATAACCAGACACTGCTTTGTCAACTCCTATAACGGCTTCAAATATGTGCTCACTACACCAAAAACATCCTTCGGCAAAAACAGCAATAGCTTTACCTTTTTCAGGTTCTAAAGATAGCTTTTTAGTTTGTGCGTTAGAATTGCAACTTAAAATCGCAAAAAACATTAGGACGTACATTGCTAATTTCATTTTCATATTTTATCTATTTTTATTAATTTACGATAATTTATGTGTTATGGTTTAAAAAACTTTAAGTACCTTAGTTTTCTATGGTTACCAAAACCATTTGAATGTCAAATTTATCTAAGATTTGAATTTTAGATTTTATCTAAGTTAATGACCGATAATTATTTATTTGTTTTCTAATTAGTAAAATAATTAACCTGAAAAACTCATTTCTTACTACGTAATGTTTCTAAAATTTTTTCCTCAAAGCCATGCAAAGCCTTTCGAGCATATTTGACTTTCTTTTTGGATTTGAATTTATAAGACACTTCCAAGAAATTTTTAAAAGGTTTATCTGGTTGAATTTCTAAAGCATCATTTTTTTTGTATGTTACTTTTATCGGAATATTTTCATAATAACTAAAATATTCCGGATGCGTGATTACTCCCAAAGTCGAACAATCAAAAGGAATAAAACCATGAACACCAAAATACTCTTCATTTAATGCCATCCACGGTTGAACAATGTCAAACAATCATTTATCAGCTTCATTTGTTCGATCTAAACTTGCTAAATCAATAGTGCCAATGTGGGTGTAAGAACTGGGTTCATATCCTGCAAAAATCAAAGGAATGGTCGAGTTTAATAGTATATCCATAGATTTAGGGTCTAACTCATAATTGTAATCAAACACATTGAGCTTTCCATTCCCAGGATTAAAAATCATATCTGGTGTACGTGCTGCACAAATTGATATTTTCTCAATCTGGGGTATAATATCTGGATGATTCTGTATTAATGTTGCAATATTTGTCATTGGACCAAGAGCCAGAATAGTAAGTTTTTCTTTCTTTAAAGCTTGGTACAACGCTTTCGTCGCATCATTTTCAGTTCCTAAATCAGCCGCTTCCGGAGATCCTTTGTACACAGGAATAGCTGCTCCTTTGTGGTGCCATTTTACTATTTTATGAATAATTTCGTAACTATAATCTATGTAGGTTATGTTGCTAATCCCCACAATCTGAATTTGTGGTTGCTTTAATGCCATTATTAAAGTAATGCCATCATCTACTTCGCGAGCTGCCTTATCTGGCATTCCAATCATGATATCGGTATCAAACCAAACTTTCGTTTGTGCGTGAATCTGATGTGCAAAAAGCAAGGCTAGAAGAACTAGTTTTAATTTCATTTTTGTTTATTTTGTAATTAAAGTATTGGCAAATTGTAATAATTTTGCTTTTGTTTTCAAATCTATTTGTAAAGGCAATTGTGCCAATCCAATTAGTCGTCGCATAATTTCAACACCCGTGAATCCATTTAAAATTTCTAAATTCAATTCAGGATAAGCCACATATTCATTTATGACAACCGATACTAGATGTAACTCTTGCTGTGTTAAATATAAATGTGCCAATAAAACGCCCAAATCAAATTCTCTTGAACCATAAAAGCAAAATTCCGGATCAATAATTTTGATCCCTTTTTGGGTTTTAAGCCAACTTCCAGGATAATAATCTCCATGCAAAAGGTAGTTTCCACGAGACAAATATAAAGATCCAAGTACTTCAACTTTTTGTTTTAGCTGAAGGTCTTTTTTATACGGTAATGCTAATTCCTGCAGCCCTTTTTGAACCAAATTTAAGTCAAATCCATTATCCTCCATAAAAGGATATCTAAAAACATGTTCATGATTGAGCATCCGTAAATCTAAATTTGTCAATTCATCATCAATAATGTCTTTGTAAAAAGACGAATGTAAACCATTCAAATAATCTATTAATGAAATAAGATCGCCTGTTTTCAATTGCTGTTCCAAATCATATAAAAAGTTGAAATCATTGGATTTCCCTAAATCTTCTAATATCATCACATTATTTTGACGGTCCAGCCCGATGAGGTTTGGCATATAATTTTGAACCGTTTGTACCGGAGCAACTTTCTGATAAAACAAACTTTCGGTGATTACCCGATCGGATGGAGCACTTACCTTCGGGTATTTTTCAACATAAGCGCGAGATTGTTTTATTATAAAAGTTCGCGCGCCTGTATCCACTCGCAAAAGATAATTCATATTGCCTTCACCTGGTTTGGTTAACGAAACAATTGTCTCATTAAGTCCAAGCCACTGTTGTTTTTGTAAATAATCGGTTAATTCTTTTGGCTCATTTGCCCGTAGTATAAACATTATTATTGTTGTTTTAAAAACCTCGGTAGTTTGTAAAAACGACTGAGGTATATTTATCTATTATTCTTTTAAAATAAATACCGTACTCCAAACTGAAACTGTCTTGGAGGCGACGCGTTGCGTTGTGTAAACAAGCCACTGGCAGTTGAACCGCCTTGAATTTGATTACTCTGTGTAGCATTGTTACTGTATCCGCTTAAATTTTCAGCATTGAAAACATTAAAAATATCAGCTCTTACTTCGATTTTATTATTTTTTGCCATTTTAAATTGATGCTGTAAACCCAGATCAAAAGTAGTGCTCCACGGCAAGCGGTCGCTGTTTCTGCTTTCACCGGGAAAACGATCACTATTGCCTTGATACGCATCACTAAAACCAGAACCGTCACCATTTAAATCAGTAGTTCCAAAACCAAGTGGAATCCGATTTATGGGCTGACCGCTTTGCAATAATCCGGCTACAGTAATCGTGGTTCCGCTAAAGGGATAAAAACTATAAATTCCGTTGATATTGTGCGTTCTGTCATTAATCGAATATCCCCATTCCCTTGCGTAATTATTCCCATCCATGGCTCTAAAATTAATATCTTCGGTATCATTTTTTAAGGCAGACAAGGTATAGTTTAATCGATAGGAATACGTGTCAATCCCCCTTGTTTTTTGATAATTTACGCTTACAGCATAATATCTAGATTTTCCTTCGGTTTCACTTATTACAACATTTCGCGCTACACCGCTTACCGTTTGACCGTTAATGGTTGCTGTTCCGTTTACAATGGGAATTGGTCGGGAAGCATCGGCTTCTGCTTGCGTTCTGATGATGACATTACTAGGATCAATCGGATATTCGGCTGCGGCATTCAGGTTTCTCAAACGGAATAAATTTTCACCTCGATTATGAACCAAATCTACAAAAAACAATTGATTTCCGTCAGCCTGAAGTTGGTACCCCAACGCAAACTGATGTGAGTACGGATTGTTGTAGCCATTAGGATTTAAAATCCGTCTTTCATTCGAAAAAGCACCTTCCCGCTCACTTTGTAATTGATCTCCGGTAGGACCTTGTAAATAGGATACATTTGATAAATTAGCCGCTATATTTCCGTTATAAGTCACCGCTTCCAGATTAGTGTTAGCTGGCAAAACTCCTAATCGAATAAACTCTTGCAGCTGAGTTTTATAATCTGCTGATGTCGTATTTTGTTGTAAAGCATCGCTATATAGACCATAATTTATTTTGTCATACGCAATTCCATAGCCTCCACGAATACTGCTGTTATTTGTTAGTTTATAATTAAAATTAAATCGAGGCGCTAAATTATTGTAATCGCCTTTGTTACCTCCACCTTTTGATAAATTATCATAATCGTAACGCAAGCCCAATGTAATATTCAGTTTATCACTAACCGACCATAAATCTTCCAAATAAACAGAATAAATATCTTGATGTGTTCCAAAAGAAGCGGGACGCAACTCTACATTATAATTAATTACCTGAGCATCCAGTGGAATATCACTAACATCCAGGCTACTTCCTACACCACTATTTCTAATTCCGTCAATTTGGGATTGATTCAGTTTGACGGTATAATTGCCGTTAGGGTTTCCGCCTCCAAATAACTCGTGATTTCCTCGTATATAATTCAATCCCGATTTGAAAGTATGGTTCTCTGTATAATATTTGAATTTCTGTTGGATTTGAATCGTGTTTTCCAACGCATCAAAAACGTAGCCCGGATGACCTAAAATGGCTAAAGTTTCGTCATTAATTCCTAAAACAATAACTTGTGAGGAGTTTACATGGACAGGATCAGCATAATTCCATCTAAAACGATTATATTGAATATTGGTCTCACCACTTATTTTACCAAAGTTATACGAGTTTTTCAGTGATAATAAAATACTGTTTCTTTGCTGACTATTTCCCGCAGAAGCAAATGTAGCTCCTCCATCTAAACCACCACCCTGACGCTCAACTTCAACGATTCCTATATTCGCACGGACCGAAGATCTAAAATTTTTATTCCATAATTGATCAATTTTTGATGAGAAATAATTAAATGTATTGTTTCCCCTCACGGTTTCTGCAACTCCCAATTCGGGTACGTTTAATAAATTATCTTTCACATCGGTTGTATGTTCAAAATTGAAATAATAAAACGTTTTATCTTTAACAAAAGCACCTCCTACGCCTCCACCCGCTTGATAACGAGCAAAGCCATTTTTAACTTGATTACCTAACAAATCACGTTGAGCAAATGAAGATTTTCCATCTATCGATGGACCAGGTCTAGTGATAAAAAAAGTTTCTCCTGTCATTTCATTAGATCCTGACCGTGGTGTTATGTCTATAATACCACTTCCTGTTAATCCGTATTCTGCCGAAAAATTACTAGTCAAAACCGTAATGTCCTTTACAAAACCAGATGGTATATTAAACTTTTGTCCCCCTAAAAAACGCTCATTGTTATCCATTCCATCAATAAGATAAGACGTAAACAAAGGATTCGCCCCATTAATGCTCACATTAGGCGCTTCTGCAAAAAATCCTGTGGCTTGCGATACGTTTGGTAATCGATACAGAACTCTAGTAATATCTCGCCCCTCGAACGGAATTTCTTGAATTTCGGCAGCTTTCAATTCAAAAGAAACCTCGGCATCGCGACGGTTAATTTTTGATGTTGAATTTCTAGCAATAACAACTTCGTCCAACTCTACTGTATTTGTTCTCTTTAAAATCAAAGTAACATTTGGATTTTGATTGGAACGAATACTAATAATATCGGATCTTTCAGCAACATAGTCTGCCGTTTCTTCAAATGAAACTTGATAACCATCTAAAGCAGGAATGTTTCTAAAAATTGCTTTCCCTTGAAGATTAGTAGTTTGCAACAAGGTGCTATTCCGAGTACTATTGGATAATTTAATGGTAATATTAGAAATTGGTCTTTGATTTTCAAAATCAATAACAGAAACCGTTAGGTCTTCTTGAGCAGATACAAATGTCGTAAAGCAAAGTAAGGCCCAAATGAAAAATTGTTTCATCGGAGAAAAATTAGTTATAAATAAATGCAATTTGAGCTGTAATTTATAACGAAAAAGGAGATCCCTTATTTAAATTTAAACTTTTATATTCGTAATGAACCTGAGATTTTTTATAATAATTTACATTTATTCCCTTTTGAAGTAAGGAAAGAATTAAATTTTTAAATCCATCTGAAAAGGATAATTTACAAATTGCTTTTTTAAAATCAAAAGCACTGTTACAGTCATTCAAAACTGGAAGTAAACTCATTTTTTTTTTGCTAAATAGCGCTTTTAATTCTTTAAAAACGCAAGGTGTTTGCCAAGAAATAGCGGCAAATTGTTTAGCAAGAAAACTTGATTTTGAAACAGCTATCAAATAGGCACCACCATTAAAATCCGCTTCAAGAACTGAATCATTAATTTGCAAATTTGTATTAGCCAGAAGCAGATGATTCGCTTGCAATTCAATGCAATCATTTCCAATAACAATGACTTTATCATGACCTTGTGCAAAAACTTTATTTATTGCATCCGTAATTTTCTCGCCAAAAGTGTTACCTACTTGGATACTTTCATCAACTACAGAATAAGGAAGATTTGTTTTTTTGATGGTTTTCAAAACGTTTTCATTCATCTTTTTCCACAACAATTGGTTTTGCTTTTTTTTACAAGCAATAGATTTAGAAATACTTTGAACTTTTTCACTTTGAGCAAAAAGCAGTATCGCAGTTGTTGAAGAATGATCCTTTATGAATTTCATAAAGTTGTAGACAGGAAAATCTTCCAATCCTGACAAATGTTTTTACTTTTTTTTAAATGAAAAAATTACATTGCAATTGTCAGGATTTCATTTCCATTTAGTCTAAATCAACATAAAAATAACTGTAACTGTTACTGTCACTGCACTGTTGAACAGTCATCCTTGATACATAAGAAACACATAATTAATAATTAATAGTTTCAAAAATTAAACATTATAAACAATAACTTTCGTAATACTTAACGAATTAAAAAATACCGAAACTGAGTATCGTCCGTGAAGTTTACATTCATAAAACCAGTTGTTCTATGAAGCCAAAAACCTTTAGAAGGAGCAATTTCAAATTAATTTTTGCAGTTTTTATCCGCGTAATGCCAATTTATAATTATTCAAAAGAATCCTATCGACCACAAAAAAAATTTAAAAATCATGAAAATGAGAGACTAATTTTGTCCTAAATTCTTCTGAAAATAAAAACAATTTTCTAATTCTTTTATTTTATTAAAAAGTAGAATTCGAACCTCATGACTGCCATTTTTAATTAAAAAAAAATTTTTTTTCTTTGCGAAAAAGCTAACGAAGACCGGTTTTTTTCACAAAAAAGTAATCGGACAAATAATTTGTTACCTAGTATACTAGTGAATCGAATTTTGATTAAAGCCCATGCAAAATAGTAAAAACACCTATGAGTTTTTTAGAAACTTTCTCAGTAGGTTAATATCTTTAAATCATCTAAAAAAAGTTCTAAAATCGTCTCGACAAGGTCATAAATAAAAATTATTAAACACTTTGTTATCAGTAATTTAATGATTTCTAGTTATAAATTTTTCCGATTTTTAAAGAATGAATTTTTGAAGTTAATACCAAAAATGTCATCTGAAATCCAATTGACAACCACTTAATGATAATCAAGAATAACATGCTTACATAATACAATCCATAGATTTATATGTTCTTGGTAAAAATAAAAACACGTAGTAAATCAGCAACTATTTTGCCAAAAATTTAAATTTTATAAAATATCCAAACTTCCTTTGCCTTCTCGAACTACAACTGGCTCATCACCTGATAAATCAATAATGGTAGATCCTATATTGTCCCCATAACCTCCATCAATAACTAAATCAACTAGGTTTTGCCATTTCTCAAAAATTAGTTCCGGATCCGTGGTATATTCTATCACATCATCTTCATCATGAATTGAGGTAGAAACAATAGGATTACCTAACCCTTTAACTATTTCTAGAGCAATCGCATTGTCTGGAACCCGAATACCAACGGTTGTTTTCTTTTTAAATTCTTTTGGCAAGCTATTATTTCCAGCTAAAATAAAAGTATACGGCCCTGGCAACGCTCTTTTTAATAATTTGAAAGTTGCAGTGTCTATCTGCCTCACATAATCCGATATGTTGCTTAGATCATGGCACACAAAAGAAAAATTAGCTTTATCCAGTTTTACTCCTTTTATTCTCGCTATGCGTTCCAATGCTTTGGTATTGGTAATATCACAACCCAAACCATAAACAGTATCCGTGGGATAGATTACTAAACCACCTTCTTTTAAAACCTTAACTACTTTGGCAATTGCTGCTTCGTTAGGTTTGTCTTCATATATTTTTATAAATTGAGCCATTTTTTTTTTAGTTTTTCATCCAATAATATCCAGTTTAGCAAAACGCAACAGTAATTTCTTTATTCCGCCTACTTCAAATTTGATTTCGGCTTTTTTGTCGGCTCCCACTCCTTCAAGGTTTAACACTTCGCCTTTCCCAAAACGTTCGTGCATAACTATATTGCCGGCAACCAGTTTATTATCGAATAAATTAGCACTTCCTGAAGCAGCATTATTACTAACAGGTTTCAATTTACGAATATTTATATCCGATTTAGGTTCATTATCTGTATTATATTTGGTCGGCGGGGTTCCGCTAGCTGGTTTTGCCAGACGCAATCTAGATTTATCTACATCGCCAAAAATATCGCTATCAATCATTGGTTTATACCTGTAATTATTTTCAGGAGGTGTAATGTATTCCAGATATTGACTGTCGATTTCCTCAATAAAACGCGACGGTTCACTATCAGTCAATTTTCCCCAACGGTATCGTGATTGTGCATAGGTCAAATACGCCTGGTGCTCCGCACGGGTCAAAGCCACATAAAACAAGCGGCGTTCTTCTTCTAGTTCGCTTCTCGTGCTCATACTCATGGCACTCGGGAACAAATCTTCTTCCATTCCCACTACAAAAACATGAGGAAATTCTAATCCTTTAGCTAAGTGAATGGTCATCAACGCCACGCGGTCTTCATCACTGGTGTCTTTGTCTAAATCAGTTGCCAGAGCCACATCCTCCATAAATTCAGACAAAGCGCCACGGGCTCCATCCACTTCTTTTTGGCCATCTGTAAAATCCTTAATACCGTTTAGTAATTCCTCAATATTCTGAATTTTAGCCATTCCTTCCGGTGTAGCATCTTTTTTTAATTCCTGAATTAATCCTGTTTTTTTGGCAACATGATCCGCTAAATAAAACGCATCCTGATTTTCATTTATAGCCTGAAAACTCTGAATCATCGTAACAAAATCTGATAGTTTTTGCTTGGTTCCGGAATTCAGTTTTAAATCAATTCGCTCTATGTTTTGCATCACTTCAAACATCGAACGTTTGTAGTGATTGGCTGCAATGGTTAGTTTTTCGATTGTTGTATTCCCAATCCCACGTGCCGGATAATTAATTACCCGAACTAAAGCTTCTTCATCTTTTGGATTAATAACCAATCGTAAATAACACAAAACATCCTTGACTTCTTTTCTTTGATAGAAAGAAAGTCCACCATAAATCCGATACGGAATATCTCTTTTTCTAAGCGCATCTTCCATAGCCCGGGATTGTGCATTGGTCCGGTACAAAATGGCAAACGCACCGTTAGGCATTTGATTTTGCATTTTTTGCTCCCAAATCGTACTGGCTACAAAACGGCCTTCTTCGTTGTCTGTTAAACTGCGGTGAACCTTTATTTTGGGACCAAAATCATTGGCGGTCCAAACGATTTTGTCCAGTTTTACTTTATTTTTATCAATAATAGTGTTTGCTGCTTCAACAATATTCTTTGTCGAACGGTAATTTTGTTCTAGTCTGAAGGTTTTTACGCCTTCATAATCTTTCTGGAAATTCAGTATATTATTGATGTTTGCACCACGAAACGCATAAATACTTTGTGCGTCATCGCCGACCACACAAATATTCTGAAATTTATCGGATAAAGCCCGAACAATAAGATATTGCGAGTGATTTGTATCTTGGTACTCATCTACCAAAATATAGCGAAAACGGTTTTGATATTTGGCCAGAACTTCCGGAAAACGAGTCAGTAATTCATTGGTTTTTAATAACAAATCATCAAAATCCATGGCGCCTGCTTTGAAACATCGGTCCACATAATTTTGATAAATTTCGCCCATTCGAGGTTTTTTAGACATCGCATCCGCTTCTTGCAAATCAGAATCATTAAAATACGCTTTTACCGTAATCAAACTATTTTTGAAATTTGAAATTCGGCTTAAAACCTGTTTGGGTTTGTACACATCACGATCCAGTTGCATTTCCTTGATTATTCCGGAAATGGCACGCAATGAATCCTGAGAATCATATATGGTGAAGTTTGAAGGATAACCAAGATGTTCTGCTTCTGAGCGTAAAATTCGAGCAAAAACCGAGTGAAATGTTCCCATCCAAAGATTTTTTGCCTCTCCGGCTCCCACGATATCCGAAATTCTTTTTTTCATTTCTCGGGCCGCTTTATTGGTAAAAGTAAGCGATAAGATACTAAACGCATCGACACCCTGACTCATCAAATAAGCAATTCTGATAGTTAACACTCTCGTTTTACCGGAACCTGCACCCGCAATAATTATCATGGGTCCGTCTTTTTGCAAAACGGGTTCACGTTGGGCTTCATTAAGTTGATCGATATATTTGTGCATGGAATTTTTTAAATTTTATTATGCAAAAATAGCGATTTTGAATGAGGTTTTCAGTACCAAAAAACAACAATTGGCTAATTCATTTTGCTACTCTTCTTAATAAGATATTCTTGTATTTAGTATCTCAAAAAGACATCGTAAGCAAATCGGATTAATGTCCCGATTACTACAACCAAAAAGAAAATCCGAATAAAACTATTTCCCTTGTTAATGGCTATTTTTGCTCCAATCCATCCGCCTAACGCATTGCTGACAGCCATGGGTAGTGCAATTGCCCAAATAATTTTTCCTTTTAAAATAAACAAACATATAGAACCAAAGTTTGTCGCCAGATTCACCATTTTCGCATTTGCGGAAGCGTGCAAAAAATCGAAACCCATAATGGCAATAAAAGCCACAACCAAAAAACTTCCGGTTCCCGGTCCGATAAATCCATCATATAAACCAACTACAAAACTGATTCCGATAGCATTACAAATTTGAGTTCTTGGGGAATGATTTTTTTCAATATGTTGTCCAAAATTTTTCTTGGCGTACGTGTAAACAACTAAAAAAGAAAGAACCACCAATAATAACGGTTTCATGAAATCATTGCTCACATACGTCAATAAAGTAGAACCCAAAAATGCCGATGGAAAGGCCAAAAGCATCATAATCGACAATAGTTTCCAGTTCATATCTACCTTTTTTAGATATTGATATGCTGCAAAGGAAGTACCACTAAAAGCAGGAACTTTCAAGGTTCCAATTACGGTTGCAACAGGAAGATTCGGTAATAAAATCAATCCCATAGGCGTTTGTATCAATCCGCCACCGCCAACAATTGCATCAATAAATCCCGCAGCAAAAGCCGCAATACAAAGTAAAGCTAAAACGTAAGTCTCCATCATAGTATTCAATTAAAATATTCTTGTTATGAACAACAAAAATAGCATTCGGTTTCATTTATTGCTATTAAATAGAAATTGATTTGTACTCAAAAAAGTATATTTTTGCTAAATAATTTTCACATCAAAATGGATTCTACAAAAATCATAGAAATTCTGGGCTACACAATACCTTCCCTAATTACTGGAGGTGTTGCTTATTATTTATTTAACGCTTATTTCAAAGACCAACAAAATACAAGACGCTGGTTATTACAAAAAGACGCTCAAAAAGACTTATTGCCTCTGCGTTTGCAGGCTTATGAGCGTATGGCTTTGTTTATGGAACGGATCAATCCTTCAAAACTTTTAGTTCGAATTACCCCTCTTTCAGAAGATAAAAACGAGTATCACAATTTTGTAATTGCACAAATCGAACAAGAGTATGAACACAATTTAACACAGCAAATCTACATTTCGGATGAGTGTTGGTCCATTATTGTTACAGCCAAAAATGCAACCATTCAAATGATTCGTTTGGCAACAACTAATGAAAGAGTAAAAGATGCAAATAGTTTGCGGGAAATTATCATTGAAGATTTATTAGAGAAACCTTCTCCAAGCACTGCAGCATTGGCTTATATTAAAAACGAAGTGGGACAATTGTGGTAAGAGTTATTTTATATCACTCATAATTTCACTTTTAGTCAATGCGTATTCGTAACCTTGTTTCCACCATTTTTTCATTTCTGTTTTGTTAAAAAAAAGCGCATTATCAGTCAAATGCGTTGGAGTATAATAAAAATTTATGGTTACATTATTATTCTTTGCTGCCAAAAGACCAATGGCAATGTCCTTTTTCTTTACCTGTTCGAGAACAGTCCCAAATAAATTTACCAATAAAGAGAAAGGGTTTCTACTGATAATTTTTTTACTAATTTGGGTTTCTGTTTGCAAGATAATGACATCAATTTCTGTTGCTCCTCGATTTATGGCTTCTCGAATTGGTACTAAATTGGTAAATCCACCATCGCCATAATCACTTCCTTTTTTATTAACCAAACTCATGAAGGGAAGATAATTACATGAAATCCAGATCCAATCACAAAACTCAGAATATTCAAAATCTTTAATTGACTTGTACTCCACTTCATTAGTGCTCAAATTGGAAACGGTAATAATAACATCTTTGCTCCCGGCTTTTAATTCTTTAAACTCTTCACGAGTAATGGATTTTCGAATTAATTTTCTCAAACTATAACTTTCTCCAAAAGTCTTACTCCCTCTCATGAGATTGATTAGTACATTAAAATGGTTTATCGAAATAACAAATACCCCATTTTTATTTTTTACAAAAAAAGGACGTCTACTAAAAATACTGGACTGATTTACGGAGGTAAAAATCTCTTTTATTTTTTCAATTTTATTTAAAGCCAAATGAGGAATCAGCAAACTTCCAGTTGAAGTTCCGACGAAAAGATCATATTTATCGGCTTCTTTTTCTAAAAGAAATTCTGCTACCCCGCCTGCAAATGCTCCTTTACTACCACCCCCTGAAATGACTAATGCTTTCATCTATTTTATATTGAAATAATAAATCTTATATTATTATCTCGTTAAAGTAATTAAAAAATCAATCTTTTCAATTGAAATTGCTCCTTTTCAATCAAATTTGGTAAAATCCTTTCGAATGAAAGCTGCATTTCTTTGTTTTTTAGCAAGGTTCTAATGTTGTCTCTCGCAAATTTTGAAAACTGCCACATTTGATGTGTTGATGCATTGATCAAGTTTTTCAAAACCGTGTCGTTTATTATTCCAAAAGTAAGAAGATTTTCCAAAGCATTTTGGCGTGTTGTCGCTTCATAAATTGAAGAAGAATAATTCACCAATTCCGTGATTAAATCCGTTTTGTCTGATGCATAATCTGGACTTGACAAGGCTAAGCTAAGCCACAAGGTTTTAAGATTATAATCATTAAAACCAATCCAGTCTTTGGATTTATCCAAATAAAGAGAGCGATATTCGGGGAAATTATTCCATAAATGATACAACGCTATTTCTTGGGTTTGATAGGAATGATCATCGAGTAAAGTCTCATATTGCAAACGGAAATCTTCGGGTATTTTAGTCAAAGTACTAGCTACTGCCTGACGCACTTGGAGATTTTCAGTTGTTAAAGCCAATGCCAGAAGTTCTTTTTTATCTTCCCATTTTTCATTTTTTAATTGATTTAAAATAACTTCTTTTACCAAAAAATAGACGTCAGATTGCATTGTTTTTTCAAGAAAATCCTTTTTCTCTGACAACGGTTTGTTTTTTAATTTATCGACTTCAAACAACACCTGAATTGATTTGTTTTTAAGCAATAAACTATTGGCTTGTTGTGTATTGAAAACAGTAGTTTCAAGCCATACTTCACTAAAATTATCTAAATCATAACTAGATACTTTTTTGATTTCAGCAAAAAAATCTGTTGTATTCACATTTTGAAATGCATTTTTTTCTAAATAACTTTTTACC
This sequence comes from Flavobacterium sp. RSP49, assembly GCF_003968735.1. Lineage (NCBI taxonomy): Bacteria > Pseudomonadati > Bacteroidota > Flavobacteriia > Flavobacteriales > Flavobacteriaceae > Flavobacterium > Flavobacterium sp. RSP49. Next base: position 43,618 of record NZ_RYDN01000001.1, on the reverse strand, counting down.
GCTTTTTTAAACGCCTTATCCCCTATTTCTTTGTGTAAAACAAAAAGTGCCCAAGCTCCTTTTTGATAAAAAGTCAATGAACTGGCTTTGGCATTCAAAACCGGAATGCTATCCGTTCTGGAAGCGTATTTTAATTGTGATGCCGACTCATATAATTTGGAATAAAAATAATCTTCGCCATAGATTTCCTTTTCGGCTAAAAGTGCATAATACGTTGCAAAACCTTCTTGTAACCAATGATGCTTGCTGCTTTCGGCAGTGACTAAATTCCCAAACCACTGATGCGCTAATTCATGCGCATTGACATTCGTGTAACTTCTGTCTTCAAAACCTGTAGAATCCACCACATAACGCGTATTAAAGAGCGTTGCTGATGTATTTTCCATTCCGGCATACAAGAAATCTCGAACAGGTGCTTGTTTGTAAATTTCCCAAGGATACTTCACTCCTATTTCCTTTTCTAAGAAATCAAACATTTTTTTAGAGTTGCGATAGGTTGGTTCAAATTTGGAAACGTCTTTTAGTCCCAAATACATTTCTAAAGGAATTCCAGAATTTGATTTCTCGATTTTTTTTTCAAATTTACCGATGGTAAGCATCAATAAATACGAACTCATTGGTTTTTGCATTTGGTATTGCCAAACCGAAAGTCCATCAAATCCAGATTTAAATCTCAAAGTTCCATTTGAAATTACCTGATACTCTTTTTTGAATACAATATTCAAATTGAAAACCACTTTTTCATTCACATCATCAAAACTCGGAAACCAATGACTGGTATATTTTCCTTGTCCTTGCGTCCAAATTTGTAAATTATCATTTGCTTCTGAACCCACAAAATACATCGTTTGTTTTGGCTTTGCCAAATACTGAAAAGTCAGGTTGTTTTTTCCATTTGTGAACGGAAATATAATTTGTAATTGTGTCTCAGTATTCCGAAAATTAATCGGTTTTCCGTTCAGTTTTACATCTGAAAATTCTATGTTTTGGGCATCAATTTTAATGGTATCTATAGATTTCAAAACATTAAAATCATAATTAACATCACCAGAAACAGTTCTTTCAATTGGATTTATTACAATTTTCCCTAAAACTGATTTAAAATCAACAAATTGGGTTTGTTGGGCGAATGTGAACGTGGAAATAAAAAAGAATAGGTATTTCATTCTATTTTGGATTTATGGAATCTGTATTCCAATTTTTAAGATTGTTTTTTATGTAATGGTATACGGCATGGAATGAATTGTAATTGCGTACAATATGATCGTGATAATTTGATTGCCAAATGGTATTTATCATTGGTTGTTCCGGTTGTATGGTAGAGACGCACTGCAGTGCGTCTCTACGTCGGATGACGAAACAATTTCAATCAACAAATGAATATGATTGGGCATAATGACCCAATTATGAAAAAACCAACGTTCCCTTATTGTAATTGATTTCTACAATTCCGTTTCAATGATTTTTCCGTTATCGTTTAGTGTCATTTTATCATCAGCAATAGTTCCAAAAATGCATTCCCTATTCTGAGCAACCAAAGTAATGAAATAAATAGCTTCACTGGAATAATCCCAATTTTTCAATCGATTTGATTCGGTTTGATATCTAATTTTAAATAATGGCATTTTAAATTATTGCATGATTTCCAAAGTTACAAAGGTTTCCTAAACTAATCCGACAAATTTTGTAAGTTTACCTAAAGAAAATTACAAGATAATTACATTGAAAAAGAAAGCCTTATTTAATTGGAGCAGCGGAAAAGATTCTGCACTGGCCTTATATAAAACGCTACAAAATCGAGAAATTGAAATTGCCAGTTTACTGACCAGTGTGAACCAAGAACATCAGCGTATTTCGATGCATGGCGTCCGAGTAGAATTATTGAAACAACAGGCCGAAAGCATTGGATTGCCTCTTGAAATTATGCAAATTCCTGAAATGCCAACCATGGAGGTGTACGAAAATGTGATGCGGGAAACATTGGCAAAACTAAAAAACCAAGGTGTTACACATTCGATTTTTGGTGATATATTTCTGGAAGATTTACGTAAATACCGAGAGGAAAAATTAGCCGAAATAGGTTTTGAAGGTATTTTTCCGCTTTGGAAAATCCCCACTCACGAACTGATTCAGGAATTTATCAATTTAGGTTTTAAAACAATTGTGGTTTGTGTCAATGAACGCTTTTTAGATAAAAGCTTCGTTGGTCGCGTGATTGATCAAAGTTTCATCAATGAATTACCTGAAAATGTAGATGTTTGCGGAGAAAACGGAGAATTTCATACCTTCACTTTTGACGGTCCCATTTTCTCGAAACCTATCAATTTCGAAATTGGTGAAGTTGTTTATAGAAAATACGAAAAACCAGAAAAGGAAGATTCATCTGATACTGCTTGTGACACGAGCGCTTCTGATGCATTTGATTTTGGTTTTTGGTATTGTGATCTGGTTGAAAAATAATCTATTTAATGGCTAATAAATTCAGTACTTTCGGATAGGCTTCATTTTTATAATTAAGGTTTTAAAAAAAGTACCAAAAATTTTTCAACTCCTGAGATCTCTTTCACAAAAATGCTACATAATCCTAAATTAACCAAAACTAAACCTTATAAAAATGTTCAATAAGAACTTATAAATTACTTTTTTAACTAAAATTGTATTTGACTTCGCTTACACAGATATTTTTAAAATGATTCTTCCTGTAAAAGGTTGCGTCAAATTATAAATATTTTATTTCTAAAGTTAAAAATAGATTCTGAAACATCCTTGTTTTGACTCTAAAAAAATACCGCTAATTCGCAAATTTCAAATGGATGATAACATTTGAAAATTAGCGAATTAGCGGTTATACTAGATTTTAAAGTCTTATTATCTTTCCTCGTAAAGTTTCAGTAATTGCGTCACAGTATTCCAATTGCGGATTGTTGCAATAACATTTAGCTTCTTCTCGATGTATTTTTGGTCGAATCGGGTTTTTCCTGCGCCAACAGCGTATTTTATAAAAATTCTGCTGCCGTCAATACTGGCTTCATCCGGTTTGAACTGACTTATTCTCAAATCATTCATACTGCTACTTTGTAACGTAGTCGAAATAAAAGCCACATATAATTTCTTAGTATCAATATCTTTTTCCTTCAAGAAAGGATTATTCTTGAAACATGCTTCTAAATCTGCAGAGCTAATGACTACAACCGGCACTTCATGACCAAAAGCCTTGAAAATTTCCTGTTTTATTTTGAATCCAACAGCAGCTGAACTTTCTTCTTCTGTATCTACAAAAACATTGCCCGATTGAATATACGTTTGTACATTTTGAAAGCTAATGGCTTCCAAAGTTGTTTTTAGCGCCTCCATTTTTATCATACTATGACCTGAAACATTGATGCCACGGAGTAATGCGAGATGAGTTGTCATTTTTTACTTTTTTTTACGAAGGTATTGCGTTTGGTGTTAATTTCACAATTAAGTTAAGTTTTAACTTTACATTTTTAATAAAGCATTTTAGAATCAATTACACTTTCCAAATTTCCAAACAAAAAACTATCTTCGCACTATGCAACAAAACCTCCTACTCACTCCCATCGAATACTTGAAAGGCGTTGGTCCCAATCGGGGCGAATTGCTTCGTAAGGAATTGGGAATTTATAAGTACGTGGATTTGGTTAATTTTTTTCCAAATAGATACATTGACCGCACCCGATATTACAAGATTAACGAACTGCAAAATAATAGTGCCGAAGTTCAGATTATCGGTAAAATCATCAACATCAAAACTGTAGAATTTGGCAAAAACCAAAAGCGATTGGTAGCGACTTTTGTAGATGATACAGGACAAATGGAACTCGTTTGGTTTCAAGGTCACAAATGGATTCGGGAGAGTTTAAAGCTCAATGAAATGTGTGTTATATTTGGGAAATGCACCTCTTTTGGAAATGCGTTCAACATGGCGCATCCCGAAATTGAATTGATGACAGAGCATGAACAAAGTCTGCGTTCAGCGATGCAACCCGTGTATCCTTCGACAGAAACTTTGACTAATCGCGGAATTTCAAACCGGGTGATTAATAAACTGATGCAGCAATTGTTTCTGGAAACACAAGCGTTATTCACGGAAACTTTACCGGATTATTTGATTAACGAATTGAAGCTGATTCCTAAAAAAGCGGCTTTATTCAACATTCATTTTCCAAAAAGTGCTGATGTTTTAGCAAAAGCCAAATTCCGATTAATATTCGAAGAATTGTTCTTTATTCAGTTGCAATTAATCACGAAGAATCTCATCCGAAAACATAAAATAAAAGGACATCCGTTTACAACTGTAGGCGAAAACTTCAATGATTTTTATCAGCATCATTTGCCTTTTCAACTGACAAATGCTCAAAAAAGAGTGATAAAGGAAATCCGAACCGATATGGGAAGCAACGCCCAAATGAACCGATTGCTGCAAGGCGATGTAGGTTCCGGAAAAACAATTGTAGCTTTTATGAGCATGCTTTTGGCGCTTGATAATGGCTTCCAAGCCTGCTTGATGGCACCAACAGAAATCCTCGCCAATCAGCATTTTATCGGTTTATCCGAATTGGCCGAAACTTTAAATATAAATATCCGAATCCTAACAGGTTCCACCAAAATAGCTCAACGCCGAATTATCCATGAAGAACTGGAAAACGGAACGTTACATATTCTAATCGGAACGCATGCTTTACTAGAAGATAAAGTAAAATTCAAAAATTTAGGACTGGCTGTAATTGATGAGCAACATCGTTTTGGCGTAGAACAACGCTCTAAATTATGGAAAAAAAATGTGATTCCGCCACACGTTCTGGTAATGACCGCCACGCCTATTCCCCGCACTTTGGCGATGAGTTTGTATGGCGATTTAGACATTTCAGTAATTGATGAACTGCCTCCGGGACGAAAACCGATTCAGACCGTACATCGTTTTGACAGCAACCGTTTGAAGGTTTGGAAATTCCTTCGGGACGAAATCGCTTTGGGTCGCCAAATCTATATTGTGTATCCGCTCATCCAGGAATCGGAGAAAATGGATTTCAAGGATTTAATGGACGGTTACGAAAGTGTTTCCAGAGATTTCCCATTGCCACAGTATTCGATTTCAATTTTGCACGGAAAGATGAAACCAGCGGAAAAGGATGCAGAAATGAAACGCTTTTCAGAAGGGAAAACTAATATTATGGTCGCAACAACCGTAATTGAAGTTGGCGTAAATGTTCCTAATGCCAGCGTGATGATTATTGAAAGTGCGGAACGTTTTGGATTGTCGCAACTCCATCAGCTTCGAGGTCGCGTGGGTCGTGGTGCGGAGCAAAGTTATTGCATCCTGATGACAAGTCACAAATTGAGTTCTGACAGTAAAACCCGAATGGAAACGATGGTGCAAACAAACGATGGTTTCGAAATTGCGGAAGTCGACTTGAAGCTTCGTGGTCCGGGTGATTTGATGGGAACACAACAAAGCGGCGTACTGAATCTTCAAATTGCCGATTTAGTTCGAGACAGAGATACTTTGGCTTTAGCCAGAAATTATGCTTTAAAACTTCTGAAAGAAGATGCAGGGATGCAAAAACCGGAGCATACCGCTTTGAGAGTTGTTTTCTTAGAAATGACAAAAAAGAAAAACATCTGGAATTATATTAGCTAACCTAAATTCTTATTTTGAGAATAATTTTCAACTTTTGTTTTTGATTAAAACGAAAACGGCGAGAAGTTGATATTTTATCTTTCTAACGTAATTTTTGATCGTATGTACTTTTTAATTTAGTTTCGTTAAATATTTTTTTTCTATTATCAATTAAACCATTTCCGTTTTTTGTAGTCCTACAATCTAATGAGTTTCCGAAAATAAATTTTTTTTAGTACTATATTTCTAAAATATTTAGAATTCAGAAACGTATTTTTTACGGACAAGACATTTGTATGTACAAACGTTAAATAAAAATTAACACCTCAATTAATTCATTTCTAAAACCTAAATTTGTCTTTAACTAAAAAAACTGAGACCTAATCTTACTTAATAACTATGAAAATTAAATACCTAGTTTATGCCTTGCTAACAATTGGAATCATTGGATTTATTGGTTACCGAATAAAAGAAAACAAAAGTAAAAGCGGCGATTCAAAAGATCAATCAGGAAACATCAAATCAATGAATGTCAGTGGAATTATTGTAGAGCCACAAACGTTTGATAATAATTTATCGCTGTCTGGTTCTATTGAAGCCAATGAACAGGTTGAAATCAGGAGTGAAGTTTCAGGAATTGTTGAACGAATTTATTTTGAGGAAGGAAGTAGCGTCAGCAAAGGCCAAGTACTTTTTAAAGTGAATGATTTAGAGTTAAGAGCCCAATTGAGACAAGCATCTACTCGAGAAGGATTAGCTTCAGAAAATGCAAGAAGAGCACAATTATTACTTCAAAAAGAAGCCATTAGCCAGGAAGAATATGATTTAGCCCGAGCGGATCTAAAATCAGCAGAAGCCCAAACTCAGTTGATTCAAGTTCAAATTGCCAAAACATCTGTACGAGCGCCCTTCTCAGGAAAAATTGGTTTGCGTTCTATTTCTCCGGGGATTTATATTACACCTTCCATGTTAATTGCAAATCTTGTGAACACCAGCAAGCTAAAAATAACTTTTTCGATTCCTGAAAAATATGCTACACAAATTAAGAAAAACACCTCTTTACACTTTACAGTAGCCGGATCTAATAAAAAATATAGCGCTATGATTTACGCTATTGAGCCAAGAGTGTCTGTAGCTACCAGAACCATACAAGTACGAGCATTAGCAGAAAACAAAGACGGTAACTTATTACCGGGACTTTTTGCCGATGTAGAAATGCCTTTGGATATTATCAAAGATGCGATCTTAGTCCCAACAGAAGCGATCATTCCGGTTCAAAACGGTAAAAAAGTTTTTATTTCCAGTGGAGGAAAAGCAAAGCAAGTGATGGTCGAAACCGCCACCAGAACGGATGCTTCCATCTTAGTGCTTTCAGGACTTAAGGCGGGCGATACGTTATTGACCAGTGGTATTATGTCCTTAAAAAATGATGTTCCTGTAAAAGTAACTGTCGCTAAAAATAATATTTAAGGTCAATACCCTTAAAATTAAATCCCTTTGTTTATTGGGATTAAAAACTAAATTAAAACAATGAGTTTATCAACTTTAAGTATCAAAAGACCTGTATTAACTATAGTAATGAACCTTTCCATTGTGTTATTTGGAATAATTGGGTATAGTTTTTTGGGAGTCCGGGAATTTCCTTCTATTGATCCTGCGCAAATTTCGATTCGAACCAATTATGCCGGAGCAAATGCGGATATTATTGAGTCGCAAATTACCGAGCCTATAGAAAAAGCAATCAATTCTATTGAAGGAATTCGAAATATTACTTCGTCGAGTACCCAAGGAAACAGCAGCATAACCATTGAATTTAATTTAGGTAAGGATCTTGAAGCTGCCGCAAATGATGTCCGGGATAAAGTATCTCAGGCAGTACGAAATTTGCCAGAAGACATTGATTCCCCTCCAGTTGTCTCTAAAGCAGATGCCGATAGTCGTGCCATTATTTCGATGACAGTTCAAAGTGATTCCAGAAATTCCCTAGAATTAAGTGATTATGCTGAAAATGTTATTGCCCAAAGATTAGAAACAATCCCTGGAGTCAGTGGAGTTCAAATTTGGGGACAACAGAGATTTGCCATGCGTTTATGGATTGATCCTGTCAAATTAGCCGCTTACGGATGTTCCGTAGCCGAAGTTAGAGATGCCTTAAATCAACAAAATGTAGAACTCCCTTCTGGAAAAATAACGGGCGATAATACGGAATTAACAGTAAAAACAGCTGGAAATTTATCTACAGCCGAAGAGTTCAATAATATTATCATTCGTTCCGAAGGAGCAAAAACGGTTCTTTTTAGTGATATAGGTACAGCGGTTTTAGGACCTGAAAATCTGGAAACAAAAATGACGCAATCCGGTTTACCGTTAGTGGGTGTAGCTATAGTTCCGCTTCCTGGTGCAAATTATTTAGATATTTCAAAAGAATTCTACCTAGAATACGATAAATTAAAAAAGGATTTACCCAAAGATATTAAATTAAACATTGTTATTGACAGCACTATTTTTGTAAAAAAATCCGTTATTGAAGTGGCTGAAACCTTATTAATTTCTATCATTCTGGTAATTCTGATCATTTATTTATTCTTTAGAGATTGGGCTATTGCCATTAGACCCTTAATTGACATACCGGTTTCGCTAATTGCAACGTTCTTCATCATGTATCTTTTTGGTTTCTCGATAAATGTACTGACTTTATTAGCTATTGTTCTTGCTACAGGGCTGGTCGTTGATGATGGAATTGTTGTCACGGAAAATATTTTTAAGAAGGTCGAAGAAGGGATGTCTCCAATTGAGGCAGCTATAAAAGGCTCTAATGAGATCTTTTTTGCTGTAATCTCTATTTCAATAACTTTAGCAGCCGTATTTTTACCGGTAATTTTTCTGGAAGGATTTGTTGGGCGGCTATTTCGGGAGTTTGGCGTTGTCATAGGAGCCGCAGTATTAATTTCGGCTTTTGTCTCATTAACATTAACACCGATGTTAAATGCCTATTTGATGAAAGGCGGGGAACAAAAAAAATCAAAATTCTATATTTATTCGGAACCATTTTACCAAAGATTGAATAGTGGTTATGCCAGTGCATTAAGTACTTTTATGAAACGAAAATGGATCAGTTTTCCGATTCTTATAGCTTGTTTTGGACTAATATATGTATTTTTTAATTTATTGCAAAAAGAAACTGCTCCTTACGATGACCGTAGTGCTCTTGTCATGAGAATGACAACTCCTGAGGGTTCGTCCTACGAATACACGGACCGCTTTATGCAAGAATTATCACAATTAGTAGATGATTCTATTCCGGAAAAAGAGGTTGCTTTGGTAATTACATCACCGGGATGGGGTTCCTCCTCTGTAAATAGTGGAATGATTCGACTGGCACTCTCAGAAACAGGGGAACGAGAAAAATCTCAAAAGGAAATTGCAGAAAAATTAAACAGATTAACAAAAAAATATCCCGAAATTAAGACTTCAGTTATTGAGGAACCTACTATTGCAGTAAACAGACGTGGAGGTCTACCAATTGAATACATTATTCAGGCTCCTAATTTTGAACAATTGGAAAAAAAGATTCCTGAATTTATGGATGAGGCTGCCAAAAACCCTACGTTTTCGGTTACCGATGTTAACCTAAAATTTAACAAACCCGAAATCAATGTTACTATTGATCGGGAAAAAGCGAAAAGTTTAGGTATATCTGTTATGGATATTGCACAAACCTTACAACTTTCTTTGAGCGGACAGCGTTTTGGTTATTTTATGCGCAATGGAAAACAATATCAGGTCATTGGACAATTTGAACAAGAAGACCGATCCAAACCTTTGGATTTAACTGCTATGTATGTAAAAAATAGTAGTGGAGAATTAATCCAAATGGATAATGTTGTTAGTATTCAAGAACAGAGCAATCCGCCACAATTGTACCATAATAACCGATACATGTCAGCCACTGTAACTGCCGGATTAGCCCCGGGAAAAAGTATCAGTGATGGAATTGATGCCATGAATGAAATTAAAGCGAAAGTACTTGACGACACTTTTACCACTGATTTAGGGGGCGAATCCAGGGATTATGTAGAGAGTAGTTCTAATACCTCTTTTGCTTTTGGATTGGCTTTACTGTTAATATTTTTGATTCTGGCAGCACAATTTGAGAGTTTTATCGATCCTTTAATTATTATTTTGACAGTTCCAATGGCTGTTGCAGGTGCTTTATTCTCCCTTTGGTTGTTTGATCAGACGTGGAATATTTTCAGCCAAATTGGAACGGTAATGCTTATTGGATTAGTCACGAAGAATGGGATTTTGATAGTTGAGTTTGCCAATAAACTGAGAGAAGAAGGAAAACCAAAACTGGAGGCTATTTTAGAAGCTTCTGAATCCAGACTTCGTCCTATTTTAATGACTAGTTTAGCTATTTCATTGGGAGCTTTGCCTATTGCCTTATCTTTAGGAGAAGCATCTACCAGTAGAATTGGAATGGGAGTTGTCATTGTTGGCGGAACAATTTTCTCTTTAATTCTAACTTTATTTGTAATCCCTGCCATGTACTTAATGTGGTCTAAAGCTCGAAAACATTATCCTGAATTTGATCATATTGAAGAATATGAAAAAGAAGTTCAATAATTTGAACGGAGCTACAAATGACAAGGATTTATCTGTGACAAAAAAAAACAATTATGACAAACACTAAAATACTCTTTCGCAGTTTAATTTTAATTTTCTTTTGTATTTTAAATACCCAAGCACAAGAAGTGCTAACATTGGAAAGTGCCATAAAAATAGCATTGGAAAACAATTACGAAATAAAAATTGCAGCCAATAATTTAAAAATAGAAAAAACAAACGTGGCGATTGGAAACGCAGGAATGTTACCCATCGTAACAGCTTCTGTAGTGGACAATAACAGCGTTCAAAATAGTTCCCAAACCAGGCAAGACGGTGCAGAAACGGAATTAGACAATGCTAAAAATAACAGTTTGAGCTATGGTGTAGGTCTGGACTGGACCATTTTTGACGGATTCCGAATGTTTGCTCGAATGAACCAGCTCAAAGAGTTACAAAAACTTGGGGAAGCCCAATTAAAGCTGATCTTAATTACTAAAATTAGTGACGTAAATGCTGCATATTATGATTTAGTGCAACAGCAACAACAATTGGCCGCTCTGGATACGACAATTGTTATTTCAAATCAGAGACTAATTTTAGCACAAAACCGATTTACAATCGGAAAAGCATCTAAATTAGAGGTTTTGAATGCTCAGGTAGATTTAAATACAGACCAAGTCGCACTTTTAAGACAAAAAGAACTCTATGCTAACAGCAAAATCGTGCTGAATCAAATTATGGCTAGAGATCTTAAAATTAATTTTAAAGTAATCGATGTACTTGCAGTAGACCGACTGTTATTTCTTCCGGAACTTACTTTGCTGGCCGAAAAACAAAACCCACAATTAGAAGCTCAGATCATCAATAAAAGAGTAGCTGAATTGCAATTGAAGCAAATCAAAGCAGGACGTTATCCTACAATCAGAGTTAATACGGCCTATAACTTTTCAGAAAGTCAATCCAGTCTTGGTTTCGTCACACAATCGCAATCCAGAGGTTTTAATTATGGCTTTACAGCAACATTAAACCTGTTTGATGGATTTTCTCAAAATAGAAATGAAAAAATAGCGAAAATTCAAATTGAAAATTCCAAAATATCAATTCAGCAACAAAATTTGATCCTAAATGCTCAATTGGCAACCTCCTATCAAACCTATTTGACCAATTTAGAATTGATAACATTGGAAGAAAAAAATCAAGCAATAGCCCAACAGAATTTGACTATAACTTTAGATAAATTTCGCATTGGAACCATTACCACTCTAGAATTCAGAACCGCACAATTGAATTATGTTAATGCAAAAGTTCGCTATAGTAACGCCCAATTTCAAGGCAAATTATCTGAAATTGCACTTCGAGAATTGGCGGGAAATCTTATTTTTTAATTTGACAATAATTCACAATTTTGTTCTTTTTTCCATGGCTCAATTTTCGAATTTTAAAGGCAAAACGAATGGTAGTTTACGGTCAAAGATTTTGGTTCCTTATTTAGAACCAGAAAGTTCATTTTAGTTCATTTTAGTTTATTTTTGCAAATAAAAAATCTGAATGACTTCGTATAACCCTAAAGATTGGATTAGTTTTATTTTCCATTTAAGCAAAGCCGATACTTTTCGGAAATTGATACCAATGATGCTACTTATTGGTATTTATTCCGGTGTAATAGGGTATTTTGAAATTGAATATTGGCATTTGCCGGATAACAGTCCCGTAAAAAACATTTCAATAATGCACGGAATGTTGGGTTTTGTAATTTCATTATTATTAGCCTACCGAACCAATACAGCTTATGATCGCTGGTGGGAAGGAAGAAAATTATGGGGATCATTGGTAAATAACAGTCGTAATTTATCCATTAAATTGTCTGCAATGTTGCAGGACGAAAAAGATCGTAATTTCTTTCGCAAAATAATTCCCGGGTATGCCTCAATTTTACATAAACATTTAAACGACCGTGACACCAGCCTGCAACTTTTTGACGATCTGGATTTAGACATTGATCATCACAAACACAAGCCCAATCAGGTCGCAAAAATGATGTTTCAAAAAATCAATGATTTGTATGTTTCTAAAAAAATAACAGGCGACCAACTCTTGATTTTAAATGCTGAAGTTCATTCGTTTACTGATATTTGTGGTGCCTGTGAACGTATAAAAAACACTCCTATCCCCTATTCATACAGTGCTTTTATCAAAAAATTTATTTTTATTTATGTACTGACTTTGCCTTTTGGATACGTGTTCAGTTTGGGATATTATGTAATTCCGGTTGTGGTATTTATCTTTTATGTTTTAGCAAGTTTAGAGCTGATTGCCGAAGAAATTGAAGATCCTTTTGGCATGGATGCCAATGATCTGCCCACTAAAAAAATGGCGGAAAACATAAAAAAACACGTCGAAGAATTAATTTAAATATTCCATAAATAGCACTAAAATTTAAGTTATTTATTTTAAATTTAGACTTTCCCTTTTTTAAAGTTTAAATTTATGAATAGTAATCGTAACTTCATCACTCCGCCGCATTTATCAAACGAGAAATCGTTAAAAACATTAGTGGAGAACCGAACGGTTTACTCTTTGAACCATTGCGAACTAAATCTTTTTGAAACTTATGAATCATCGGCATTAGTCCCTCTAAAATTTAATGATTTTGTAGTGACCAGCATGCTCAGAGGTAAAAAAGTGATGCATCTTTTTGATGATCCGAGCTTTGTGTACTTACCAGGAGAAACAGTAGTGATTCCCTCAAATGTAGAAATGAAAATTGATTTCCCGGAGGCTACAAGAAAAAATCCAACACAGTGTTTGGCTTTGGCCATAGAACAAACTAAGATTATAGATACCTTACAGTTTTTGAACGAACGGTATCCTAAAGACGGAAACGACCAGTTTTGGCAATTAAACTACCAAAATTATTTTTTCTACAACAATGTAGAACTGGCAGCTACCATCAATAAATTAATCAAAGAATGCATGAGTACGTCTATTACTAAAGATGCTCTGGCTGATTTGACTTTACAGGAATTATTGATCCGAATAATACAAACCCAAACCGCAAAAGCTATGGATGATGGCTTATTTATTGACCAAAAAAATCCCATTACACAAGTGGTAGAATACATTCGATTGAATCTGAAAGAAAATTTCAGTATGAAACATTTAAGTGAAAAAGCCTGTATGAGTACCGCCTCGTTCTATCGGTTTTTCAAAAGAGAACTAGGAATGAGTCCGATTGAATTTGTGATTAGCGAAAAAATGAGATGTGCGAAACAATTGCTCAAAAACCCAACCATACAAATTAATGAAGTTTGTTATTTATCCGGGTTTGAAGATTGTAATTATTTCATTCGGTTATTTAAAAAACACGAAGGAATTACCCCCAAACAGTACCAATTATTATGCGTAAATTGATCATTCAATAAAGGTTACTGGCTCAAGTGATAGTTCTTCTTCAGGTGTAAAAATTCTGTATTCGACTCGGAATGTTTTTTTCAATGGTGTTTCTAATGAAAAACCTCCTACGCCAAATGCATCAATCACATCCAAAGTAAAATGGGCATGTTTCCAATATTCAAATAAATCCTTATCCACCCAAAACTCCGTATTCTCGATAGTTCCAATACATACGTCGCCCATGCGTTGATAAAAACCCCCTTTTTCAAAACATTGTGGCTGTGTTCCTTCGCAACAGCCCCCCGCTTGATAAAACATTAAATCGCCATGTTTTTCCTGTAAAATTTTGATTAATGCTATTGCTTTTTCTGTGGCATCGATTCGTTTTGTCATTATAAAATTATTTAATAAAATATCCGTTAAGTGATACTAAAATTTCAGTATCTTGCTAGAGCATTATTAACTTAAGAAAGTTACGTTTTTAACCTTAGTAAGCATTAATCTCTTAATGGTTCAAAGGATTTTTTTTCAGAACAAAAATTTCTAATTAATCATTGTGGCTCTTGGTGAAATTTATTTAAAGATAAAACCTGACAAATTATACAATCTGTCAGGTTTAAAATTAACCAATAATCAGAAGTTTATTAAAAGAAACCTAATTTATTTTTATCATAAGAAATCAGCATATTTTTTGTCTGACGGTAGTGTCCCAACATCATTTTATGATTTTCGCGACCAATTCCGGATTGTTTATAACCTCCAAAAGGAGCCCCTGCAGGATAGGAATGGTATTGATTAATCCAAACGCGACCTGCTTGAATCGCTCTAGGAACCTGATAAATTTCGTGTGCATCACGTGTCCAGAGTCCGGCTCCTAAGCCATACATCGTGTCATTTGCAATGGCAATCGCTTCTTCTGTTGTTTTAAAAGTAGTCACGGCTAAAACAGGTCCAAAGATTTCTTCCTGAAAAATACGCATTTTGTTGTGTCCTTTAAAAAGTGTTGGTTTGATATAATATCCTCCTTCAAGATCACCTTCTAATTTATTTTCTTCACCACCTATCAAAAGTTCTGCCCCTTCTTCTTTTCCTAATTTTATATAACTTAGGATTTTTTCTTTTTGAACTAATGAAGCTTGTGCTCCCATCATTGTAGTTCTGTCTAACGGATTTCCCAGTTTTATAGCTGCTGTTCTTTCAATTACTCGGGCGATAAATTTATCATAAATATCTTCATGCACTAATAATCTGGACGGACAAGTACAAATTTCACCGTTATTTAAAGCAAACATAACGGCACCTTCAATGGCTTTATCAAAAAAATCATCATCCGCATCTCCTACTGATTTCATAAAAATATTTGGTGATTTTCCTCCCAATTCCAAGGTTACAGGAATAATGTTTTCGGTGGCATATTGCATCACTAAACGCCCTGTTGTGGTTGATCCGGTAAAGGCTGCTTTAGAAACTTTTTTGTTGGTTACTAAAGCTCTTCCCAATTCAGCACCAAAGCCATTCACAATATTAATGACTCCCGGAGGAAGTAAATCGCCAATTAATTCCATCAGAACAAGAATCGAAATTGGTGTACTTTCAGCTGGTTTCAAAACTACAGTATTTCCTGCGGCCAATGCAGGAGCTAATTTCCAGATAGCCATTAAAATAGGGAAATTCCAAGGAATGATTTGGGCAATTACCCCTAAAGGTTCACTTAAAGCTATCGAAACGGTTTGCGAATCTAATTCAGTTATTGAACTTTCTTCTGCACGGATTACTCCGGCAAAATAACGAAAGTGATCAATTGCTAGGGGCATATCGGCCGCTAATGTTTCTCGAATGGCCTTCCCATTATCAATAGTTTCAACAATAGCAAGGTATTCCAGATTGTCTTCCATAACCTGAGCAATTTTATTCAATATATTGCTGCGTTCTGTAGCTGATGTTTTACCCCACGTCTGAAAAGCTTCATGAGCTTTGTTGACCGCCAAGTCTAAATCGTCCTTACTGGAATGTGCTGCTTGTGTAAATACTTTTCCGTCAATAGGAGAAACAACATCAAAGTACTCCCCTTTAATTGGTGCAACAAACTTTCCCCCAATATAATTATCATATTTTGCCTTAAATTCAGGTCTTTGTGCTACGTTATCCATATTGTTTTCTGTTTATATTTTATCAAATATAGTTACCTATTTCTCTTTAGAATAGCACAATTCATTCAAGTAATAGCATTAAATTTAAATATGTGTTTTTTTAACCTGATTTTATTATTTAATTCACATATAATTATATTTAAGATTCCTTTATCTGTATTTTTAATTCGTAGTCAATCCATATAAATGAGTTGTAAAAAACCAAAAAAATTGTTTCTTACTCCAAAGTGCAATCCTTATCTTTGCAGTCTCATTAAAATTAAAAGATGAAAATATCTTACAACTGGTTAAAACAATTTATTAAAATAGACTGGAAATCCGAGGAAACTGCAGCATTACTAACTGATTTAGGATTAGAAGTAGAAATTGTTGATAAATACCAATCCGTAAAAGGCGGATTAGAAGGCATTGTTGTGGGACACGTGCTTACGTGCATCCAACATCCGGATGCTGACCGATTAAAAATTACCACAGTCGATTTAGGAAATGGCGTTCCTGTACAGATTGTATGTGGTGCCACTAATGTTGCTGCAGGACAAAAAGTGCCGGTTGCTACTATTGGAACCACATTATATGACGCCTCGGGAATTGCTTTTATAATAAAAAAAGGAAAAATTCGCGGACAGGAAAGTCACGGAATGATTTGTGCAGAAGATGAACTAGGACTAGGCGATAGCCATGACGGAATTATGATACTGGACGATGCTTTAGCAGCAGGAACTCCTGCATCCACCGTTTTTAAAATTGAAAATGACGAAGTTTTCGAAATTGGATTGACACCCAATCGTGCTGATGCCATGAGCCATTTGGGAACTGCTCGGGATTTGAGAGCAGGAATGCTGCAAAGCGGTGTCAATGTAGAACTGATCACCCCTTCGGTAAGTAATTTTAGAGTAGATAAAAGAACCTTAAAAATTGATATTGATGTCAAAGAGTCTAAACTGGCTCCTAGATATTGTGGTGTAACCATTTCTGGTATAGAGGTAAAACCATCACCAGCTTGGTTGCAAAACCGATTGAAAGCTATTGGAATCAATCCTAAAAATAATATTGTAGATGTAACCAATTATGTTTTACATGAGCTGGGTCAACCACTTCATGCCTTTGATGCTGCAAAAATTAATGGAAAGATACTCGTACAAACACTTCCTGCCGGAACTAAATTCATTACTCTTGATGATGTAGAAAGAACCTTACACGAAGAAGATTTAATGATTTGTGATGAAAAAGGACCTTTATGTATTGCCGGTGTTTTTGGCGGAAAAAAATCAGGAGTAAGTGAACATACCAATTCTATTTTTCTGGAAAGTGCTTATTTTAATCCCGTAAGTATTCGTAAAACAGCGAAAAGACATCAATTGAATACGGATGCTTCCTTTCGATTTGAAAGAGGAATTGACCCAACTATTACCGCATACGCCCTAAAAAGAGCAGCTCTATTAATACAAGAAGTAGCAGGAGGCGAAATAACATCTGATGTTGTGGATATGTATCCAAAAAAATTGGAAGACTTTTCAGTGTTTTTAAATTTTAGTAAAGTCGCTAAAATAATTGGTCAGGAATTACCAAAAGATACGATCAAACAAATCTTAGCGTCATTAGAAATTAAAATCAATAGTGTTTCTGACGCAGGTTTAGGTTTAACCATTCCGGCTTACCGGGTTGATGTACAAAGAGAAATTGATGTAATTGAAGAAATATTAAGGGTTTATGGTTACAATAACATTAAATTTTCAAAAAAATTGAATGCTACTGTTTCTAATTCTCCCAGAAACGAAGACTATAAAATACAAAATCTGATTGCCACACAATTAAATTCTCAAGGATTTAATGAGATGATGGCTAATTCACTGACGACCGCTTCTTATGTAGCGCTGAGTGAAATACTTAAAGAAGAACACAACGTAACAATGCTAAATCCGTTAAGTGCTGATTTATCAACAATGCGACAATCCCTGTTATTCTCCGGATTAGAGGCTGTTTCCTATAATATTAATCGTAAAAATTCCGATTTAAAATTATTTGAATTTGGAAAATCATACCACAACTATCTTGCTGGTTATGAAGAGAAAAAACATTTGACTTTATTTCTTTCCGGAAACAGAAATCAAGAAAATTGGACTAACGCTCAAAAACCCTCTGATTTCTTTTTGTTTAAAGGCTATATCCACGGAATCCTTTCAAGATTAGGGATTCAAAAAACACAAAATTTACCTGTTACATCTGATATTTTTTCTGAAGGAATTGCAATTGGATGTCTCAAAGATACTTTGGTAGAATTTGGGGTGGTAAAAAAATCAATATTGAAGCATTTTGGAATCAAACAAGAAGTATTTTTTGCGGATTTTAATTGGGCTCTAATTTTAAAATTAATTTCTGCGAAAATAAAATATACCGAGATTCCAAAATATCCGGAAGTGCGCAGGGATTTGGCTTTGCTTATAGATCAAAACATAACTTATGAAAGTATTTATAACATTGCACGGCAGACAGAAAAAACACTTTTAAAAGATATTAATTTATTTGATGTATATCAAGGTCAAAACCTTCCTGAAGGAAAAAAATCATACGCATTAAGTTTTATCATTCAAGATAATTCTAAAACACTGACTGATGCACAAATTGACAAAATAATGAATAAACTACAACATCATTTTGAAACGGAGCTTGGAGCTGCTTTAAGATAGTTTTTTAAAAATAACGATACATTTTCATTCAACTTTATCAATTATCTTAGATGCATTCTAACATAATAATTAAAAGAGAAATCCCGGTTTTATCCTGGGATTTCATATAGACAAAAGAGCCCTGCTAATTAGCAAGGCTCTTTTTCATCTAACCAACAATTTAACCTCTATCTTAAAAACTATTGTTTAGGCAATACAACGGCATCAATCACATGAATAACACCGTTTGATTGATTCACATCAGCAATTGTAACTTTAGATTTTCCACCATTTTCATCCGTAATATATAAATCTTTTCCTTTCATCCAAGCAGTTAAAGTACCACCACTAACCGTTTTCATTGTAGCTTTCCCATTCCCCTTTTTAATAGCTTTTGCAATATCCATCGCATTCATTTTCCCTGCAACAACATGATATGTCAATATTGTTTGCAACATTTTTAAGTTTTCAGGCTTCAATAAAGTGTCAACGGTACCTTGTGGTAATTTATCAAATGCGGCATTTGTTGGAGCAAAAACAGTGAATGGTCCTTTACTTTGTAATGTTTCTACTAAACCAGCTGCTTTTACTGCAGCAACTAATGTAGTATGGTCTTTAGAGTTCACCGCATTTTCAACAATATTTTTAGTTGGATACATCGCTGCTCCTCCAACCATTACACTTTTTTGAGCGAAAGATGTAGCTCCAAATACTAATGTCATTAATGCAATTGATAAAAATTTTCTTGTTTTCATAAATTCTATTTTTTTTAAGTTATATAGTACCATTTACGCAGTAAAATTGCTTTTGGTTTTAAAAAAACACACTTATTTCACAAATTACTAGTAATCAATTATATATATAATATATTTTAATGCGTCTTTACTAATCTAAAAGATGCCAATGAGACCAGATTGCAGGAAGTGTCTTTTGTAGAACGAGTTACTTATGTAAATTAGTACTTGTGATGGGTTTATACAAGTAACATACTCCGTACAGCGGGAGGATCTTTTTTTTTGTGTTTAAGAATGTTTCACTTCTAAGAAAAAGTCAAATCGGAATTTGATTTTACACAAAAAAAGCCCCACATTACTGTGGAGCTTTCTATATTCAAAAAAATCAAGAAATTATTTTTTCTCTGATTTTTCCATTTTAGCTTTTAATGCTGCTAATACATCATTACTATCACCTAAAGTTGATGCCGAAGCATTGTTACTTGTAGATGCTGAAGATGATGTGTTTTCAGTAGCCGCTTTCACATTTTTCTCTTCTTCTTCACGGAAGATAGCAGTGTGAGAGGCAACCACTCTTTTGAATTCTTTGTTGAATTCGATTACTTTGAAATCAGCTGTTTCGCCTTTTTTCAATTTCTTTCCGTCTTCTTTTTCAAGGTGACGTGTAGGAATGAAAGCAACGATATCATCACCAAATTCTACAGTAGCTCCTTTGTCAACAATTTCAGAAATTTCACCGTTATGGATTGTTCCAACTGCAAATGAATCTTCATATTGATCCCAAGGATTAGCAGTAGTTTGTTTGTGACCTAAAGATAATTTACGGCCATCAACATCTAATTCTAATACTACTACATCTAATTTTTCACCAACATTTACAAATTCAGATGGATGTTTGATTTTCTTAGTCCAAGAGAGGTCTGAGATGTAAATCAATCCATCAATTCCTTCTTCTAGTTCTACGAAAATTCCAAAGTTTGTAAAGTTTCTAACGATACCTGAATGTTTAGAACCTACAGGATATTTAGCAGTGATATCAGTCCAAGGATCTTGAGACAATTGTTTGATACCTAATGACATTTTACGGTCATCTCTGTCTAATGTTAAGATAACTGCTTCAACAATATCTCCTACTTTTACGAAATCTTGAGCAGAACGTAAATGAGTAGACCAAGACATTTCAGAAACGTGGATTAAACCTTCAACACCTTCAGCCACTTCAATAAATGCACCGTAATCAGCGATTACAACTACTTTACCTTTTACTTTGTCTCCAATTGCTAATTTAGCATCTAGAGCATCCCAAGGGTGTGCGTTTAATTGTTTCAATCCTAATTGTATTCTTGTTTTTTCGTCATCGAAATCAAGGATTACAACGTTTAATTTTTGGTCTAATTCCAATACTTCAGATGGGTGGTTGATTCTTGACCAAGAAAGGTCAGTAATGTGAATCAATCCATCAACTCCACCTAAGTCAATAAAGACACCATAAGAAGTAATGTTTTTAACAACACCTTCTAATACTTGTCCTTTTTGCAATTGACCGATGATTTCTTTTTTCTGGATTTCGATATCCGCTTCAATAAGCGCTTTATGAGAAACAACAACATTTTTGAATTCGTGGTTAATTTTTACCACTTTGAATTCCATCATTTTGTTTACATATACATCGTAGTCTCTAATTGGTTTAACATCAATTTGAGATCCTGGTAAAAACGCTTCAATTCCGAAAACGTCAACGATCATACCACCTTTAGTTCTGCATTTTACAAAACCATTAACGATTTCTCCTGTTTCGTTAGCCGAAATAACTCTATCCCATGATTTGATAGTACGTGCTTTTCTGTGAGACAATACTAATTGACCTGTTTTATCCTCACGGATGTCAATTAATACTTCAACAGTATCACCTACTTTTAAACTTGGGTTATAACGGAATTCGTTCAATGAAATAACACCTTCCGATTTTGCGTTGATATCAACAATAACGTCTCTATCTGTAATTCTAACAACTGTTCCATCTACTACTTCTTCTTGATCCGTAGCGATAAATGTTTTTGAAACTAGTTCTTCAAATTCTAATAAGTTTTTTTGATCCACTGCATCAATACCTTCTTCAAAGTTGTGCCAGTTAAAATTTGCTAAAAACTCTTCTTGTGATTTTACTTGTTCAGACATGCTGATTGAAAATTTGTATTCTGTATTCTCTCGAGTTTCTTAATGTGCTAGAAAACAACAGAAGTTGTTTGTATAATTGTGTAATACCTGAAGGAAACTCTTATTCACCAAAAGGACTGCAAAAGTAACACATTTATCTTAATTTGCAAAATAATTTAAATGAGATAATGTATTGTTTTTTAGGAGCAGTACGTTTTGGGATTTTTATGACGATTACTCCCGCTTTCCGCTATATCTTTTATACAGCATCCAGCCTTTTGAAGACTGGATGCTGTATAAAAGGATGTCGCTTCACTCGGGGCTAGCTATACAAATATTTGATTCCCAGCATAAAAAAACCGATAGCTATTTTTAGTTATCGGTTTTTTTTATTTTTCTTTCCTTTCTAATGACTTACATTTTCAAAATCTACAGGATTGTGTTTGTGCTTGAATAAAACAGCAAAAGCCACGGCAATTATCAATGCATACATAGCAAAAGCCAGCCAAATGGTATGCCAGTCTTTCATAAAAATGGCTTTACTAAACAAACCGTCTGATGTAATTGTATTTCCTTGATTTGAAATAAATTCTAACATCTTTGAATTCGTCGTTTCTGTTTCCAGAAAACCAGCTAAATCTGTAGTATTATTAAATGATTTTGTAAAGTATTTGTCAATAGCCCATCCCGAAGTAAAACTTCCTAAAACCGCTCCAAAACCATTGGTCATCATCATAAACAATCCTTGTGCCGAAGAACGATTTTTTGGATCTGTGGTGGTTTCAACAAATAATGATCCTGATATATTAAAGAAATCAAATGCCATTCCGTATACCACACAGGACATAATAATCATCCACAACCCGTCTGTAGGATTTCCGTAAGCAAATAATCCAAAACGCAATACCCAAGCCAACATACTAATTAACATCACTTGTTTGATACCAAAACGTCTTAAAAAAAAAGGAATCGCAAGAATAAATAAAGTCTCCGATATTTGAGAAATCGACATGATAATAGTTGAATATTCCACTACGAAAGAATCAGCATATTTTGGAAAATGTTTGAATTCATCCAAGAAAACATCTCCGTACGCATTTGTTAATTGTAATGCGCCTCCTAAAAACATGGAGAAAACAAAGAACAAAGCCATTTTATAATCTGCGAATAACTTAAAGGATTCTAATCCTAGTGTTTCCATCACAGAAGCATTCTCTTTAGACAAGCGCTGCGGTTTACATTTGGGTAACGTAAAAGAGTAAATTCCCAAAAGTACCGCTGCTAAACCTGCAATATAAAATTGATATTCCGTTGCTTTATTTCCGGTCAAATTAGTGATCCACATAGCAACAATAAAACCGATTGTTCCCCAAACCCGTATTGGAGGGAAATTTTTGATTACATCTTTATTGTTTAATTTTAGAGCCGTGTAAGAAATTGAGTTACTCAAAGCAATCGTTGGCATATAAAAACACATTGCTAAAAGCATACTATAAATAAAGGTTTCCGGAGTAGTAACTTGTGGGATAAAAAATAATACTGCAGCATACAAAATATGAAGAATTCCATATAATTTCTCAGCATTTACCCATCGATCAGCAATAATTCCGGTTAGTGTCGGCATAAATAAAGAAGCAATTCCCATAGTTCCAAAAACCAATCCAAATTGAGTTCCTTCCCAATTCTTGGTGCCAAACCAATAATTTGCAATGGTAATCAACCAAGCTCCCCAAACAAAAAACTGAAGAAAACTCATTATTACCAATCTATTTTTAATTCCCATGCGATGAATTGTTTTTTTTATTTTAAAAAATTTACAAGGCGTAAATCTACTATTAAAAATTAAATCTGCAACTAATTATATCGTTTTAGTAATTTCATTTACCAATTCTAAAACAAGCTCAAATTGCTCTTTACGATTTAAATGTGAATTGTCAATTTCTATCGCATCATCGGCCATTATCAAGGGAGAATCTTCCCGGTGAGTATCAATATAATCCCGCTCTTCTACATTTTTGAGAACTTTTTCATACGTGATACTATCGCCCTTTTGAACTAACTCGTCATAGCGTCTTTTTGCTCTTGTACTTGCACTGGCGGTCATGAATATTTTAAGTTCGGCATCCGGAAAAACAACGGTACCTATATCTCTGCCGTCCATAACAATTGCTTTGTCTTTTCCCATTTCTTTTTGCTGTTCGACTAATTTACTGCGAACCTCAGAAACTTCGGCTACTTTACTGACAAAACTAGACACTTCAATCGTTCTGATTTCAGTTTCGACATTCACATCATTCAAATACATTTCGGCAAAACCCAAATCAGTATTGAATTTAAACTGCAACTTAATATTTGACAAACTATTAATCAATGCTTGTTTATCAAAAAAAGTGGCGCTAACATATCCTTTTTGCATCGCAAAAAAAGTAACGGCACGATACATTGCTCCAGTATCTACAAATACATATCCAAAATGATTTGCGAGTTGTTTGGCTAAAGTACTTTTTCCGGTTGATGAAAAACCGTCAATCGCAATGGTGATTTTTTTGTTCAAAATGTAAAATTTAAAGTTCAATGTTATATCAAAATCATTCTTGAAAATTAATTGTCAATCCAAAAAGGCTTGTATTTCCTGCTAAGGTATATCTTGAATATGAATAATTAAATTTAAGTTTATTTAATTTAAGTCCAAAACCCAATGAAATTCCTGAAAAATTACGTTGCTCGACAATGCGTAATTCTTCGGCTCGTCTAAAATTATATCCCAATCGCAAATTAAGGGCTCTTTTAGGAAAAAGCTCTACTCCCATAATTACATGACGCAAAGCATTATTTACAAATGACACCTTCTCTTCGGTTGATTCTCCATTAAATGAAGATGTAGCTCTAGCTGGATTTGAAAAAGCAATATTCCATTGCTGTAAATTCTCTAAAGTAAGATGCCAGCGAATAGGGACATTTTCTAATTCCTGTGACACTCCTGCGATTATTTCTAGTGGCAGTTTTTCATTTGTACCATTATACGTTGAAAACTGTGTGCCTATATTTCGAATGGACAAAGCCCAATTGACGTCATTTTTTTCATCAATAAAAAGAGCGCCTATATCTAACGCACCACCAAAAGAATTATAAATGTCTAAATTTGAAGAAATCAATTTAGCGCTCGCACCAATATGAATATTCGTATAGGGAATATTATAGGCATACCCGAAAGAAAGCGCTATTTCACTTCCAGTAAATGCTGCCGTAGGCTGGCCATTTTCATCAAATCCTTCAAAATTACCATAATTTACATAATTTATACCCGCCTGAAAGGTCTGTAAATGACGATCGTATGTATACGCGTACGAAGCAGTTCCATAAGTCACTTCATTAAAGTAGCTCCCGTAATTCAGAGCCAGATGATTGTCCATTTCTGCATTTATAGTAGCCGGATTAAAATGGACCTGATTGACATCCTCATCATAAATTGTAATCACTTTCCCGCCTAAAGCTGCCTGTCTTGGTGAGGTCACTAAATTTAAAAACTGATAGGTATACTTTCCTCCTATTTGACTGTAAGACAAAGCACAAACAAAAAGAAAAGAGTACAGATGTATTTTTTTTAGCATGCTTTAAATTGGAGTTTGTATAAGTAAAACGCAACTGCGAAGATAAAATTATAAATACAATAAATGGCAACTTTAAAACTGGTAATTACAAATAAAAAAATCCAAATTCCTTTGCTTGAAAATCAAGTTTTAGAAGTTGGATTTTAAATTTAGAATTTGTTTTTATTACAAATCCTTAGCGTTTTTAACCTTTTGATCAGTTAGAGCATATTTCAATACTTCGCTCATTTCTTTTACATAATGAAAAGAAAGCCCTTCCAGATATTCAGGTTTTATTTCATCAATATCACTCTTATTTTCATGACATAGAATAATTTCTTTAATATTGGCTCTTTTTGCAGCCAAAATCTTTTCTTTGATTCCGCCTACTGGCAACACTTTCCCACGTAAAGTAATTTCTCCTGTCATGGCTAGGTTTTTCTTCACTCGTTTTTGTGTAAATAACGAAACTAAGGACGTCAGCATTGCAATTCCTGCACTTGGTCCGTCTTTTGGAGTGGCTCCTTCTGGAACGTGTAAGTGAATGTTATATTTAGAAAGCAGCTCTGAATCCAATCCTAAAAATGATGCATTGGCCTTAATATATTCTAAAGCAATGGTGGCAGATTCTTTCATTACTGTACCCAAGTTTCCGGTAATTGTCATGGTTCCTTTTCCCGGGGAAAGCAACGATTCTATAAACAAAATATCACCGCCAACAGAGGTCCAGGCCAAACCAGTTACTACTCCGGCAACATCATTATTCTCGTATTTATCTCTTTCTAGCCTTGGAACACCTAGTGTTTTTATGATATCGTCATCCGTTACTTTTTTATTATACGCTTCCTCCATTGCAACGGATTTTGCTGCGTTACGGATTACTTGAGCAATTTTAGCTTCTAGGCCACGAACTCCGGATTCACGTGTGTATCCTTCGACAATTTTTTCTAATTGTTTTTTACCAATAGTTAAATCTTTGGTTGTCAAACCATGTTCTTTCAATTGTCTTGGAAACAAATGCTGACGTGCAATTTCTACCTTTTCTTCAATCGTATAGCCTGACATTTTGATGATTTCCATTCTGTCTTTCAACGCAGGTTGAATCGCAGCCATATTATTCGATGTAGCAATAAACATCACTTTAGACAAATCATATCCCATTTCAAGGAAATTATCATAAAAAGAATTGTTTTGTTCCGGATCTAAAACTTCCAATAATGCTGATGACGGATCCCCTTGGTTGCTGTTTGATAATTTATCGATTTCATCCAAAACAAAAACAGGATTTGAGGTTCCGGCTTTTTTCAAGCTTTGGATAATTCGTCCAGGCATGGCACCTATATACGTTTTTCTATGTCCGCGAATTTCCGCTTCATCACGCAACCCACCAAGAGAAATTCTAACATATTTTCGGCCTAAAGCTTCTGCAATAGAGCGTCCAATAGATGTTTTTCCAACTCCGGGAGGTCCTGTCAAACAAATAATTGGGGATTTCATATCATTTCGCAATTTTAAAACTGCCAAATGTTCTATCATTCTTTTCTTAACATCTTCAAGACCAAAATGATCTCTATCTAATATTTTCTGTGCTCTTTTTAAATCGAATTTATCATTAGAATATTCATTCCAGGGCAATTCCAAAAACAACTCCAGATAGTTTCTTTGAGTGCCAAAATCAGGCGCTTGGGGATTCATGCGACGCATTTTAGACAATTCCTTGTCAAAATGTTTTTTAGTTTTTTCATCCCATTTTTTGGTCAAGGACTTCTGTAACATTTCGTCCATTTCCTCTTCCTGAGAAACGCCACCTAATTCTTCCTGAATGGTTTTCATTTGCTGATGCAGGAAATATTCACGCTGTTGTTGGTCTAAATCAAACCGAACTTTAGATTGAATATCATTTTTTAATTCGAGTTTTTGCAACTCAATATTCATGTAGCGAAGCGTTTCTAAAGCCCTTTCTTTCAATTCATTAATCGCCAATAAATCTTGTTTTTCTTTAACTGTCAAATTCATATTCGAAGTCACAAAGTTGACTAAAAACGATTGGCTTTCAATGTTCTTGATGGCAAAAGTAGCTTCACTGGGAATGTTTGGACTTTCTTTTATAATCTGAATCGCTAATTCTTTGATTGAATCCAGAATGGCTACAAATTCAGTATCGTTTTTCTTAGGTCTTTTCTCTGGAACTTCCTTGATTTTTGCAGTAATATAAGATGTTTCGTCAATAACAGTCTCAATCTCAAAACGTTTTTTACCTTGAAGAATTACCGTTATATTCCCGTCAGGCATTTTCAGTACACGCAAAATACGGGCTACTGTACCTATTTTATGAATATCTCCTTTGGTTGGGTCTTCATCTTCCTCATTGATTTGAGCAACAACTCCAATAGTTTTCCCTGCAGCGTTAGCGTCATTGATCAATTTAATCGATTTATCGCGTCCCGCAGTAATTGGTATTACAACCCCTGGAAATAAAACCATATTTCGCAAAGGCAATATAGCCAATAATTCAGGTAAAGCCTCATTGTTCATTTCCTCCTCGTCTTCGGGCGTCAAAAGTGGAATTAAATCTGCTTCCGAATCAAATTCCTGAAGTGACAGATTGTCAATAGTAAGTATTTTATGATTTGACATATAGTATTTAAGTCTTTTTGTCATTAAAAAAATTCGTTCTTTAGACAAACATAAGGTTTCAAAGTAGTTTCTTATCTAAATTCCACGTTTACATCTGATTATTTGCACAGCGATATAAGAGGCAATCTTTGTGCCAAAATATAATCTTTATACCACATCATTAATTGGAAAGCGATATTTTACAAACAGTATTGAGCACTTAAATAAAACAACACAAAATACTTCAAAAGAAAAAATAATGTTAACCTCATAAAGGTGTAACAATCAAATAATTTATATGCCGCTATTTGAATTTACCCCCCCCAAAAAAAATACAAAAGAATTGATTTTGGACTGCTGCAATATAAATCACAAAGTATAGTGCAAAGTTTATCATCGCTTTGCAATAGCAATATATATACTATTGTACCCAATTGTAACATACGTTCATTTTGCTGAAAATGGAATTCAGTAAGATTTCCTGAAGACATTTATTAAAATAAATGATTACAAATAAGAAGTTGCTTTTCGCGCATGATTAAAAAGAGTGGATCCGCTACTGATTTTTAATTTTAAAATAGTTTAAAATATGCCATTAAATTAGAATTTAATTATAATGAATAGGTATCAAACTCAAAAAAAGGTTTTTTTTTTAAAAAAAACTTCTTAATTGGACTATAATCCCCGATTAAAAGCTGTTAAACTAAATCAATTAACGAATAACTAAAAACGTAATTTATGAAAAAATCAATCCAATTGTTTATCAGTTGCATTTTTTTAGTAACAACAATGACTCAAGCACAATGAGTGTCTAACCCAAATATAAAAGGAAACGGAACCCTTATTTCTGAAAAAAGAACCACCACCTCATATTATAAAATTACAGTTGCAGGATTTTTTAATGTCGAATTAATTTTAGCAAATGAAAAAAACATTACGATAAAAGGCGAAGAAAATTTATTGCCTAATATCAAAGTTGAAGTTATTGATCAAGTATTGAAAATTGCTGCCGAGAAAAAAATAAATACATCAGTACCAGCAAAGGAAAATAAATTGTAACCAGTGTCTCATTTGAAAGTATTAGTCAAGTTTCACTGGCGGGATCAGGTGATATTATCAGTAAAAGCAACATCAAATCAAAATCATTTTCAGCACAATTAAATGGTTCTGGAGATTTACATTTAAATTTTGAAGCCACTGACTTCAAAATCAATTTAAGTGGCTCCGGAGATATTATTTTAAAAGGTCTGGCAGAAAATTTTGATAGTTCGTTAAATGGTTCTGGAGATATAGACGCTTCTGGTTTGAAAGCTAAAAATGTTACTTCAACTATTTCTGGTTCTGGAGACAGTAAAATATATTGTACCAAAAGTATTTATGCAAGAGTTTCAGGATCGGGAGATATAGAGTACAAAGGCGATCCAAAAAAAAAGATACTAAAGTGGACGGCTCGCGTCATATTTCAAAGTCTTGACTTTGGCTGTATACTTTTATAACATAGGGTTTTTATTAATTTAGAATCCTTTTTTTTGAACTCTTTTTAACAACACAACTGCCAAAACAAAGAATATCCCCAGAAACACAATGGCAAGCCTTGGGCTGCCGGTAATCTGGTCAATAATACCATATACCAGCATTCCTATTACAATTCCAATTTTTTCAGCAACATCATAAAAACTAAAAAAAGAGGCCGTATCCTCTGTTTCTGGTAATAATTTAGAATAAGTAGAACGTGATAAAGCCTGAATTCCTCCCATCACTAAACCTGCAATAGAGGCCATTACATAAAAATGTATGGGTAAAGTAATAAAATATGCAAGTGCGCAAAATACGGCCCAAATACAGTTAATACCTATTAAAGTGGGAATATTGCCAAATTTTTCTGAAGCTCTAGAAGTTAGAACTGCACCAAGAATTGCCACTAATTGTATTATTAATATGCAAATAATCAATCCCGTTGTACTCTCCGCTTTAGATGACCAAGCGATTTCTTGAGCTCCAAAATAAGTAGCAACAAGCATCACTGTTTGCACCGCCATACTTGAAACAAAAAAACTTCCTAAATATCGCTTTAATGTACTGTTTTCATTTAATAAAAACCATACTTTTTTTAACTCTTTAAAACCATTAAAAACAACATGATGCGTCACTTTCCGATTGGCATTTTTATTGCCTTTAGGTAAAAAATAATAGGTGTACTGACTAAATAAAATCCACCAAAATCCGACCATAACAAAGGAATATCGCATGGCTTTCATTGCTGCTTCACCTTCGGTTCCTGTTATTCCAAAAAGTTTTGGTTTCATAATCATCGCTAAATTCACAATCAAGAGAATAACACTCCCTATATATCCCAATGAATACCCATAGGCACTAATTTTATCTTGTTGCTCCACATAAGCTATGTCTGGCAAATAGGAATTATAAAAAACCAAACTTCCCCAATATCCAATCAATCCCAGAAAATAGAATGCCAATCCAATGTATATATTTTCAAGATTAAACCAATACAACCCCATACAAGACAATGCTCCAAGGTAACAAAAGAATTTCATAAATGATTTTTTGTCTCCCACATAATCCGCAATACCAGACAATAAAGGTGAAATAAAAGCCACTAGTAAAAAGGCAAAAGCGGTAACAAAGCTGATTAAAGCTGAATTTTTGAGATGCAAACCAAAAACATCGATGTAATGATCTCGCTCAGAAAACAAAGCTTCATAAAAAATTGGAAATACTGCAGATGCAATAGTAAGTGTATAAACTGAATTTGCCCAATCATAGAAGGCCCAAGCATTTAATAATTTTTTACTTCCTTTAGGTAAATCTGTCATGTTTTATTTTTATAACGCGAATTTATTTAATTTTTGACTACCATACTCAGAAAAAATGATAGTAATAAATTATTACAGTATTTTGATGTCTTTTATCTATCACATAATTAAATAAAAAAGGCCATCCTCATTGAGAATAGCCTTCTTTTAGCTGTTTTATAATAACAATCTGATTTTAAATTGTTATTTAGAAATGATACCCACCTTAGCCGCTAATGCTTTTGCTTCAGGAATTAATGCTTTCAAATTCGCAATTCGGGTAGCATCAGAGGGGTGTGTACTCATGAATTCTGGTGGTGCTTGCCCAGCGGATTGCGCTGACATCCTTTGCCAAAAAACAACTGATTCCTCTGGATTGTATCCTGCAATAGCCATTAAAGTAAGTCCTATTTTATCGGCCTCCGTTTCGTGACCTCTACTAAAAGGTAACATTCCGCCATATTGTGTGGTTACTCCGTAAGCCTGTTGCCAAATTTGTTGATTCTCAGCACTTTTTCCTCCCGTTGCAACAGCAACTCCTACAGCACCTAATTGTTGCAATTGAGCAGCACTCATACGTTGAGCTCCATGATTGGCTAATGCATGCGAAACCTCATGTCCCATTACGGTAGCTAAACCTGCATCATCTTTAGTTATTGGCAGTATTCCGGTATACACTACAATTTTTCCTCCTGGCATACACCATGCATTCACCTCTTTATTGTCTATTAATTTATATTCCCAACGGTAATCCTTCAAATATTGTGATTGATCTAAATATATTAAATATTTTTCTGCAGCAGCTTTAATTCGAAGACCAACTGTTTCCACTTTTTTTGCATCAACAGTTCCTGTAATTACTTTGTTTTCGCTTAAAAAAGTACCATATTGCTGAAACGAGGTTGGAAATAACTCACTATTGGAAACAAAATTTAAGCTTTTTTTTCCTGTAAGCGGATTAGTTGCACAAGAGGATAAAATACTAAGAGATAAAACCCCTACTATTAAATGCTTTTTCATGATTTTATTATTTTAAATGTCATACAAAAATACAATTATTAATACTTTATAATTTATAAAATTAAACTTAAAAGTATCATTTTTTTGTTATTCACCAAGAATATACAAAGCTGTAAAGCCTTTATCAACAATTAAATAGCCTTCATTATCCAAAGTAATTTTATCAAATACAACTTCAACGTTATCAATTTCTATTGTTTTGATTTTAAAAGGAAGTCCGATCAAATTTAATTTATACTTAGAATAATTAGTGTCGTATTTTCCTTCTTTATGCAACTGAATGATCAGTTCCTTCTCTTTTCCGGTTGCTTGAAAGGACAAAAAGCTATACCGTCCTTTTTTATAATCATATCCATCTTGCGCATCTTCATAAACCACTGATTTCTCTTTTCCTTCGTGATAATAAATATCAAGTGTTAACTCATCAAACTCCAGCTCGCCAACATATTGTTGAACCGGATATTTAGGAATGATTGCTCCTGCTTTTACAAAAATTGGAATTTCATCAAACTTAGTACCGACCCATATTTCTTTTCCGCCCTTGACCAATTCGTTGGTCCAATAATTATACCATTGTCCACGAGGAATATACATGCGCCTTCCTACTGAATTAGGTTCTAAAATAGGACAAACAAGAATTTGATTTCCAAAAACAAATTCGTCATTTCTATAATGCGTTTGAATATCTTCCTGATCATAATACACTAATGGCTTCAACATAGGAATTCCTTCCTCAATATATTGCCAAAACATGGTATATAAATAAGGTAATAATTGGTATCTTAAATTCACGAACTTTCTAGTGATATTGATCACTTCTTCATCAAAAGCCCATGGTTCCTGATCGCCGTGATCTCCTGAAGAATGAGTTCTGCAAAAAGGATGAAAAACACCCAATTGAATCCAACGGGCATACAATTCGCCTGATGGTTGTTCTGCAAATCCACCAATATCTGATCCTGTAAAACCCATACCAGATAGAGACATGCGTTGCACCTGAATATTTGCAATCCATAAATGTTCCCAAGTGGCTACATTATCTCCAGTCCAAGAAGAGGTGTACCGTTGTGCTCCTGCGTATGCTGACCTTGTTATTACAAAGGGTCTTTTTGGATATGCAAATCGTTTCACACCATGATAGGTTGCTCTGGCCATTTGTGTACCATAAATATTATGTGCTTTTCTATGACTGCAAGGGTTTCCGTCGTAATCATGGCGCACAT
Source organism: Flavobacterium sp. RSP49 (assembly GCF_003968735.1). NCBI lineage: Bacteria > Pseudomonadati > Bacteroidota > Flavobacteriia > Flavobacteriales > Flavobacteriaceae > Flavobacterium > Flavobacterium sp. RSP49. The sequence goes on along the minus strand of NZ_RYDN01000001.1, from coordinate 11,007 downwards.
CCATTGGAAATGTCTTGTTAGGAACCTCCATTACTGCGGGTTCATTCATGTCATTCCACACTCCTTTTACTCCAATTTCCGAAATTAATTCTTTGAACAATCCAGCCCACCACTCCCTTACCGCAGGGTTTGTATAATCCGGAAAATTACATTCTCCCGGCCATACTTTTCCTTTCATGTATGGACCGTCAGCTCTTTTGCAGAAATAATCATTTTCTAAAGCTTCTTGATATACCGAATATTCTTTGTCAATTTTTATTCCAGGATCTATAATTACTACCGTTTTAAAACCATCTTCAGCTAATTCAGCCACCATTCTTTTGGGATCAGGAAAATATTCTTTATTCCAAGTAAAACATCGAAAACCTTCCATGTAATCAATATCCAAATACAGCGCATCGCATGGAATTTTTAATTCTCTGAATTTGGCGGCTACTTCTTTTAAATTACTTTCCGGATAATAACTCCATTTACATTGGTGGTATCCAAGTGCCCAAAGTGGCGGCAATTCAGGTTTACCGGTCAAATGAGTGTATGTCGTGACAACATCCTGCATTTCTGGTCCGTAAATGAAATAGTAATTCATTTCTCCCCCTTCGGCCCAGTAACTGGTAACGTTTCTTCGTTCGTGACAAAAATCAAAATAAGTCCTAAACGTATTATCAAAGAAAATACCGTACGATTGTTTGTTTTGTAATCCAATATAAAACGGAACTACCTTGTACAACGGTTCTTGGTCTTTTTGAAATGCATATTGATCTGTCGCAAAATTCTCTAGTCTCTTTCCTTTTAAATTTAATTGGGTTGCTTTGTCTCCAAGTCCATAAAAGCATTCTCCATCTTTTGAAGCCTTACTCATTTTTACGATATTTCCACCATATTCATAGCTTTCTTCCCAATGAAATCCAAGCTCATCTTCTAAAATAATATTTTCTTCTAGATCATAAATAGATACTCTCATGTCTATTTTTTGAATCCTGCATTGTACTTTACTGGTTTTTATCTGATAATATTCTTCTGCTTCAGAAACTTCCAGAAAATTATAACCATGAGAATGACTTTTATCAATTGCATAAGAAAAATCATTGCTAAAATACCCTTTTGTTGTAAATCTAAATCGGATTAAACTATCTCTTAATATGGTTACTTTCAAGATGACACTATTATCGGTATGAAAATAGATTGAATCAACTTCCTGTTCAAAAGAAATTATTTTTGTGGGATATAAATCTCCCTTATATTCTAATTCTGTATTTGTAATCATGTTTTGTGGTATTAATTTTAATCTTTTTCTAGCATTCAAACTTACGAAATTACTTTGTAAACAGTTATATGTGTGGGGTTTATTAACGAAAACGTTATAGTTTTTAGGCACTTAAATTTAGAGATAAATAGGTGTGTTTTTTTAAACAAAGAAGGTAAGAGATTAGGAGTTAAAATCAAAAAAAACGATAAATCAACACTAAATTTAAATTAGTTGTTACACCTACATAATTAAGCTTTAAATACTCTTAATCTCTAATTCTCATTGTAATTTGAAGTTCTCTTAACCTCTAAATCGTTTTGTTAAAAATTATCCGATTTTAAAAACAATAACACTTAACGGCGGCAATAGCAATTCAGCAGAATAATCTCTTCCATCATAAGGCAATGACTCAATTGCTATTTTTGTAGTATTAGAAACGCCGCTTCCTCCATAATTTGAAGCATCACTGTTAAAAATTTCTGTCAATTTTCCTTTTTTAGGTAAACCAATTCGATAATCAGGGCGCACCACTTGCGTGAAATTACACACTACAATTATATCGTTTTTTAGATCATTTCCTTTTCGAATGAAAGACATCACCGCATTTTGATGATCCGAATAATTAATCCATTCAAAACCTTCCGGACTGAATTGTTTTTCATATAATCCAGGTTGTGTTTTATACAATTTATTCAAATCTGTAATTAATTTTTTTACGCCTTCATGATAGGGATATTGCAATAAATGCCAATCTAAACTTCCTTCAAAATTCCATTCGTTGCTTTGTCCAAATTCACTTCCCATGAACAATAATTTAGTTCCGGGATGCATAAACATGTAACCATAAAGTAATCTTAAATTCGCAAATTTCTGCCATTCATCTCCCGGCATTCTTCCCGCTATAGATTTTTTTCCGTACACCACTTCGTCATGCGAAAGCGGCAACATAAAATTTTCCGAAAAAGTATAGGTCATCGAGAAAGTCAAATCATTTTGATGGTACTTTCTGTACACCGTGTCTTTTTGAAAATATTCCAAAGTATCGTGCATCCAACCCATCATCCATTTCATTCCAAAACCCAAACCTCCGATAGATGTTGGTCTCGAAACCATTGGGAACGAAGTACTTTCCTCAGCTATGGTTTGAACGCCTTCATAATTTAGATACACGGCTTCATTAAATTCTTTCAGGAAACTAATAGTATCTAGATTTTCTCTTCCACCGTAAATATTAGGTTCCCATTCGCCTTCTTTTCTGGAATAATCCAGATACAACATCGAGGCGACGGCATCTACCCGCAAAGCATCCGCATGGTAATGGTGCAACCAAAATAACGCATTACTAATCAAAAAAGAGCGAACCTCATTTCGTCCATAATTGAAAACTAAACTTTTCCAATCTGGATGATAGCCTTTTTTACGATCTGGATGTTCAAAAAGATTGGAACCGTCAAAAAATCCTAAACCATGTGCATCATCTGGAAAATGAGAGGGTACCCAATCCAGGATTACCCCAATTCCTGCTTCGTGCAATTTATCTACTAAATGCATGAATTCCTGTGGATTCCCAAAACGGGAAGTTGGTGCAAAATATCCCACTAATTGATAGCCCCAAGACGGATCGTATGGATATTCCATGATGGGCATGAACTCCACGTGCGTAAATCCAGTTTCTTTTATATAATATACTAAATCTTCGGCAAATTCGAGATACGTCAGAAACCGATTTTCTTCTGCATGCCGTTTCCAGGATCCTAAATGGACTTCATATACTGAATAAGGCTTGTCTAAACCATTGTGGTTCTGACGCGTTTTCATCCAGTTTTTGTCTTTCCATTGATACTCTAAATCCCAGACTACTGAGGCAGTGTGTGGTGGTTTTTCACAATAAAAAGCAAACGGATCCGCTTTCTCTGTTATGATTCCACCATTATTAGATTGTATTTTATATTTATAGGTTGTCCCTTTTTTGATGTTTGGAATAAATCCTTCCCAAATGCCAGAGGAGTCCCAGCGAACTTCCAACAGATGTTTACCTTGTGTCCAGAAATTGAAATCCCCAACTACAGAAACAGACTGAGCTGTTGGCGCCCAAACCGCAAAATAAACACCGTCTGTTCCATCAACTGAAAGAAGATGTGCACCTAGTTTTTCATACAGACGAAAATGTTTCCCTGATTTGAATAATTCAATATCGAAATCGGTAAAAAGGGAATGCGAGATAACTTTGCTCATATAACAATTGTATGCTTCTGCTTTGTGTAAAAATCAGAATATTAGTGTAAGAAAAACAGTTTTTAGTGTTACTTAATAATGTAATTGTCTGGTATAACTGCTCCTTTTTTGATAACAACAATTCCATCTTTTATGGCATACAACTCATTAGAAAAATCTTCTAGATGGTTTCCACCATTGATATATACATCATTACCAATTCTGCAGTTTTTATCCACGAGAGCATTACTTATAAAACATCTTTCCCCAATTCCAACCAATTGTCTGTCGCTTTTAAGATCTTCATTCATATCATCAATATTCTGATAGAAATCATTACCCATTACGTAGCTGTTTTGAATGATAGTTCCCTCCCCTATTCTGGATCGAATACCAATTACAGAACGATTAATTTCTTTGGCATTCAAAATGCAACCTTCTGAAATCAATGATTTATCAACCATTGTTTTTTGGAATTTTGATGGCGGCAATAATCTTGGTCTGGTATAAATTTTATTAGTATCATCAAATAAATTAAATTTTGGCAAGTCATCCGTAAGTCCAATATTCGCTTCAAAAAAGGAATCTATATTACCAATATCCGTCCAATATCCTTCATATTGATAACTTAAAATCTTTCTGTGGCCTACCGCTTGCGGAATAATTTCTTTGCCAAAATCTTTGGTTTCTTTATTGGACATGATATCGACCAACAGTTTTTTGTTGAAGATGTAAATTCCCATCGAAGCCAAGTAATTTTTCCCTTCACTTTTCATTTGTTCACTCACATCCGATTCCCAATCCGGTAATAATTCCTTCGCTGGTTTTTCGATAAAGGATTCAATACAGCTTTCGGAGTTTGTTTTTAATATCCCAAATTCAGGCGCATCTTTAGCATTTACTGGCAAAGTAGCAATAGAGATATCAGCTTCGTTCTTAATGTGTTCTTCTAACATATCGTTGAAATCCATTTGGTACAACTGATCTCCGGAAAGTATCAACGCATAATCGAAATCATGGTTTAAGAAATGAGGCATACATTGTCTTACGGCATCGGCAGTCCCTTGAAACCAGGTTGGATTATCAGGAGTTTGTTCAGCAGCAAGAATATCAACAAAGGCATGGCTAAAAATACTAAAGTTATAGGTGTTTTTTATGTGTGCATTCAGGGAAGCCGAATTAAATTGTGTCAATACAAACATTCTGTAAATATCTGAATTCATACAATTTGAAATAGGAATATCTACCAATCGGTATTTTCCTCCTATTGGTACAGCTGGTTTTGATCGTGATTCTGTCAAGGGATACAATCTTGAACCTTGTCCTCCACCTAAAATAATTGCAATAACATTTTTCTTTTTGGGTTTCATTTCTTGTTGCTTATTAGTTTGTACATTTCTATATATTCCTGACAAACACGCTCCCATGAATGGTCTGTGTTCATTCCTATTTTTCTAATTTTGTTCAGATGTTCTTTATCATCATATAAATTGACGGCTCTTTGAATAGAATAACAAACATCACCAACTGTGGCCTGATCGTGGCAAATTCCGTTTCCGTCATCGCCAAAATCAACAACTGTATCTCTTAACCCACCAGTTCGTCTCACAATGGGAATTGTTCCGTAGCGCAACGAATACATTTGGTTTAAACCGCAAGGCTCTACTCTGGAAGGCATTAATAAAAAATCAGAACCGGCGTAAATCAAATGTGCTAATTCTTCATTATAACCAATAAACGTATTGTAATTTCCTTTGTAATCTTGTAGCAAAGTATTCAATTGTTTTTCAATAATTGTACTTCCGGATCCTAAAATCAAAATATTAATTTGTTGATAATTCTCAGATAAAACAAGAGCTGCGGCTGGTGGTAATAAATCCCCTCCTTTTTCTTCTAATAATCTTCCAATAAAACTAAAAAGTGGTTTTGTTGGATCTAAATTAAAGAGTTTGCATAATTTTTCTTTATTTTCCTGTTTTCCTTTTTCAAAATTTTTAATCGAATAGTTTTTTTCTATCATCGCGTCTTTTTCCGGATCCCAAACTTCAATATCAATTCCGTTCAAAATCCCTTTAGACTTATACCGAACCAAATTAAATAGTGATTCCAGACCATTTGCTGAATAGTTGATTTCATTTAGATAATTTGGAGAAACTGTGGTAACAGCCCAAGCACATTTTATGGCTACTGCCAATGAATTAATGCAATTATCCCATTCTAAAACATTTACGTGAGCCAAATCAAATTCGGGTAAATAATATAATTTATTAAACCCAAACTGCCCTTGGTATAAACCATTATGAATGGTAATCATGGAAGGAATATTTCGTAATTTTTCGTATTTGTGACAATACAACATCATAAATGGAATCATACCCGTATGATGATCATGACAATTAATTACATCCGGAACTTCATTTCTACCTATAATCCAATCCAAAGTGGCGATCTGGAAAGACAAAAAACGTTCAATATCATCTTCGTAACCATATACGTCCTTCCTGTCCAATAAATCCGGAATGTCAACCAAATACAGTTCAAATCCCAGTTGGTCTGTTTTTTCTTTTAAAATACTGTATGGAAAATTAAAATTTCCTAATTTTACAGAACTCCAATGAACACATTCAAACTCATTTTCTTTTTTAAACTTTGTCTCATAACAAGGTATTACAACCCTTACACTATGCCCTGTATTGTTTTGATATTTTGGTAATGCGCCAACTACATCAGCTAAACCTCCTACTTTTGCAACAGGATAACACTCTGCACTAATATGAAATATTTCCATGTATGAACTTTTGATGTTTTTAATTAATTTTAATCCTGTTTTAGTCTTTTATGCATATATGCCTGAAAACTTTCTAAAAAATACTACTTTTATGTTTTTCTAAATTTACTAAAAAAATTATAATATAATAACCTGCTTGAAAATTTATTAAAATGACAAAAAAATCTTCTAATCATACCCAATCATTGAAAATTCCTAAAATTATTTTATTAACCAGTAAATTAATCTCTTTTATTTCACCAAAACTAATTACATTATTTGCAGCTAAACTGTTTACTACACCCATAAAACATAAGATTCCAAAAAGAGAGTTAGAAATGGATCGAAATAGTATACAAAAATTAATTTCAATTCCGGCAATTGGCAAAGAAGTTGTTGTGTATAAATACGGGGAAAGTGATAAGAAAGTTTTGTTGGTGCACGGTTGGTCAGGACGCGGAACGCAATTATTCAAAATAGCGGACGAATTGCTTAAAGCCGGATATTCTACGATCAGTTTTGATGCTCCTGCACATGGAAAATCACCTGGAAAAACAACTATAATGGTCGATTTTATCGATACCGTTCTAGAAATTGAGAAGCAATTTGGACCCTTTGAAGCAGCAATTGGTCATTCATTAGGAGGAATGTCCGTTCTGAACGCCATAAATAAAGGTTTAAAAGTAAATTATGCCGTGGTGATTGGCAGTGGTGATATCGTACAAGACATTATAAATGATTTTGTTGCAAAATTAGCATTGAAACCTAATGTAAGTACTCTTTTGCGTTTGCATTTCGAAAAAAAATACGGAGAAAAAATGAATAGTTATTCTGCTTTTTTGGCTGCAAAAGAAACAGCGATTCCAGTTTTAGTAATACATGATAACCATGATCCTGAAGTACCAGTAAGAGCAGGAATTCATATACATAAATATCTAAAAAACGGGGAGTTGTTATTAACCGATGGTTTAGGACATCGAAAAATTCTAGGCAATATTAAAGTAATTGAAAAAACGGTTCAATTCATTGCAAATAAATAGAATACCACTTTATATACTTAATAAAAATAAAATTATGAAATATCCTTTAGAAAAAACAGAACAAGAATGGAAAGAAAAATTAGGAGCAGAACGCTATAGAATTCTTCGACAAAAAGGAACTGAATACCCACATACTGGAACTTATAACTTACATTTCGAAAAAGGAACCTATTGCTGTGGCGCCTGCGGCGTATCTTTGTTCGAAAGCAACTCTAAGTTTGATGCTCATTGTGGTTGGCCGTCATTTGACGAATCTATTCTTGGGAAAGTAGAATATATTTCTGATGTAACACTAGGTATGAAACGCACTGAAATCCTTTGTGCTAATTGTGGCAGCCATTTAGGGCACGTTTTTGATGACGGACCTACAAAAACCGGACAACGCTATTGCGTGAATTCTTTATCAGTGGACTTCAAAGAATAGTGATACGGCTTTATTTGAAAACGCAACGGAATGGGATAAAAATTTAGAATCATTATAACAAATAAGTAATAACCATGGTATAATGTCGTATTTTAAAATCAGGATAAAATTATGTATCAATATGATTTAAAGCTGTTTTACTTAAAGTTAATTCTTTTGACTTTACGACTTTTAAACTTTCGACTTACTTATATAGGCAAAAAACATCCGTTGCAGTTAGAGTAGTGCCCAGAATTGGATTAATCCCAGAAGCCGAAGACGGTATCAAAGCTAAAAAAGAACTCTTGCCAGTTTTCTAAAGAGAGATTTGGGGCGAAATTAGGATGGCTATTTCCTTTTGAGGAAGAGAAATTTTTAAGCCTCAGCCCAAATGTCCGGGATGACCGATTAATTCCATTTGTGAGTATTATAAAAAAATAAAAGGGTAAAAAGTAATTCACCCTTTTACCCTTTTAAACACCTTAAAATATTATAAAAAAGAAGGTTTAAGTCCCGGTTTTATTCGCTTTTTAGATACTTGTTCATAAGCATAGCCCAATCCTATTAATTTCCCTTCTGTATACGGCATACCAAAAAATGACAAACCAACCGGCAAATCATAAGCCAGTCCGCAAGGAACTGTAATATGTGGATAGCCACTTGCTGCAGCAGGAGAAGTTAAAGAATATCCTCCCCAACGATCTCCGTAAATCATATCAATACTGCAAGCAGGTCCCATGGTGATTCCACAAATAGCGTCTAATTTATTTTCTTTAAAAACTGTATTTAGCACACTTTTACTTCCTTCGAAACTTACGGTTAATGCTTCCAGATATTTTTTGTCCTCTAATCCTTTTTTAGCATTAGAACTTTCTAATGTTTCTTGCTTAAAATACGGCATTGCTTTATCTTCATTAGCAGTATTAAAATCGATAACATCTTTCAAACTTTTTACTTTTGCATTGGCTGTGGCCAAATAGGTATTCAATCCATCTTTAAATTCATATTGTAAAACTTCGAATTCGGCCTGACCCAAAGCATTAATTTTCTCCAAATAGTCAATTTCGATAATAATAGCTCCTTGTTTTTTTAGCAGGTTGACAGCAGCATCTAAAAGTGCATTAATGTATTTATTATTTCCTTGTGGCTTTTTTTCAATACCAATACGCTTGCCTTTCAAAGCATTTTTATCTAAAAAAGTTGTATAATCCTTCTGTGCTTTCCCTTTACTTTCAAGGGTTACAGTATCATCTTGGTCTACAGCAGCAATTACGCCTAATAAAATAGCAGCATCCGTTACGGTTCTGGCCATTGGACCAGCCGTATCTTGTGTTTTTGAAATTGGAATAATCCCAGATCGACTAACCAGACCTACAGTAGGTTTAATCCCTACAACTCCGTTTACCGAAGCTGGACAAACAATAGAACCATCCGTTTCTGTCCCAACAGCAACAACACAAAGATTGGCTGAGACTGCTGCTCCTGAACCAGCACTGGAACCGCACGGATTATGATCTAAAATATAGGGGTTTTTAGTCTGACCGCCTCTACTACTCCAACCGGAACAGGATTGGGTAGAACGAAAATTAGCCCATTCACTTAAATTTGTTTTTCCAATGATTACTGCGCCGGCTTCTCTGAGTTTTTTAACGACAAAAGCATCTTTTGAAGCACTATTTCCTGCCATTGCCAAAGATCCAGCCGTGGTTAGCATTTTATCAGCTGTGTCTATGTTGTCTTTTATTAAAACGGGGATTCCATGCAAAGGACCTCTGCTTTTACCTGCTTTTAACTCTTTATCCATTGCAAGAGCTATAGCCAATGCATCTGGATTGACTTCGATGACTGAATGCAATTGAGGCCCATTGGTATCAATAGCTTCAATCCGTTTTAAGTATAATTGCACTAATTGTTCTGAAGTATATTTACCAGAAATTAATTTCTCCCTAACACTGCTGATAGTTTCTTCGTCTAGTTCAAAAACGGCATTAAAATCTTCAACAGATACTAAATTTTCGTTCTTTTTGGTACCGGAGGTACAGCCTGTAATCAAAAAAGTAGTTAAACCTGCAGATGCAAGTGTTGCGGTAGTTAAAAAAGATCTTCTTTTCATAGATTGTCAAATAAATATTTATATACTTTTAATTTCGTTAACATTGAACACTGTTTGAAATAGATGCATTCAATTTAACTTCTAAATTAGTTTTTTTTTGATAAAATCAGTTCATTATTAATGAAATAAAAGTTAAAGTTTACAGTGGAATAAAATTGGAATAAAAAACTAGAATATTAAAAGCAATAGAGTCAGGCTTAATTGTAGCAATACATTCAATAATTGATTAACTTTGCCAATTAGAATTATATAAAATCAAATTGATATGACAAAGTCTTCACAAGAACAAATGCTGCAAAAAGGAGTTTATACAGGAATCATAGAAAAAGATGAAAACAACAATTTTTTTTGTGGTACCTATCTTCTGGACTATAAAATGGCTCAAAAACACAGTATTGGAGATTGGATTACGATAAAATCAATCATCGAAAATCCGAGTGATATCAGTTATAATAAATATCCGAAAAAATCCAAAAATTTCGATAAAGCAAACAATAAGCCCCAACAATAAAACTTTTTTAGTTTTTATTCCTTAAATATATCGTTTCAAAAGACTTTTTTTTAAAAATCTATTGGTCTGAAACCAAAAAAATAAAAAAAAGTGTACCTTTGCAAAAAATTTGTCGCTTTTTGAAATTAAATCACATTGATTTTATAGTAAAAGACAAGTAGTTACCTTATTTATGAAAAAAATAGTTGAATACCGAAAACTGCTAAATGTAGACAAAACTGCAGAGCTGAAAGATTTGAAAACGATATATCGTAATGCGATGAAAGAAGCGCATCCTGATAAATTTCAAGGAGATGAAACTGGTTTAAAAGCAGCTGAAGAAAACAGTAAAAAAATTATTGAAGCTTATCATTTCTTAGTGAGTATCAATCCTGAAACTCTAAAACAAAACTTACCGGAATACACTGAAACTATTGCAACTGCAAAAATTACAGATTATAAGTTCGTGGAAGGACGATTGATCATCAATTTTTCAAATGGAAGTGTTTACGAATATATTAGTGTGCCTAAAGCTACTTACGTAAAAATGGTAAATGCTGAATCTCCTGGAAGATTTGCAAAAAGACACATCCTGAATTCCTTTACTTGGAGAAAAACAATCAATCAAGATTAATTTTTTTTAAGTTGTCTTGTCCTGAATAACCGATACAGATTATTAGATAAAAATATTTAATTAAACACTTGCAAAAACGTTTTTGCAAGTGTTTTTTGTT